>DASSPJ010000001.1:0-9957 GCA_035699665.1 Candidatus Limnocylindria bacterium
GGATGCCGCGGTGCTCTTCGCCGACATCATGCTGCCGCTGGAGCCGATGGGCGTCAGCCTCGAGATCCAGCCCGAGGTCGGACCGATCATCCACCAGCCCATCCGCTCGCGGGCCGATGTCGACGCGCTGCGCCCGGTCGACCCCGCGACCGAGCTGGCGTTCGTCATGGAGGCGATCCGCCTGGTGCGCGCCGAGCTCGACGGACGGCAGGCCGTCATCGGCTTCGCCGGTTCGCCGTTCACGCTCGCCTGCTACCTCATCGAGGGCCGCCCCTCCCGCGACTACGCGATCGCCAAGGCGTTCATGTTCCGCGAGCCGCGGGCGTGGGATGCCCTGATGGACAAGCTCTCGACGGTGGTCATCGACTATCTCAACGCGCAGATCGACGCCGGGGTGCACGTCGTCCAGCTCTTCGACTCGTGGGTCGGTGGCCTCTCGCCGGCCGATTACGTGACCTACGTGCAGCCGCACGTGGCGCGCATCTTCGCCTCGCTGCGCCGCGTCCCGACCATCCATTTCGGGACCGGCACGGCGGCCCTCCTCGAGGCGATGGCCGCGGCCGGCGGCGACGTCATCGGGGTCGACCATCGCCAGTCGCTCGACCGCGCGTGGGAGCGGATCGGCCATGACCGGGGCATCCAGGGCAACCTTGACGCCACGCGGCTGCTCGCCGGCTGGGACGCCACCGCCGCGGGGGCGCGGGACGTCCTGCGCCGCGCCGCCAACCGCCCCGGCCACATCTTCAACCTCGGCCACGGCGTCCTGCCGGAGACCGATCCGGACCTGCTGCGCCGGCTGGTCGAGCTGGTGCACGCCGAGTCGGCCCGATGAGCGAGCGCCTCGGCGTGCTGCTCATGACCTACGGCTCGCCGGCGGCCGACCTGCACGACCTGGGCGACTACCTGGCCGCCGTGCGCGGCGGCCGGCCGGCGCCCGACGAGCTGGTGGCCGAGTTCCAGCGCCGCTACGAGCTGATCGGCGGCTCACCGCTGATCCCCATCACCCGCGAACAGGCGAGCGCGGTGGCGGAGCGCCTGCGACGGGACGGGGTAGAGGCGGTGGCGACGGTGGGGATGCGCTTCTCGTCGCCATCCATCCTGCACGGGCTGCGCGAGCTCGCCGATCTCGGGTGCGGGACGGTGGCCGCGATCGTCATGAGCCCGCAGCACTCGGACCTGCTGATGGGCGGCTACCGCCGTGCGCTGGACGAGGCGGTGGCGCAGCTCGGCCCCGCGGCACCGGAGGTGCGGCTCGCCCCCGCGTGGTGGTCGCAGGCCGATTTCGTCGGGTCCGTCGCCGACCGCATCCGCGCCGGGCTGGCCGGGATGCCCCACGACGCCCCGGTCCTCCTCACCGCGCACTCGCTGCCCCGCCGGGTCGCGGAGGCGGAGCCCGCCTACATCGACCAGTTGCGCGCCACCGCGGAGGCGGTCGCCGCGGCGGCCGGCCTGGCCCCGGGACGCTGGCACTTCTGCTGGCAGTCGGCCGGCCACGAGCCGGGCGCGTGGATGACGCCGGATTTCGCCGACCTGATACCGAGGCTCCGCGACGCGGGGCATCGGTCGGTGCTGGTCGCGCCGATCCAGTTCCTGGCCGACCACCTGGAGATCCTGTACGACGTCGACATCGGGGCGCGGGAGCAGGCCGAGGCGGCTGGCATGGCGTTCGCCCGCATCGAGTCGCTCAACGTCGCGCCGCGGTTCATCCGCGCGCTGGCCGACGTCGCCCGCACCACCGCGAGCGCCGCGCCGGTGACGATCTAGGGGAAGGGCAGCCCGCCGCCCTCGGTGACCTCGTCGGCGGGCGGGGCCTCGACCGACACGGCCTGGTTGACGTTGCTCAGCGTGAGCACCGCCGACACCTCGCCCAGCTCGCCGCCCGAGATGTCCAGCGCGGCGCGCGACAGGTAGAGCTCGGCCTTGTCGAAGAACAGGTCGAGGAGCAGGCCATCGGGCAGCACCGACGATGGCAGCGTGTCCGTCTCCCCCTGCTCGGTCGCGACCTCGTCGAGGAGCTCGGCCGAGACGGTGAGCTGCACGTGGTAGCAGGGGCGCTCGCTGCAGGTGCCGTCGGCGAGGAGCGAGGCGTCGACCCCGTCGCGCTCGAGGAAGGCGCGCAGCTCGGCGATCGCCTCGGCCGGGTCGGTGACCGCCGACATCGGGTCGCCCGACGCGGTCGCCTCGACGTCCGACTTGATCCACTTGGGACCGGTGAGGCTCATCTTCACGTAGCTCGCGCCGTCGACGACGCGCACGTCGCCGGAGAAGCCCATGACCGCGAACGACGCGCTGAGCCGCTCGTTGGCGAGGTCGAAGTCGCCCTCGATGCTCGTTCCGGAGAGCGGGAAGGTCGAGCCGGACGACGGGTCGGCGACGGTGCCGTCCAGCTCGAGCGCGACGTGGAACGCGTCGAGCTCGGCAGTGGCCTGGAGGCCCCGGGTGAGGATCTCGTTCGGATCGGTCAGGGCGGGAGCCGCGGGCGCGCAGGCGGCCAGGAGGGCGGCGAGGACGAGGAGGGCGGGCAGCAGGCGATGATGCACGGATCGGGACCTCGAGGGGATGGCTCGGCGTCGGCAGCATACCGCGATCCGGGGAGCGATCCGAATCGGTACCTTCGTCTGCGCTACCGTGAGCCGATGCGACACATCGAACGATCCGCGGAGCTGCCGGCCACGCCGGAGCGCGCCTTCGACTTCGTGGCCGACCTCACCAACCTGCCGCGCTGGCAGTCCGGGGTGACCAGGGCCGAGCAGCTGACCGACGGACCGATGGCGGTCGGCTCGACCGCCCGCGTGGAGCGGACGCTGATGGGCCAGCGCATCGAGGCCGACCTGCGCATCACCGAGCTCGATCCCCCTCGCCACCTGGCCATGGCCACCGAGGCGGGCGGCATGAACGTCAGCCTGGCCCTGGACGTCACGCCGGCCGGTACCGATGCCTCGCGCATCACGTTCGGCATGGACATCGCGGGGGGCGGCCTGCTCGGCGGCGCGATGGAGGGACTCGTCGCCGGGGCCGCGGAGAAGGACCTGGAGGCGAGCCTTGCCCGCCTCCGCGAGGCGTTGGGCTAGGCGGGCTCGACGTTGCCCGTGCTCCCGTCGACCGTGACTCGCATCCCGGTGCGCAGGCGCGCGGTCGCGTCGCCGCAGCCGACCACCGCGGGGATCCCGTATTCGCGGGCAATGATCGACGCGTGCGCCGCGGCGCTCCCCACGTCGGTGACGACCGCGGCCGCGCGGGCGAAGAGCGGCGTCCAGGCGGGCGCCGTGATGGGCGCCACCAGGATCTCGCCCGGCTGAAGCTGGTCGAAGTCGGGTGCGCCGCGGATGACCCGCACCGCGCCGGTGGCCCGTCCCGGCGACGCCGGCACGCCGGACGCGAGGGCATGCTCCGACCGCACCGCACCGACCATCCCCGGGAAGGCGTCCCACAGGCGCCGCAGCATCGGGTGCAGACGCCCCACCAGTGAGGGCGGCACGAGCCTGGACTGCTCCTCGCGCGTCGCCCGTCGTGCGGCCACGTCAACCATCCCGGACGATGCGCCGTCGAGCGCCGCAAGCGCCTCGCTCCGCGTCAGGAAGAAGACGTCGTCGGGGTCTGCGAGCGCGCCGCAGGCCACCAGCGCCTCACCGATGCGCAGCACGGCTCGTCGCATCACGGGCCACGGCAGGGTGAACGCAGCCACGTGCTCCTCGCGGATCGGCACCAGGCGCTGGGTCTCCGCCAGCAGGCGGCGGAAGGCGCGCAGCCGACGCGGCGATGATGCCAGGGCAGCGAACGCGGCCTCCTCGGCTGCCTGGCGCGCCGCCACCAGCCGATCATGATCGGCGCCGGAGCGCTGACCCACCTCGGACGCCGGCGCGGTGGCATGCCACCAGTCGAGCGACGTGACCGCGTGAGCGGCGGGCGCGGTCGGCGCTTCGAAGCCCGAGACCAGCGACAGGTGACTGCCGCCGAGCGACGGCGCCAGGTGCCGCCGGTAGAAGAGCGCGAGGTTCATCTCCATCTTGTACGCCGCACCGGCGAACGTGGCGACCGAGGCGAAGTACTCCCCCGCCAGGGCTGCCAGCTCGTCGATCATTGCCGGGAGCTCGTCGACGGCGACCGTCTCCACGCGACCCTCGGCCGTCGCCACGGCGCTGCGGTAGCGGGGCAGGAGCTCCTCGCGCCACTCGCGCTCGAAGATCGGAATGCTGTGCCGGACGGTCGGCGGAAACATCCCGGCCAGGCGTCGTGGCATCCGCACCAGGTGCCACAGCATCCCGGGCAGGCTCGCCGGGTTGGTGAGCCAGTTGATCGAGTAGAAGTACCAGCCGTTCACCACGACGTGGTGCGGCAACGGGGCCCGCTGTCCGGTCCAGTCCCGCAGGCGCTGGTGGAGCCGCTCCTCCATGTCGCTCAGCAGCCACGACTCGAAGAGGGGCGTGACCGGCTCGGAGATCCATTCCCCGAATCGCAGCTGGCGCGTATAGGCGCCCTTGGCCGGTGACTCCCACGAGGCCTCCGGCGGCAGGGCCGTCATGGGCCGTGCCTGGACGATCCACACCGTGCCCCGCTCGTCGATGGCCCACTCGACGTCCTGCGGCGCTCCGCGCGCGTCCGCGATGCGCCGCGCCTCCCGCGCCACGGCGAGGGCCTGGGACCTGTCGATCGCGGACTCCGGGCGCCGGCGCGCCACCGCCCTCCCGTCGCGGACGACCAACTCGTCGCCCAGCGCGGCACCCGAGACCAGGCGCTCCCCGACGCCACGCACGGCGGTGACGACGCACGTCCCGCGGTCGCCGTTGATCGGGTCGGCGGTCAGCGCCACGCCGGCCGCGGCCGGCCGGACCATGCGCTGGATGATCACCGCCATCCGGGCATCGGTGGAGGGTGCATAGCCGGCCACCCGCGCTGCCCGGGCACTGGCCAGGATGCGATCCACGGCCGCTTCCAGGTCGTCGGGCGCCACGTCGAGCACCGACTCGTAGATGCCCGCGAACGAGCGCTCGGCGCCGTCCTCGGTGACCCCGCTGGAGCGGACGGCGAACGGACCGATCCCCAGCTGGTCCGCAACGCTCCGCAGCAGCGAGCGGCGCTCGTCGGCGGGCAGCGCGGCGCCCCCGGCACTGAGCACCGCGCCCTCGGGGACGTGGACGCCCATCGCCAGCAGCTCGCCGAGGCTGGCGGCCTTGCCGCCGACCTCGGATCGGTCTGCCATCCGCACGTCGCGAAGCCACCGCAACGTGGCGGGGCTGTCGGTTCTCGGGGCGCCGCTCATCGGTCGTCCGTCGGAGCGGCGGCGGCGAGGGCCGCCCGGAGCACCCATTCGATGTCGTCGGCGGCCTCGTCGACCGACGAGCCGAGGTGGCGGCGCCACATGCGCAGCGACGCCGAGGTGATGAGCACCGCCATCACGCGCGCGATGCGCTCCTGATCCGCCTCCGCGAGCGGCGGGACATGGGTCCGGGCAAGCTGGCGGCCGAGCTCGAGCCGGGTCTGCACGCTGGTGTGCCGCGCCTCCTCGGCCGCCGGGCTGACCGCGGCCGCGCGGGCCAGGTCGTCGAGCGAGTCCATGCGCTCGAACACCGCCCGCACCGCGTCGCGGACCTCGTCCACCGTGCGCGGCATCGGTACCCGGTCGACCCCGGTTCGGCGCATGAGGTGCGGGTACACCGCCGCCAGCAGATCGGCCTTGGTCGCGAAGTGGTGGTAGATGGTCGGGACCGATACCCCCGCCTCCCGCGCGACCGCCGGGATGGAAAGGCTGGCCATGCCGCGCGCCATGACCCGCAACGTGGCGTCGAGGATGCGTGACCGCGTGGCGTCTGCCTGCTCCGCGCGCAGCTCGCTTCGATAGGCGCGGCTCCCGGGCGGGTTGGTTACACGGACCATATGGTCAATATACGATCCGAGTCAATGGCTCATGGCCATCTGCCGACTCCATCGGCCGCAGCCGCCGACCTGCCGACCAGGTCGGCAGACGGGAAGAGCCGGACCCCCGGATTGAGACCCCTCCCAGGCCCTTGCTATACTCTCCGGCGAACGCGATGACGCGGGAGCAGTACGCGCTGCCCTCGATCACGAGCGAGCCGGGACGGTGGAAGCCGGCGACGAGGAACGCGGAACCTCACCCGCCGAGCAGTCGGGCCTGAACAACCCGACCGGCATGGCGCCCGATACCGACGCCGACGAGTGGACCGATTCGTGGGGTTGTAGCTCAGCTGGGAGAGCACCTGCATGGCATGCAGGGGGTCGGGGGTTCGAGTCCCCCCAGCTCCACCATTCTTCATCGGTCAAGCTCAGGTGGTACCGCGAAGCGCCCCTTCGTCCTGACGGCGAAGGGGCTTGTTGTTGTCCATAGCCGGACCGATGGAGAGGCACGCTCGCCATGAACACCACCGCCGCGGCGGAGCGCCACGAGACGCGCGATGGACGCGCGTGGTGGCTGCGCGCCGCCCGGCCGACCGACGCGGGGGCGCTGGCGCGCCTCTTCGCCGCGGTGCGCGCCGAGGGCCGGTGGCTGGTCACCCCACCCTCCGCGATCAGCGAGCCGTCCGAGGCCTACTTCCTGTCCGAGCTGATCGTCGGCGACTCGACCCTGGCGCTCGTGTCCGAGGCGGACGGCGAGGTGGTCGGCAACGTCCTGATCAGCGTCGAGCGCTCGTCGATCTCCGACCACGTCGGCACGCTGTCGATCTGCATCGCCGACGGCTGGCGGGACGTGGGCATGGGCAGCGTCCTGGTGGAGGCGGCGCTCGGCTGGGCCGCGGGGCGCGGCCTGGCCAAGGTCGCGCTGGGCGTCTTCCCGGACAACGAGCGGGCGATCGCGGTCTACGAGCGCGCCGGCTTCGTGCGGGAGGGGCTGCGGCGGAAGCAGTATCGGTCCGGCGGCACCTACCGCGACGAGGTGCTGATGGCCTGGTTCCCTCCCGAGGGCGGCGTCCCGTGAAGCGCCCGGCTGCCCTCCGCAGCAGTGGTACTGCTAGCCCGCGGCGTTCCCTGGGCGCGCGCCAGGCGCCGGGACCACCGACCCGCGCCACGCAGCGCCCTGCTGCCCTCCGTAGCAGCGGTACTGCTAGCCGGCGGTGTTCCCTGGGCGTGCGCCAGGCGCCGAAGCCAAGAACCACGGCAATCCTCGGCATTTCTGGGCGCCGGACGGGCGGCGCGGCCCCGTTCCGACGCCCCGCCCCCGCAACTCCACGCCTGAGCCGGTCTGCTAGCAGTACCACTGCTGCGACGTCGGCGGCGACCACGACGGCAGGGGGGCGCGCGGCATGAGCGCCGCCGAAACGTCCCGCGGGCGCAGCTTCGACGCGTGGGCCGGCGAGTACGACCGCTACCGCCCGACCTACCCCGACGCGCTCTTCGCGCTGATCCGTCGCGAACTGAACCTGCCCGAACGGCCGCTGGTCGTGGACGTCGGCGCCGGAACCGGGCGCGCCGCCCTGGCGATGGCCGCGCTGGGATGGCGGGTGACCGCGGTCGAGCCGGGCAGGCCGATGCTCGACCTGCTGCGCGCCCGCGCCGCGAACGAGGGCCTCGTGGTGGCCACCGTGCAGGCGAGCGCCGAGACGACCGGGCTGGATCCGGCGAGCGTCGACGTGGTGACCGCCGCGCAGGCGTTCCACTGGTTCGACAAGCCCGCCGCGCTGGCCGAGTTCGCGCGCATCACGCGACCCGGCGGCGGGGTGGCGCTGTTCTGGAACGTGCGGGACGAGGACCGCTCCCCGTTCGTGGCCGACTACCACCGCATCCTGGAGCGCTACGGCGGTGCGGCCGAGGGCAGGTACCTCCAGGCCGGCCGCGCGTCGGGCCGCGGCGCGACCCGCGAGGCGCTCACCGCGGCGCCCGGGTTCGACGAACCGGTCCTCCACGAGCTGCGCCACGAGCTGGCGATGCGGCCGGACGACTTCATCGGCATGGCCTTCACCGCGTCGTACGTGCGCGCGCTGGCGCCGGAGGACCAGGCCCGCTTCCGCGACGAGATCGCCGCCCTCCAGGCCAACCACGGCTTCACCGGGGAGCAGCCGTTCACGCTCCCCTACCGCATCGACTGCTGGATCGCACGAAGGAGCACCCCATGACGACCGAGACCACCGGCCCCGCCGCGGCCCGGCCGCGCGCGGAGCGCTTCGACCCGGCGAGCTTCGAGGCCAAGTGGCGCGACCGCTGGGAGGCCGACGGCCTCTACACCACCGATGACGACGACCCGCGCCCCAAGCGCTACGTCCTGACCATGTACCCGTACCCGTCGGGCGACCTGCACATCGGGCACTGGTATGCCGCCACCGGGCCGGACATCGTGGCGCGCCTGCACCGCATGCAGGGCGACAACGTCCTCTTCCCGATGGGCTTCGACAGCTTCGGGCTGCCGGCCGAGAACGCGGCCATCAGCCGCAACATCCACCCCGCCATCTGGACGGCGGCCAACATCGACCGCATGCGCGCCCAGTTCCGGACCATGGGCACCGTCTTCGACTGGTCGCGCGAGGTGGTCACCAGCGACCCGTCCTACTACCGCTGGACGCAGTGGATCTTCAACCAGTTCTTCCGGGCCGGGCTGGCGTACCGGGCCATGGCCCCGGTCGACTGGTGCCCCAGGGACCAGGTGGTGCTGGCCCGCGAGCAGGTCGAGGGGGCGGATCGGCACTGCTGGCGCTGCGGCACGCCGGTCATCAAGCGCGACCTGGAGCAGTGGTGGTTCCGCATCACCAACTACTCCGACGAGCTGCTTGACTTCAGTGGCGTCGACTACCCCGAGCCGATCCGGCTGATGCAGACCAACTGGATCGGCCGCTCCGAGGGCGCCGAGATCGCCTTCCCGACCGAGGTGGAGGGGGTCGACCCGATCCGCGTCTTCACCACCCGCCCCGACACGGTCTTCGGCGCCACCTTCATGGTCCTGGCGCCGGAGCATCCGCTGGTAGCGGTCCTGACCACGGACGACCGCCGGACCGATGTGGAGGCCTACGTCGCCACTGCGCGCCGCGAGACGGAGATCGACCGGCTCAACACCGAGCGCGAGAAGACCGGCGTCTTCATCGGTGCGCATGCGGTCAACCCGATGACCAACGAGCGCATCCCGATCTGGATCGCGGACTACGTGCTGCCCGGCTACGGGACCGGCGCGATCATGGCCGTGCCCGCGCACGACGAGCGCGACTTCGCCTTCGCGACGCAGTTCGACCTGCCGATCCGCTACGTGGTGGCGCCGGCGTCCGGCGAGCTGCCCACCGGCGAGGCCTTCGTGGCCCACACCGCGGACGAGGTGCTCGTCGACTCCGGCGAGTTCACCGGCATGCCGGCCGCCGAGGCGATCGGCGCCATCACCCGGCAGCTGGAGGACACCGGGCTCGGCAGGTCCGCCGTGACGTACCGCCAACGCGACTGGCTGGTGAGCCGCCAGCGCTACTGGGGCGCCCCCATCCCGATCGTCTACTGCGACCAGCACGGGGCCCAGGCGGTGCCCGACGACCAGCTGCCGGTCACGCTGCCGGAGGACGTCGACTTCGCCCCCACCGGCGTCTCGCCGCTCCAGGACCACGCCGAGTGGCTCAGCAGCACCTGCCCGGTGTGCGACGGCCCGGCGCGCCGCGAGACCGACACGCTCGACACGTTCATCGACTCGAGCTGGTACTTCCTGCGCTACTGCTCGCCGCACGACGAGACGGCGGCCTGGGACCCGGACAAGGTGCGGCAGTGGATGCCGATCGACCTGTACACCGGCGGCGCCGAGCACGGCGTCCTGCACCTGCTCTACTTCCGCTTCTTCGTCAAGGCGCTGCGCGACCTGGGGTTCCTGGACTTCGACGAGCCGGCCCTGAAGCTGCGCAACCAGGGCCAGATCCTGGGCGCCGACCACCAGCGCATGAGCAAGTCGCGCGGCAACGTCGCCAACCCCGACGAGCTGGTGGCCCGCTACGGGTCGGACGCGGTGCGCTGCTTCCTGATGTTCATCGGTCCGTGGGACCAGGG
>DASSPJ010000002.1:0-2265 GCA_035699665.1 Candidatus Limnocylindria bacterium
CGTGGGGCGCGGCGGGCGTGCCGGAGCGTCGGGCGCGGGGGCCGGGGACATGCCCCGATTCTACCCGCCCCGGACGCCCGGCTCCCGGCGCGCCCCCGGCGTCAGGGGGTCGCGATGAGCGCCCTGAGGCGCAGTTCGGCCGCGTTGGAGATGGCTCCCACCCCGCCGAGGAGCTGGAGGCGGAACGGCGCCATGCGGATGATCTCCTGGCCCGTGGTCAGGGGCACCCAGGTCCCCGGGACGAGGAGCATCGGCGAGTTGTCGCGCCCCGCCACGGCGCCCCCGGCCAGGGCGTCGGCGAAGCCGGTGCCGTTGGCCACGAAGGCGCGCGGGGTGCGGCCCCAGAACTGGCGCGCCACGGCGGCCGCGGTGGCGTACCGATCCGACCCGGAGAGGCGCGTCACCGGGCCGGTGGTGTAGGCGTCAAGCTGCGTGGCGACCGACGCGCTGACCGCGCCGGTGCCGCCGAGCACGTAGATCCGCTCCGGGGCCAGGCGCTGCAGCTCGGCGCTGGTGACCGCCGGGATCTCGCTGGGCCGAACGAGGAGCAGTGGGGCCTCGCTCATCGCTGCGGCCGGGGCACCGGCCAGGGCGTCGGCGAAGCCGGTGCCGGTGGCAATGAACACGGCCGGCACACCGGGGGCGTACCAGCGCTTGCTGACCTCCACCGCGGTCGCGTAGCGGTCGGCTCCGGCGACGCGCACGACGTTGCCGGTGTTCGCGTACGCCTGGAGCTGGGTGCGGATCGACTCGGAGATCGCCCCGGTCCCGCCCAGGACGAAGATCTGATCCGGGTCGAGCCGGTTCAGCTCCGTCGCTGTCGAGCCGGGGATGTCGGTCGGGCGCACCAGCAGGACCGGCAGGTTCAGCCGGCCCGCCGCCGCGCCGCCGGCGAGCGCATCGGGGTAGTTGGCCCCGGTCGCCACGAAGACCGATCCGGCGCCGGAGGGGAAGTAGGTCGCGCTGAGCGCCGCGGCAGTCGCATAGCGATCCGAGCCTGCCGCACGGCTCGTGCTCGGCTGCGCGGTGCGGATGCGGATGACGCGGTCGTTGCTGCCGTTGGAGGTCGTGACGTACAGCTGCCCACCCGGGCCGTAGACCATCGCCCGCAGGCGGCCCCACGCGTTGTCGAAGTGGGTCGCCGGGCCCCCCAGCGCGGTGCCCGCCGCGTTGATCGAGAAGCGCCGCACGTCGCTCTGCTTGAGCGTGCTGACGAAGAGCTGGCCGTTGTAGTCGGCCCACTGCGGGCCACTGGCGAACGCCGCGCCGGAAGTCGCGATGGTCGCGCCGCCCGACGCCCACAGCGGGTTGCGGTAGTTGCTCGCCGGGGCGCCGCCGCAGACCGACGGACTCTCGGGGGTCCCGAAGCCGGTGTAGCACGGCCAGCCGTAGTTGCCGCCGGGGACGATGAGGTTGATCTCATCGTTGACGTCGGGCCCGTGCTCGGCGGCATAGACCTGGTCGGTGCCGGGACGGATGGCGATCCCCTGCGGGTTGCGGTGTCCCATCGAGTAGACCTGGTTGCGCGAGCCACTGATGACCGGGTTGTCGCCGGGGATCCCGCCGTCGCGGTTGATGCGCAGGATCTTGCCGTTGAGGCTGCCGCGGTTCTGCGCGCGCGAGCCCACGGCCGCGTCGCCCATGCTGACCCACAGGCGACCGAAGCGATCCATCTCCACCGCGCACCCGTTGTGGATGGTGTTGGCCACCATGCCGGTCAGGATCACCGTGGGGCCGACCCACACGTCGCTCGCGTTGATCGTGTAGCGCAGCACCTGGTTGACCCAGCCACCGCTGCCGGTGTACTGGCGCGAGGCGCACACGTAGACGTAGCGGTTGGCCGCGAAGTCGACGTCGACGGCGATGCCCATCAGGCCGGCCTCGCCCTCGGCACGCACGCCGGCGATGCCGACCGTCTGGACCAGGGAGGCGCCAGCGGCGCCGCTGGAGTAGATGCGCACGCGACCCACCCGCTCGGTGACGAGCATCCTCCCATCGGGCAGGAACGCGACGTCCCAGGGGATCGACAGGCCGGAGGCGATGGTGGTGGCCGACATGGAGGGCGGGGCGGCGGCGGCGCTGCCGGCGGTGCTCAGCAGCAGGACCATCGTGAGCATGGCGGCGATGGCCACCTGGGCGCGTCCACCAGATCGCATCGGGGCTCCTTTGGGGTGCGTGGGCAACGGACGAGGGCGAGTGTAGTGCCGCGCGGGATGCCGGCGCATGGCCCGATCGTCGCGGTGGACCGATGACCTGCGCACGGCC
>DASSPJ010000003.1:0-8833 GCA_035699665.1 Candidatus Limnocylindria bacterium
ACGTGCGCGAGGCCGTGCGCGATCCAGAGGTGCACCCCGGCATCACCGCTCGGCGCGGCCGCGGATGCCTCACGCAGCCGCGCGAGCGCCTCCTCCGATGTCCCGGTGCGGATGGCGACCCAGCCGAGCGCCCAGAGCGACCACGCGGTGATGTCCCTTGCCTCCCACTCGGGGATGCCGGGCGCTCGGGCGATGGCGATGGCGCGGCGGTACGCCTGTGCGGCGGCGGCGTAGCGGCCGGCCTTGTCGTCGAGCTTGCCCCGGTTCCAGTGCGCCCACGCGCGCACCACCGGGTCGCGCGCCGCGAGCGCGTCGCGCGCGGCGGCCCGCGCCTCGCTCCAGCGGCCGAGCATGCGCAGCGCCTCCGTCTCGATCCAGCGCGCGACCGCGCGCGTCTGCCGGTCGCGCTGATCGATCGCAGCGGTGAGGCGAGCGTCTGCGCGTAGTCGCCGGACTCCAGCGCGACGCGCGCGAGCCCCAGCTGCGCGGCGATGACTGCGTCGCCGGTGGCGCCGCGGACGGTGGCGCGCAGGCTCTCGGCGACGTGATCGTGCAGGTAGGGGAGGTCCTTGATCGCGGTGACCCGCGCGAGCATGCCGCTCGCCACCTCCTGCGCGCGGGCGCGCGCCGAGCGGCGGTCGAACGCGTTCGCGTAGACGAGCTCGTTCGCAAGCCGCTCGGCCGCTGCGCTCGGTCCGCCCGCGTCGTCCTCGGGCGCGCGCAGCGTGCCGAGCCCGGCAGCGATGCGCCGCATGGTGTCCTCGCGCACGGCGTGCGTGCCCGCGATGAGGTGATAGAGCGTGCCCCGCGACACGCCACTCGCCTGCGCGAGGCGGAGCAGGTTGGGCCGCTCCGCGCGGATGGCCCGGCGCAGCTCCGCGGCGAGGGGTGACTCGGCGGCGCGCGGCACGGCGCGAGTTGTAGCAGACCGGGCCGCCGGCGGTTCAGCGCAGCAGGCGCGTCGTTGAACACGAAAGTGAACAGTGCTTGACACCCTGCTCGGCGGGCCGCGTAGTAGCGCCGAAACCGCGGTCCGCGTGAGGTGGGGATGGGTCGTCTGGTCTCCGGCATCGGCACGCTCCTGGGCGCGGCGCTGCTCGCCCTGCTGCTCGCCTCGCCCACCAGCGCGAGCGATCCGACGGTGGACCTGGTCGCCTGCGAGGGTGCCACGCGGACGATCCCCGTCGGGACGTCGGCGACGCTACGGGGCCCGACGTTCGTGTCGACGAATGAGGGCATCGTCACCGACTTCCTCGTGTCCAACACCACGACCCTCACCGTGAATGGCGTCGACACGCGGGCGAATGACGCGTGGTCGGCGCCGGTCCAGCAGAGCGATCCCACGCTCGGCACCATCTGGGCCACCAGCTGGGAGGCCGCGCTCCCTGCGCCCCCGCTTGGACGACCGGCCGGCGTCCGTCTGGCCATCGTGCTCGCACACACCATCCCCGATCTGACGGTGCCGCCCAGGAGCCGACCGGTGACCTTCGCCGCGGGTCTCTGGGCGGAGACCTCCTGCACGCTGCTCGCGTCACAGCCGGTCGACGCGAGCGGCGCCACCATCGTGACCGCCGACGCGGACCTCACCATCGCGGTGCCGCCGGGCGCCGTCGCCAGCCAGACGCAGATCGCCGTCGCGCCCTCGGCGCTCACACCGCCGGCTGACGCCGGCTCGCAGGTGGGCGTCGCGTACGAGATCAGCACGACCACGCCCACCGAGCTCGCGCAGCCGGTCGGCCTCACGCTCGCGTACCACGCCGCCGCGGGCGCAGTGCACGTGGCCGGCGAGACGAACGGCGTGTGGCGCCTCCTGCCGAGCCGCGTGGATCCCGGCGCGGGGACGGCGAGCGCCGCGACGCGCCACTTCTCGACGTACACCACCACGAGCACGCCGGGCTTCCAGGTGATCGGCGGCAACGTGAGCGGAGACGGCGCCCCGATCGCGGGCATCCGCGTGGTCGTCGAGGACGCGGTGACCTTCGCCGACGTGTACGAGACGACCACCGACGCCTACGGCGACTACAGCGTGCTCGTGGCCGACGGCCGCACGTACAAGGTCGTCTTCTACCCCGCACCGGGCACCGACTGGGCCACCGAATGGGCCGACGACCAGCCCACCATCCAAAGAGCACGGATCATCAGCGTGAGTGGCATGGACGTGCCGCTCGACGTCGTGCTCGATCACGGCTTCGTGCTGAGCGGTGTCGTGCGCGATCCGGCGGGCGCGCCCGTCGCGGGAGCATTCGTCATCCTGCACGTCGCGGGCTCGCTCGAGACCGTTGCGGAGTCGCGCACCGGTGCGGATGGCGCGTACTGGATCACCGCGCGCCCAGGTCAGTACAAACTGCGGATCGTCGGCCCGCCCGCGCCCGCCGCGTACGTCGAGCAGTGGCACCCCGGGCGGGCGGTCGCCGACGCGCTTTCGCAGACCTTCACCCTCGGCCCGAGTCAGACCGCCGATGTGGTGCTTCAACCCGGCGTCCGCGTGGACGGCACCGTGACCGACGGTAGTGCTCCGGTGGCCAATGTGCTGGTGGTCGCCGTGGACCCCGCGGCGTGCTGCCGGCAGACGGCGGCGATGCGCACGCGCAGCGATGGCTCGTACTCCCTGGTGGTCCCGGAGGGCTCGTACGTCTTCCGCTTCGTCCCGCCGTCGGCCTCGAGCTACGCCACGCAGTGGGACGCATCCGCCGCGAGCAGCGGGACGGCGGCGGTCCACACGTACCGCCTCGGCACGCCCGCGCCGCGCCTCGATGAGGTGCTGGTGAGCGGTCTCGTTCTCAGCGGGCGCGTCACCGACACGAGCGGGGTGGGCATCGCCGGGTCGAGCGTGAACGTGCACGAGGTGATCGGAAACGGTCTGGCGTTCGCGGCCCAGGCGGTGACCGGCTCCGATGGCGGGTATGCGCTGCGGCTGCGCGCGGCGACCTACAAGGTGTCCGCGCATCCGCCGAGCGGATCGAGCTATCTCGCGCGCTGGTTCGCTGACGCGCCGCACTCCGGCCTGGCGCAGCCCATCGCGCTCAGCGCCTCGAGCGCGCCGTACACGGCGAACATGGCGCTGCCGCTCGGCTACACCATCAGCGGGCGCATCACCGACGCGACCACCGGCGCGGGTCTTGACGGGGTGCTCATCAGCGCCCAGCTCCCGCCCGCCTCGCCAGGGCAGTGCTGCACTGGCGCGGGCGGCGCGCCCACGCGCGACGGCGGCTACTACACGCTCATGGTCCCGGCCGGACCGTACATCCTCGGGGTGAATGGTCAGCCCGTCGATCACGCGTTCCTCTGGTACCGGGCGGGCGGCGGGACGACCGACCCGATGCAGGCGACGGTGATCAGCGGTCCACCGTCGGTGACGGGTGTGGACCTGGCACTTCCGGCGGTCCAGCGCATCAGCGGCACGGTGCGAGCGGATGGGGCGGCGGTCGGCGGCGCCAATGTGAGCGCGTTCGACGCGAACCTGCCGTGCTGCACGAGCGTGACCGGCGCGCGTACCGCGGGCGACGGCACGTACACGCTGTACGTGCCTGTTGGCGCGACCGTGAAGGTGCGGTTCGATCCGCCGCCTCCGGCTCCGACCGGACCGGCCTATCTCACGCAGTACTGGGATCACGCGAGCACCTTCGCGGCCGCGACGCCCATCAGCGCCGCCGCCGGCTCACCGGTCACGGGCGTGGACGCGGATCTGCCGCCCGGCTACCGCATCAGCGGTCGCGTCACCGACAGTGCGGGCGCGGGCATCGCCGGCGTCTTCGTGAACGCGAACGACGCCGCCACACCACCGGAGCGATGCTGCCCGAGCCCCGCTGGCTGGAGCATCACCGCGGCCGACGGGACGTACGCATTCGTCGTGCCGGCGGGGACGCATCGCGTGTTCGCCAACGCGAATGGACAGCCGTACACGAGCGCCTGGTATGTCGTGGGCGTACCCGTCGGTGGCGCGCCGAACATCACGCGCGCGAGCGACGTCATCACGCCGCCCGCGCAGAGCGGCATCGACATCATCCTGCTGGAGACGATGCAGATCAGCGGCACGGTGACTGCGGACGGCGTGGGCGTGGGTGGCGTCGAGGTCCGCGCGTTCGATGCGACGAAGGAGTGCTGCTGGTGGATCGCCGGTGCGTCCACACAGTCCGACGGGTCGTACACCCTTGGGGTGCCGCTGAACGCGCACGTGAAGATCCACTTCGACACGACACGGGTGAACGCGGGCGGAGCGGCGTACCTGGGCCAGTACTGGGACGGTGCGAGTAGCTTCGCGAACGCCACGACGATCGACATCGCGACCGGCACGCTCACGAACGTGAACGCGGCCCTCCAGCAGGGGTACCTCATCACCGGGCACGTCGTCGACGACACCAGTGATGCTCCACTGGGCGGTGCGTGGGTGAACGCGCAGCAGATGCTTGCGGGTGGCTGGGTCTGGGGCGGCACGGTGAACAGCGCGGGTGATGGGTCGTTCCGGCTCATCGTGCCGGCGGCGACGTACAAGGTGAGCATCGGTCACCAGTCGGGCGCGCAGCTGTATGTGACGCAATGGTTCGATGGGCAACAGGATCCGAATCTGGCCGCGGATATCACCGTTGGGCCAGGCCTTCCGGTACCCGACCTCTCTGTGCGCCTCGTCCGCGGCTACGCGGTCACGGGTCGTGTCGTCGACGCGAGCAACAACCCTCTGAGCGGGATCACCGTGACGGCGAACGCGCTCCTCGCGAGCGGCGACTGCTGTCAGTTCATCAGCGGCGTCGGAACCGACCAGAACGGCTTCTTCCGCCTCATCGCGCCCGCAGGCGCGTGGCTCGTCATGTTCAGCGGCGACTCGTACGTCAGGATCTGGTGGCAGAACACGATCGAGTTCCAGCAGGCCACGGCGATCACGTTCGGCTCTGGCCAGACACTGTTCGATCTGGGCACGGTCCAGATGCTGCGGCCGTAAACCCGGCGGCGGGTAGTCGCCGACGCGGCGCGGGATTCGATATCGGGTACGCGCGGGTGCGTCCGAGGAGCATCGGCCGGCGCATCATGTGATCGCGCTGATGCGAACGCGATGCCTCTTCCTCGCTGGCCTGCTCGTCGCGGCCTGCACCGCTCCGGCCGCAGCGAGTGCCCCTCCCGCGGCGACGGCCGCGCCTTCCGCTCGGGCTGCGGCGTCGAACGCCGCGTCGGCGAGTGCCAGCGGTGCGGCAGGCGACTTCCGTCTCGAAGTCGTCGCCGTGCTCCCCGCCGGGACCGACCCCGCGCACCCCGACGCGCGGATCTATCGCCTTTCGACGGGGCTGCCTGTCTCGGTGCAGCTCTCGCCGTCCGGTCTCATCGCCGCCGGCTGCCAGGGCTGCGGCTGGGCCCGCGAGAACGCCGGTGGCCAGATCTACCTGCGCCTTTACGTCACCCCGAACGCGCCGTCGGCGCTGGACGTGAGCGTCACGCTCCCCGACGGCCGCACCGCACGCGCGACGATCAGCACCGCCGCGTCGGCGAGTGGTCCGCCCGCGTCGGGACCGGGACGTACACCGACGGCGCCGGCAACGGCGCCGATCGGGTGCTTCACGAGTGCGGGCTCGACCTTCGCGTGCCGCATCGAGACCTTCGCGGGCATCGGGCCGCCGGATCTCGGTGACGGCGGTCCGGCCGCGGGCGCGGTGCTTGCGGATCCCAGGGGTCTCGCGGTCGGTGCAGACGGATCGATCCTCGTCGCCGACACGGGCGATCACCGCGTGCGCCGGATCTCACCGACTGGGACGATCTCCACTTTCGCTGGCACTGGCTCCGGCGAGGGTCGGGACTTCACTCGGCCGGGCCCGGCGTCCGAGGTCTCGCTCCGCTTCCCGCGCGACGTCACCTTCGGCCCTGACGGGCTCGCGTACATCGCCGATACGAACCACTACGCCATCCGACGCGTCGACACGGACGGCACGATGGTCACGGTCGCCGGCGGCTTCGTTTCCCAGTATTCGGGTGACGGCGGACCCGCGCTCCGCGCCGGCATGACGAACCCGGTCGCCATCGCGCTCGACGCAGCAGGCAACATCTTCATCTCCGAGCAGTACGGGAGCCGGATACGCGTGGTGACGACCGCCGGATCGATCGACACGATCGCGGGGACCGGTGATCCGGCGATCTCGCCCGATGGCGTCCTCGCCCGTGGGTCCAGCATCCGGCAACCGGGGCGTCTGGTGGTCGATCGCGCGCGGGCGCTCCTGTACTTCCTCGAAAGCGGGCACCAGGGTGGGTACGCTGTCCGCCGCATCGACCTCGCGACGGGCATGCTCTCGTCGATCCCCGAGCTCGCCACCGGGTCGCCATGCCTGGCGATCGGAGACGACGGCGCGCTCTTCCTCGTGCTCGGCTCGCGGATCGTGCGATGGGACCCGGTGACCATGCTCGTCTTCACGATCGGTGTCGTCGACCCGGGTCTGCAGCCCTCGGGGATCGGGGTCGGCGCGAGCGGTGTGTACTTCGCGGACGCGGAGAGCGGCACGGTGCGACGGGCGGCCGCCAGCGCCTCCGTGGTCATTGCCGGGGGCGGCTCGCTCCCTGGAGACGGCGTGCCCGCGGCCCGCACGGTCATCTACGACACCCAGGGCATCGCAGCGGACCGCCATGGCGGTCTCCTCGTCGGCGACTTTCCCCACCATGTGATCCGGCGCATCGGCCCGGACGGCATCATCCGCCGGGTCGCCGGGAACGGTGTCGGCGCGTTGGATGGGGACGGCGGCCCCGCACTTGCGGCCGCGCTCGGTCCGACGGGCGGATACGCGATCGATGCGGCCGGCGCGCTGCTGTTCCTCGACGAGACGAACGGCACCGGCGTGGTCCGCCGGATCGCTCCGGGTGCTGACGGCGCGATCGACGGAAGCAGTGACGAAATCATCACGCGTGTCGCCGGAAGCCCCTCCGACCGCTCGCTCGCCGACCACGGCGCTGCCGATGGCGGTCCGGCCGCTGCCGCGGTCTTCAATGCGGCTCGTGACTTCTGTCTCGGTCCGTCCGGTGTGGCCTACGTCGCGGACGCGTTCGACCGTCGTATCCGCCGCATCGACCCTGGCGCGAACGGCATCGTGGACGCCGGCCCCGGCGAGGTCATCACGACGTACGCGGGCGGAGGCAGCAGAGGAGACGATGTCCCTGCCGCGGAGACGAGTCTCGGTGGCGTGCCCGTCATTACCTGTGCGCGCAATGGCGACGTCTTCGTCTTCGATCACGACGCCGCCGCGATCCGCAGGATCGACAGCGCAAGTGGCGTCATCTCGCGCTACGTCGGCGCGACGGATGTGGTGGGCATGGCCGTGGCGTCCGACGGAGCGCTGTTCTTCTCCGTCAACCAGCAGGGTGGAGCGAGCTACATCATGCGCGTGGATCCGGCGTCGAGGATCGCCGTAGCGATCGCTGGTGGTCTTGCCGGATTCGCGGGCGATGGTGGCGATGCCAGGGGCGCGCGCTTCACTGGCATCGGCGTCATCGCGTTCGGATCGGATGGATCGCTCTATGTCGCCGACAACGGCAACTTCCGGATCCGCAGGATCAGTTTCTTCCGCACCTGACCCCACCGGCCGAGTAACAGAAAGCCCTGGACATGGTTTCCCAAAGATGGTATGTTTCCCGATATGGGAAACAGGCTGGTTATGGGAAACGAGCAGGACGCGCTCATGCGTCTGCGGAGTGTGCTGCCGCCCCAGTGGACGCTGGAAAGGCAGGCGGGCGGCGGAGCACGCGCGCAGACGGAGCTGGATCTCATCGCCGTCGTCGCCGCCCCGGATGGCGTCTCGACGTTGGTCGCGATCGAGCTGAAGAGCGGCGCACCGCAGCCCAGAGCGCTGTCCGAGCTCCTCACCCGGCTTGCCGGCTCCGGTCGCCGGGCCGCGACGGTCGTCATCGCCGACTACCTGAGCCCGGCGAGCCGCGAGGTGCTCCGCCGAGCCGGGATCGGCTACGTCGATGCCACCGGGAACGCCGAGCTCGTCCTCGCGCGGCCGGGCCTCGCGATCAGCCGCGCGGGCGCGACGACCAATCCGCTCCCGGAGGCGCGGGCGGTCCGGTCCCTGAAGGGCGCGGCCGCCGCGCGGATCGTTCGAGCGCTCTGCGACCTCCGCCCGCCGCTCGGCGTGCGCGCGCTCGCCGTGCAGGCACGTGCCAGCGCGGGCTACGTCTCGAAGCTCCTCCGCTTCCTCGAAAGTCAGGATCTGGTGACGCGCGCCCCGGGGCGTCGTGGGGCCGTCGCCCAGGTGGCGTGGCGGCGGCTCATCGCCCGATGGGCGGAGGGGTACGACTTCACGCGCACGAATCAGGTCCTGACGTTCCTCGAGCCCCGCTCGCTCCCCGCGCTCCTAACGCGGCTGGCGGTGGCGTCGCCCGGTGCCGCGGTCACCGGGTCGTTCGTCGCGGCCGAGGTCGCCCCGGTCGTGTCGCCTCGACTCCTCAGCGTCTACGTTGACGATCCGGTGTCGGCGGCGGCGGCACTGGGCCTCCGGGCGGCGGACGCCGGGGCGAACGTCACGCTCGCACGACCGTTCGACCCGGTGGTCTACGAGCGGGGGTGGACAGGGACCCCCTTCCCCAGTGCGGCGCTGTCGCAGGTCGCTGCCGATCTCCTGACGAGCGGCGGTCGCGGGCCCAATGAAGCGGAGGCGCTGCTCGACTGGATGGAGCGGAACGAAGATGCCTGGCGCCGCTGACGAGATCACCCGAAACGTATCTGCACACCGGTGACGCCGACATCGCCACGCCCGAGTACACGACCGATGCCGACCTTGCGGTCGAGCCGTCGGTCCTCGCCCTCGAGCCGAACATCGCGGAGGCGCTCGCCGGCGCGGACTTCCATGTCGCCGAGCAGCCC
>DASSPJ010000004.1:0-20197 GCA_035699665.1 Candidatus Limnocylindria bacterium
GACCGGCTGGGCGTGTGGGGCGGCAGCGGGGGCTAGGTACAATCGGCACGCCAACCGACCGCCAAGAGGTACGAGCGTGCTGCTCGAGGGAAAGAAGCTGCTCATCACCGGGGTGCTGACCGACGACAGCATCGCCTTCGCCGTGGCCCGCGTGGCCCAGGAGCAGGGGGCCGAGCTGCTGCTCACCAACGTCGGCAAGGGGGTGCGCCTCACCGAGAAGGTGGCGCGCCGCCTGCCGAGCGCGCCCGACGTGCTCCAGATGGACGTCAACAACCCCGACGACATCGCCGCAGTGGCCGACGAGGTGACGCGGCGCTGGGGTCGCCTCGACGGCGTCCTGCATTCGATCGGCTACGCGCCGCAGGACGCGCTCGGCGGCAACTTCCTCAGCACGCCCTGGGAGAGCGTGGCCACGGCCTTCCAGACATCGGCCTATTCGCTCAAGGCGCTGGCCGTCGGCATGCTCGAGCCACTCAAGGTGGCCGGCGCGGACGGCGGCGCATCGGTCATCAGCCTGACCTTCGACGCGCGCTTCGCCTGGCCGATCTACGACTGGATGGGGGTCGCCAAGTCCGGCCTGGAATCGATCACCCGCTACCTCGCGCGCGACCTCGGCGCGCACAACATCCGGGTCAACACCGTCTCCGCCGGACCGATCCGCTCCATGGCCGGCAAGAGCATCCCCGGCTTCGACTCCATCAGCGGCACCTGGGAGGCCCGCGCGCCGCTGGCGTGGTCGATGACCGATGCCACCCCGGTCGGCGAGATGTGCGCCTTCCTGCTCAGCCCGATGGCCTCGATGACCACCGGCGAGATGATCCACGTCGACGGCGGCTACCACGCCCTGGGGACCGACTTCAAGCCGCGCAACGGCTGAGGGGTCGCGTGCGGACCGCGGATGTGGCATTTCTTCGTCAGGGGTCACGCTAGACATCGGTGTGACCCGTACCGGGAGCATGCCTGAGCGTGGCGAGGGGCATCGCGCGGACCAGAGGACTGCCTAGCTGAACCCCTGGGTCACATCTGGCACGAACGCGATCTCTCGGGCGCGCATTCGACCGTGCGCGATCGGGAGGCCATACTGCGGGCACCCATGACCGACCTCACCACCGCCGCCCGGCACTTCGACGAGTGGGCGCCGCGCTACGACGCCCAGATCCGCGAGATGGTGCCGCGCTACGAGGAGATCCACGAGACCCTGATCGCCCTGCTGGCGCTGCGCCCGCCGCGCCGCTTCCTGGACCTCGGGGCGGGCACCGGCTACACCATCCTCCGGGTGCTGGAGGCGTTCCCCGAGGCGGTCGCCACCGGTCTGGACGTGTCGCCGGAGATGCTCGAGCGGGCACGCCAGCGGCTCGCCGCCCACGGCGAGCGGGGCGAGCTGCGGCAGAGCGACATCGCCCAGCCGGAGATCTCCGGGACGTACGACGCCATCGTGTCGGTGCTCGCGGTGCATCATCTCTACCCCGACCAGAAGCGCCACCTCTTCAGCCGCATCTGGGAGCACATCGAGCCGGGCGGGGTGTTCGTCATCGCTGACTACTTCCGGCCCGCCATGGACCGCTTGAGCGAGCTCTACGACCTCCCCGACGAGCCCGATCCGCACGAGGTCGAGCACGACCACCCCGATACCGCCGCCGAGCACCTCGCCTGGCTGGTGGCGGCCGGCTTCGCCGCGGTCGACGTGGTGTGGAAGTACGACGACGTGGGCGTGCTGGTGGCCTGGAGGGCGGAACGCCCGGCGCCCTGACGACGGGCAGCACCACCACTGCTACGGCGGGGCGGACACCGGCCGAACCCGGTGCTCCAGGGCGAGCAGCCACCGCTTGGCCTCAAGCCCGCCGCCGTAGCCGCCGAGCCCGCCGCCGGCGGCCACCACGCGATGACACGGCACGATGACCGCGACCCGGTTCGAGCCGTTGGCGCGCCCCACCGCGCGCCACGCCGCACCCGCCTCCACGCGCTGCGCGAGCTCGCGGTACGAGATCGTCGCGCCGTACGGGATCCGGCGCAGCTCGCCCCACACGCGCTCCTGGAAGGCGCTCCCCGGCGTGTCGAGGGGCAGGTCGAACGAGCGGCGTGACCCGGCGAAGAACTCGCCGAGCTGGGTCCTGAGGCGGTCGAGCAGCGGCGAGTCGCCCTCGCTGACCGGGCCGATACGGCGGCGGACGCCGGCCAGCTGCGCGTCGAACAGGCGGCGCGTGGCGAACTCGAGCAGCACCACCGCATCGTCGGTCGCCCCGGCGACCATCGGTCCGATCGGGGTCGTCAGCCGGCTGATCGTCACCGGGCGGGCGTCATCGGGATGGCAGCGCAGGCAGGCGCGATAGCCCGCGGCGCGGGCGGCCGCCGCATCGGACAGGAAGGTGACGTTGCGCAGAAGCGGCTTGCGCACGCGGCACGACGGACGGCAGTAGATGCCGGTGGTACGGACCGCGGTCACGAACCGCCCGTCGAAGTCCGCGTCGGTGGACAGGAAGGCGCGCTCCGCGATGGCGCGGTCGAACAGCTGGGTCGTCATGCTGGTGAAACGCCGCCCGGCGGTCGGTCGTGAGGCCTGCGATCAGGCCTCCGCGGCCTGCCGGGAACGAAACACGAGGTTCACCAGGAACGGCGTGCTGCCCAGCACCCGATCACCCTCGCGCAGCTCGAACCGATGCCGCCCCACCTCCTTGATCTCGAGCCCCTGGAGGTCGGCGACCACGTTCGCGGTGGTCGCGCCGGCCGGCACCTCGATACGGAACGCCGGCGGCCGCGGGAGGAGCGGCGTGCCGGTCGGCGAGATGAGCTGGAGCGTGAGCTCGTGGTGCCCCGGATCGGCCTCCATGATGGCCACCACGAAGCAGCGGCCGTGGACGGCCGGCAGCCGCGAGACGTTGATCTGGCTGAAGATCCCCAGCGCCCCGATCTTCCCGTCCTGGGCGGTGAGCGCGTAGTCGCACAGCAACAGGGTGTGGAGCTGCAGATCGGCCATGCCGGTCAGTCTACCGGGAGGGGGCGGGTCCGGGCTCACCGGTCATCGGGCGCCGCATACAGGTCGGGGTCGAGCAGCCATGCCAGCTCACCGGTCCCCGGCTCGGGAACGCCGTAGAACTCGACGCAGGCCAGCCCGCCCTTCCGCAGCCGGACCGATGACGCGCCGGTCAGCAGGCACACCGCACTGGACAGGTCGGGCTCGTGCCCCACGAAGATCACCCGGCGCGCGTCGGGGTGCTCGGCCATCACCCGCGCCAGGTCGCCCCAGCCCGCGCCGGGACGCAGCCGATCGTCCGTCCGCGGCGCACCGCCGACCGCCTCGCAGAACAGCTGCGCGGTGCGCAGGGCGCGGGGCAGCGGCGAGCTGATGACGGCGTCCGGCCGCAGATTGAGCCGCCGCCACAGCGGGGCGGCCGCGCGCAGCTCGTCCTCGCCCTCCGCCGTGAGCTCGCGGGCGTCGTCGTCATGGGCACGCGCCGCGCCCGCCTTGCCGTGGCGCAGGAAGTAGAGGATCACGCCACGGTGGTGGCGCGGCTGCCATCGCCGGGGGTCGGGTCGTCGTCGGCGCCGCCGCGTGAGCCGGCGTGTCCCTGGGCGACCCCGCGCGCGTGACCGCTGCGCTCGACGGCCAGGAGGCCGGCGGTCGTGGCGCCGGCCTTGGGAAACGTCACCGACAGCACGCCATTGCCGAAGCTGAGGTTGGCGCGTCGCGCGTCGACCGCGCAGGGAAGCTCGATGGTTCGCTCATACGGGCCGTACGACCACTCCCGCCGCAGGTAGCTGATCCGTTCCTGCCCCTCGCCGTGCATCGAGGCGCGCAGCGTGAGCTGGCCGTCATCGGTCACGTCGATGCTGATGTCCTCCGGCGCCACGCCGGGCATCGGCGCGACTACCATCAGCTCGCGATCGTTCTCGAACAGGTTGACGGGAATGGCGGTCGGATCGGTCATGTGCATCGCTCCTGGCGGGAACCTGTCGATCCTACTGCGAGATCCGGGTCGGCGGGGAGGAAGCGGACGACGGTCATGCGGCGGGGCGGACCGCCACCCCTGCTAACCGATCTCTCGCGAGGTGAGGGCTATCCCGGCACGCCCCTGGGCGGCCGCTCGCGCCTGGTCCGTATCCATCACGTGGCGAGACATGCCGTGCTGCGGCCGCGGCGCGCTGAGTCAATGCTCACCGGGTGAGTGGTACGGGGTCTCGCCGCGAGGATGCACCGCAGCATCGCCGGATACGGCTCACGAGGTGAGAGATCGCCACGGGTCAGTCGGGGAACGCCTCGGGGCCGCGCTCGGCGAGCTCGCGCGCGTGCTCGCCGCCGTCCTGCGGCGGGATCCACGAATACGGGTAGCGGTCGTCCTCCAGCTCCGACGCCGCCTTCGTGAGGTGCAGCGGGTGGAACGTGTCGATCATCACCGCCAGCTCCTCGGTCGCCTCCTTGCCGATGCTCGCCTCGACCGAACCGGGATGCGGGCCGTGCGGGATCCCCGCCGGATGGATGGTGAACGAGCTGATGTCCACCCCGCGCCGAGACATGAAGTTGCCGGCCACGTAGTAGATGACCTCGTCGCTGTTGATGTTGCTGTGGTTGTACGGGGCGGGGATGGCGAGCGGGTGGTAGTCGAACTTGCGCGGCACGAAGCTGCAGATGACGTAGTTGCGCGGCTGGAAGGTGAGGTGCACGGGCGGCGGCTGGTGAACGCGTCCGGTGATCGGCTCGAAGTCGCCGATGTTGAAGGCGAACGGCCACAGGTGTCCGTCCCAGCCGACCAGGTCGAAGGGGTGGTGGCGGTAGTGGTAGGCGGTGATGCGCCCGCGCGTCTTGACCTCGATCACGAAGTCGCCCTCGGACAGGTCGGGCGGCATCTCGGCCGGCGGGCGAATGTCGCGCTCGCAGTACGGTGAGTGTTCCAGCAGCTGGCCGAAATCGTTGCGATAGCGCTTCGGCGGCACGATGCTCGACGGCGACTCGACCCACAGCATCCGCTGCGGCACGCCCGCGTCGGGTCGCAGGCGGAAGGTGGTGCCGATCGGCAGGACCAGGTAGTCGCCGGGCCCGTAGACGATCGGCCCGAAGATCGTCTCGAGCGTGCCGCTGCCGGTGTGGACGAAGTACAGCTCGTCGGCCTCGCCGTTGCGGTAGTAGCGCTCCATCGGCTCGGCGGGCAGGACCACGCCGAATGTGACGTCGGCGTTGTAGAAGAGCGGGAGCCTGCCGCTCACGCCGTCCCCCGACGGCTCGAGCTGGCCGGTATTGACGAGCCGATGGCGGTGCGCCCCCGATGCCTCGTCCGCGCTCTGCTCGATGCGCACGTCGCGGACCTTCTCGATCTCGTGCACCTGGGTCGGCGGGGTGTGGTGGTAGAGGAGGCTGGCCCGTCCGCTGAACCCCTCGACGCCGAACAGCTCCTCCGCGTAGAGGCCACCGTCGGCCCGGCGGAACTGGGTGTGGCGCTTGTGCGGCACCTCGCCGCGCTGGACGTAGAACACGCAGCACTCCTGGATCGGTGACGTGAGGGCCCATTCTAGGGTGGCCGGGCCTATGACCGCCGTCGCGCTTCCGGTACGATGCGCTCCCACCACCCGTGCACGCACAGGAGACACCGTGGACGCTGAGCAGACCCTGTCATCCGTACCGTTGTTCGCCGGCCTGGACACCCGTTCCCTGAAGCGGCTGGCGGAGCAGGCGAAGCGGCGCACCTACGCGGCGGGCGATCCGATCATCCGCCAGGACGCGCCCGCCTCGGCGCTGTACGTCATCACCAAGGGTCGGGTCCGCGTGCACGAGGGCGGCGACGAGGGCGCCACCCTGACCGAGCTGATCCCCGGTGAGTTCTTCGGTGAGCTGGCGCTGATCGAGGACCGCCCGCGGACGGCGAGCGTGACCGCGGTCGAGGAGACCGAGTGCATGCTCTTCGTGGCGTGGGAGTTCACCGCCCTGCTCAAGGAGCATCCCGACATCGCGGTGCCGATCATGCACGAGCTGATCAAGCGCCTGCACCGGCGCGAGGGTCGCTAGCCGAGCGTCGCCGGCGCGGCGTTGTCGGCGATCGCCGCCAGGATCGCCTTCACCTCGAACGGGGTGAGCCCCGGATGCTTCGACAGCAGCCGTGCCACCAGCCCCGCGACATGCGGCGCGGCGAACGAGTTGCCGGTGGCGACCGTCTCGCTGCCGCCCTGCCAGGCGACCGGCACATCGACCCCCCACGCCCCGAATTCGACCGGCGGCTCGGGGTTGTAGTACAGGCGAAACGGATCCGGCTGATCGTGCGCGGCCACGGAGATCACCGAGCTGAAGAGTGACGGGTACGACGGGCCCGGCACGTTGTTCGCGGCGCTGACCAGCACCACGTTGCGGAAATACGCCTCATCCGCCAGCTCGTGGAACAGGCCGTAGAGCTGCTCGCTCTTCGACGAGAGGGACAGGTTGACCACGGGGATGCGCTGGGCGACGACCCATTCCAGCGCCGCCACGAAGGCGCGCCCCTTGCCCTTGAGGTCCGCCCCGAGCACTCGCACCGATACCAGCTCCACCTCGGGCGCCAGCCCCACGATGATCCCGGCACAGGCGGTCCCGTGACCGAACAGGTCACCGGTGGCGGGGTCGTCGACGATCTCCTCGCTCTCCTCGTGCAGCACCACCGCGTGGCTCTCCCGCAGCCGCCCCTGCACCAGCGGATGATCGCCCTCGACCCCCGAGTCGACGATCGCGACGCGCACACCCGCGCCGGTGGCGTCCTTCCATGCCCAGTCGCGCGACACGCCGGCGATGGTCGCCGGGCGCGAGAGGCGATCGAGGCCGGCCGTCGTGAACGGCTCGGTCCACGCGGGAAGCTCGTCGGTCACGGCCGCCGCCTCAGCGACGCCGCGCGGCACGCGGATGGGCGGCCACCACCTCGAGGATGGCGCGGACCAGCGACAGCTCCCCGGGCTCGAGGCTCCGCAGCCGGCTCACCTGGCCGACCAGCGACCAGAACGGCTCGTCATCGTCCCGATCGAGCTCCGCGGCGAGCCGATCCACGATGGCGTCGAGCGCGGCCTCGTCGAGCTGCCCGTCGCCGAGCTCCGCCAGCGAGGTGCGGATGAGGCCGGGGAGGTCGCGCTGCACGCGGCTGGCGGCGATCGCCGTGGCCGCCTGCCCGGCGAAGACGGCGAGCAGCTCCATGTCGCGCAGCGTGAAGGCGGGAGCCGAGCGCTTGTCGAGGACCTGGAGGACCCCGACGGTGGATTCGCGGTCGACGAGCGGCACCGCCGCGATCGAGCGCGGCACGTAGCCGGTGCGCTCCGCGGCCGCGCGGTCGAAGCGCGGGTCGGAGGCGACGTCGGAGAGCGCGATCGCCTGCCCGGTCGAGAAGACGTAGCCGACGATGCCCTTCGTCGGCGGGACCGAGATGCCGACCACCCCGGCGCCCTGGGGACCCGCGGCGACCGCGAACTGGAGCCGGTCCGGATCCCGCTCGAAGAGAGCCACCGAGGAGGCCTCGGCGTCGAAGAGGCCGACGGTGGCGTCGACGATCGACTGGAGGAGGCGCTCCTCGGCGGCGGGAACGAATCGTTGGGCCACAGCGCCGCGCCGCGCCGCATCGATGAGGATGCGAAGCGCGGCGTCGGTGCCGGGATCCTGTGGGCCGGTCGGGTCGGCCATCTCCTGGTGGTGGGTCAGCGCTGCTGGCCGTCCCGCTGGGTGGCGTCGCGCTGGTTGCCGCCCTTCTGGACCGCGTGGCCGCTCACATCGGTGTCGTCATCGATGCGCTGGAGCGCATCGCGCTGGTTGCCGCTTCTCTGGACGGCGTCGCGCTGGTTTCCGCTTCTCTGCACCGCGTGTCCACTGACGTCATCGCTGTCGTCGGGACCGAACTCCCCACCCGTCCTCAGATTCCGCATCGTGTTCCCTTCTCTCTCTGTCGTTGCTCAGCCCCCGTGGGCGTGATCTCTGTTGACGAGCCTACGGCCCCCCTGCAAGTCCGCCGAGCGGGTGCGCGACAGATGAGGTGTCAACTTGGTGACAGGGCGTCCTGCACTCACCGTTCCGATCGGCGCTCGAGCGCCTCGAGATCGGCGATCACCAGCTGGTCGCGCTCGATGCGCACCAGCCCACCGCCGAGCAGGTCGCTCAGCAGGCGGTTCACGCTCTGCCGTGTGCCGCCGATCATGCCTGCCAGGTCGGATTGTGTATAGGGCCAATCGAGCACGATCGGTCCACTCGCGTCGGGCGACGCCTCGCGGGCGAGGCGCACCAGGCGCGCGGCCAGGCGCCCGGCGAGGTCGAGGAAGTGGAGGTCTTCCACGTGGCCGGTCAGCCGCCGCAGCTCCACGGCGAGCCCCGTGAGCAGGGCATCGCGGAGGTCGCGGTGCTCGTCGAGCAGGCCGCGGAACACCTCGCGGTCGAGGACCAGCGTCTCGGTCGCCTCGATGGCCGTGGCCGTCGCGGAACGCGCGCCCCCGTCGAGCAGCGCCAGCTCGCCGAAGAAGTCGCCCGGGCGCAGCGTGGCGATGATCGCCTCGTCGCCCTCGGGGGAGGCCAGGACGATCTTCACCGCGCCGCTGACGATCACGTGCAGCGCGTCGCCGGGATCTCCCTGGTGGAAGATGACCGTCCCGCGCCGGTAGCTGCGCCGCTGGAGGCGCCGCGAGACCTTTCCCAGCTCAGCGTCGCCGACCTGACGGAAGAGCGGGCAGGCGCGCAGCTGCTCGGCGCCGATCTCCGGGCTCACCCTGCCGCTCCCGTGCCCGCGGCGCGCTGGTCGTCGACGGCCGCGCGCAGGTGCATCCGCCCGCCGTGGAGGTCGAACAGCCGGTCCCCGACGCCCGAACCCGCCACGAGGTCGAGGAACGCGTCGCGCTGGAGGGTCAGCAGGGTGGTCGGCTCGGCCGCGGTCACGGTGGCCGTGCGCGGCACGCCCGACAGCAGGCCGATCTCGCCGAACACCTCGCCCGGCCCCATGCGCCGCAGCTCCACCGGCTCCGCGGCTCCCTCCCGGGCCTGCGTCACGCGAACCGCTCCGCGGGCGATGACGTAGGCCATGTCCGCCTCGTCGCCCTGGCGGATGATCGTGTCGCCCTCGACGTGGTGCTCGATGCCGGCCCGCCGCGCCGCCGACTCGAGCTGGCCGGGAGGGAGGCCGGCGAAGACGGGCGCGCTGAGGAGGACGGCGCGGTCCGCGTCGAGGCTCGCCGTCTGCACCGCCAACGGCCCGAGCAGCGCGATCGAGACCGCGACCGCCCCCACGATCGCGCCCGCGGCCAGGCCCATCGTCAGCGGCAGCCCGGCCTGGGTCGAGGCGATCGGGATCAGCAGGGAGCCCGCCGCGTAGGCCGAGACCGCCGCGGTATGCACGATCCCGAAGACGCGCCCGCGGGCCGCGTCGTCGACGATGCGCTGCAGGAGCGTCGTGTTCACCACGTTGAGGATCAGGTCGCCGATCGACAGCACCGCGAAGCCCAGCATGGCGGGGATGAGCAGGTCGGACACGCCGAGCAGCGCCAGGCCGCCGCCGAACAGGAGCGCACCGAGCAGCAGCGGCGGGGCGAGGCGACGGCGCAGCACGAGCACGCCCGAGACGATGGCGCCGACCAGGCCGCCGATGCCGATCGCGGCGTTCAGGAACCCGGTCCCCGCGTCGCCCGCCCGCAGGATGTCGACCGCCAGCACCACCGTCAGGATGCTGAGCCCGCCGAAGATGAACTGGCCGACCACGTTCACCAGGCCGATCCCCAGCAGCGGCCGCTCGCTCCCCGACAGGGCCGCGCGCAACGGCGTCGACCGCTTCGCGGTGCCCGCCTCGGCGTCATCGCCCTGCTGCCGCGCCGGCGCGCGCGACGGCAGGCCCCACAGGATCACGGCCACGATGCCGAACGTGACGGCATTGAGGACGAACGCGATCGTCACGCCGCCGAGCGCGATGAGCAGGCCCGCGACCGCCGGACCGACGATGAAGCCCAGGTTGTCGAGGCTCGCCCAGGCGCTGTTGGCGGGCCCCAGCTCGCTCTCGTCGCGGACCAGCGAGGGCAGGTAGGCGCCGATGGCCGGGCCGAAGAACGTGGCCAGGGCGGCGGCGGCGAGCGTCAGTGCCACGATGGCCCACAGCGGCCCCTCGATGGCCACCAGCGCCGCGAGGCCGAGCATGATCACGCCGCGGGCGATGTCGGTGACCATGAGCACCATGCGCCGATCGACCCGGTCGACCAGGATGCCCGCCGGCACCGACAGGAACACGTACGGCAGCACGCGTGCCGCGCCGACGATGCCGAGGATCACCGTGTCGTTCTCGCGCTGATAGACGACCACCAGCAGCGCGACGAGGTACAGCCAGTCGCCGATCGACGAGATGAACTCGCCGGCGAGCAGCCGGGCCAGCGCCGGGTTCGAGAAGACCCGTCGGTAGGTGGCGAGCACGGCCATGGGTCTGAGGTGATCCCCTCGTGCGTCAGGCGGGCGGACAGCACCGCGCAGTGTACGGGTCGGCGTGCGCGTTCGGAGCCGCCTCGTACACTCGTCGGGTGGTCGTGTGTCCGAATTGCGGCGAGGAGAATCCCGAGCGCTTCCGCCTGTGCGGCTTCTGCGGCACGCCACTCGCCGCCGAGGAGCCGGCCCCGCGCGAGAACCGCCGCACGGTGACGATCGTCTTCAGCGACCTGAAGGGATCGACCAACCTGGGCGAGGCGCTCGATCCCGAGTCGCTGCGCGAGGTCATGAGTCGCTACTTCGACGAGATGACCCGGGCGCTGCGCCGCCACGGCGGCACGATCGAGAAGTTCATCGGTGACGCGATCATGGCCGTCTTCGGCCTGCCGCGCCTGCACGAGGACGACGCTCTGCGGGCGGTCCGCGCCGCCAACGAGATGCAGCGCAGCCTGGTGGCCCTCAACCGCGAGCTCAAGCTGCGCTGGGGAGTCACGCTCACCAACCGCACCGGGGTCAACACCGGCGAAGTCGTCGCCGGCGACGCGGCGACGGGCCAGCGGCTCGCCACCGGCGACGCGGTGAACGTGGCGGCACGGCTCGAGCAGGCCGCGCCGCCCGACGAGATCCTGCTCGGCGAGCTCACCTACCAGCTCGTCCACGACGCGGTCGAGGTCGAGGTGATGGAGCCGCTCGAGCTGAAGGGCAAGGCGGAGCGGGTTCCGGCATTCCGGCTCATCGCGGTGCGCGGCGAGGACGGCGTGGCTCGCCGCCAGGACGCCGCGTTCGTCGGCCGCGAGGTCGAGCGCGCGGCCATCGCCGAGCGCTTCGCGCTGGCCGTCGCCGAGCGGCGGTGCCAGCAGGCCACCATCGTGGGCGAGGCCGGCGTCGGCAAGTCGCGGCTGGTCGCGGAAGCGCTTGGCGACGTGGGCGAGCGAGCGCAGGTCCTCCGGGGCCGCTGCCTGCCGTACGGCGAGGGGATCACGTTCTGGCCGGTCGCCCAGATCGTGCGCGACGCGGCCGGCATCCAGCCGGAGGATGCACCACGGGACGCCATCGAGCGGCTGCGTGACATCAGCGGGGAGTCGGGGATCGCCGAGCGCGTGGCGGCCGCCATCGGTCTGTCGCCCGAGCCGTACCCGGTCACGGAGCTCTTCTGGGGGATCCGGCGCCTCTTCGAGCGCCTCGCCGCCGAGCGCCCGGTGGTCGCGGTGATCGACGACATCCATTGGGCCGAGGCGACCCTGCTCGACCTGCTCGAACACCTCGGAGCGACCCTCGAGGGACCGATGCTCGTCCTCGGCACCGCGCGGCACGACCTGTTCGAGACGCGCAGCGGGTGGGGCGCCGGGGAGCGCTCCGTGCGCCTCGATCTGCATCGCCTGTCCGAGTCCGAGGCGAGCCAGGTGATCGCCTCGCTGCTCGGTGAGGCGGAGCTGGCGGAGCCGGTGCGCCTGCGGATCCTCGCCGCGGCCGAGGGCAACCCGCTCTTCGTCGAGCAGCTCCTGTCGATGCTCGTCGGAAGCGGCCAGCTGCGCATGGAGGACGGGCGCTGGGTCGCCGCCGGGAACGTGGCCGACATCGCCATCCCGCCGACCATCCAGGCGCTCCTCTCCGCGCGCCTCGACCACCTCGCGCCCACCGAGCGCAGCGCCATCGAGCCGGCGGCGGTGATCGGACTCGAGTTCGAGATCCCACCCGTCGTCGAGCTGGCGCCCGGCGGGCTGCGGGCCGATGTGCCGCGCCTGCTCGAATCGGTCTCGCGCAAGCAGCTGCTGCGGCCATTCCACCGCCCGGGCGGCGTGGAGGGCTATCGGTTCGAGCACATCCTCATCCGGGATGCCGCCTACGGCGCCCTCCTGAAGCGAACGCGCGCCGAGCTGCATGAGCAGTTCGTCGACTGGGCCGACCGCACCAACAATGAGCGCGAGGCGGCCGAGCACGACGAGATCCTGGCCTACCACCTCGAGCAGGCGTACCGATACCTCGCCGAGCTCGGGCCACTCGACGAGCACGGCATGCAGCTGGGTCGCCGCGCCTCGCGGCGCCTCGCCGCCGCAGGCCGGCGCGCGTTCGGACGCGGCGACCTGCCAGCCGCCGCGTCACTGCTGCGGCGTGCGGGGGAGACGTTGCCGCCCGCCGATCCCGGACGCCTGGCGCTGCTTCCGGAGCTCGGCGAGACACTCATGGAGCTCGGCGAGTTCGCGCCGGCCGAGGAGGTGCTGATCGAGGCGCTGAACGGCGCGAGCGCCTCGGGCAACGCGCTGCTGCACGCTCGGTCGCGCATCATCCTGCAGTTCGTCCGCCTCTACGCCAGCGGCGGCGAGGGATGGTCGGACGAGGCGGTGCACGATGCTGAGACGGCACTCGCGGCATTCGGCGCCGCCGGCGATGCGACCGGCCTGGCGATGACCAACCGGCTGCTCTGGGCGATCCACAGCACGGCGAACCGCAACGGGCTGGCCACCGAGGCGGCCGCGAACGTCATCAGCCATGCGCGCGCCGCCGGTGACGCGCGTCTCGAGGCACGCGGTGCCTCCGGGTACGCCATCAGCGCCCTGTATGGCCCCACCCCGGTGCAGGAGGCACAGCTGCGCTTCGAGGAGCTGGTGCGGCAGTCGGAGGGCGATCGACGGACCGAGGCCTTCCTGCTCGGCATGCTTGCCCAGCTCCACGCCATGAACGGCGAGATCGATGTCGCGCGCGACCGCTCACGGCATGCCGAGCGGATGCTCGAGGAGCTGGGCGTCAAGATGCTGTCGGCCGCGACGTCGATCGATTCAGCGAGGATCGAGCTTCTCGCCGGCGACCTCGAGTCGGCCGAGCGGCAGCTGCGCCGTGATTACGACGCGCTGACGCTGATGGGTGAGCGGTTCCTCCTCTCGACGGTCGGAGGGATGCTCGCGCGCGTCACCTACCTGCGCGACAAGTTCGACGAGGCCGAGGAGCTGGCCCGTGTCGTCCGCGAGCTCGCGTCGCCCGACGACATCGACGCGCAGGCACTGTGGCGGTCGGTCTTCGGGATGGTCAGGGCCCGCGCGGGTGCGATCGACGAGGCGATCGCCATGGCGGCGGAGGCGGTCGCGCTCCGCCGTCAGACCGACTCACCGATCCTCACCGCCGAGGCCCTCGAGGACTTCGGGGAGGTGCTCCGCTTCGCGGGGCGCGACCAGGAGGCGCGCTCGCTTCGTGCGGAGGCCCTCGCGCTCTACGAGCGCAAGGGCGACGTCGTCTCGGCCGGCCGCCTGCGCGGCCTCCTCAGCTGACCGTCACCCGCCGCGCGTGTAGCCGTTCTCGTCGAGCCAGAAGACGAAGACGTAGTCGTTCTTGTCGTCGCTCGCCGCGGTGCGGGACACGCCGCAGGGCAGGACCGTCGGCAGACCCGTCTCCTCGTCGAAGCTGCACGGGGTGTCGAACGGCTTCTCGTAGCTCCCATCGTCGAGGACGTGGTAGATCGTCACCTTCTTCGGAGTCGCGACCGATGCCTTGGCATTGTCGAGACGCAGCTCCACCATCATCGGTTCGGGGAGCGGGTCACCACCGAAGATGTCGAGCTCACTGGCCTGCCCGAAGCAGAACGAGACCGGGCACGGGAACGCGGTGCCGGCGTCATGCTCCTTGAGGAAGCCGTAGGTGCCGAACGGCGCGGCCGCGCCGAAGTCGTGCAGCGTGACCTTCGTCCACGCCGGATTGTCCGCTCCGGTGATCGGAGAGGCGGTCTCGATCACCGCGCCGCCGGTGGCCGGCACGTACTCGGCCGCGCCGCGCTCGGTGAGCCCGTTGCGGAACAGCGGCACCAGCTCGACCTGCGCGGAGCCGCTGAACGTGTCGCCGCGACTGTTGCCGCCGTCCGGCAGCGCCGCGCCGTTGCCGGTCCCCGCCACGCTGAAGGTGAGCACGGCAGGCAGCGTCTGCGGCGTCATGGCCGGGGTGCGATAGATCACGCGCAGGTGAAGGGTCGCGCCGCCGGCGAGATTGCCGACCGAACATGAGAAGACCGTCGAGACCTCCGGGTCGGAGCACACGGCCTGGCCCGCGGCGCTGCCGCCGGTGACCAGGGTGCCCTCATAGGTCGCGGACTGCGCGCCCGGCGCGGCCGTGGCGGCGGCACCGCTGAACGTCACACCGGTGGTGGTGCTGCCGCCGTTGCTCAGCGACAGGTCGAAGGCGACGAGCTCGCCCGCCGTGACGAAGTCGAGGAGGGGCGGGGCGGCATTGTTCGGAAAGGGCGTGACGCTGACCGTCACCGGTGCCGGTGCCGCAACGGTGGCCATGGGCAGCGCGAGCCCCCAGGCCAGGGTGATGACGAATGTGGTGAGCCGGCGATGCATCGCCGACAGGGACATGCCGGACACGTTCCTCCAACCTCCCGATGGGCGCCGAGGCAGGAAGAACTCCCCACGTACGGCTCGGACGCACGTTCAGAATCGTCATTCTAGTACCGCTGGTCGCGGTTGGTCCAGTACTTCTGACGCGCGAATGCGACCTCAATCGGTGCGCCGCGTCAACTCCGAGTGGCCGCCGCGGGGATAGACGATGAGCAGCCGCACCGGCTCGTCGCCGAGCACCACGGCATCGTGCGGCAACGTGCCGTCGAGCAGGACGTAGTCGCCGGGTCCGGCATCCACCACCGTGTCTCCCTGGACGATCCGCAGCCGGCCCTGCATGACGATGTGGTGCTCGTCGCCGGGATGGGCGTGAAAGCCGGTCCGCGTGCCCGGCGCCATCTCGCCCTCGTAGATGGCGACGTCGCGTGCCAGCCCGCCGTCGACCTGGGCGAGCGAGCCCTCCGCGCCGGGCATGCGACGCGTCGGCCGGTCGGTGGCGCGGACGACGCGCGGTCCGGCCGACTCCGGAAGCAGGAACCATCCGATCGGAACATCGAGCGCCTGCGCCAGCGTGGCCAGCGTCTCGAGCGACGGTGACGCCTTGTCGTTCTCGAGCTGGCTGAGGTAGCCGACATTGAGCCCGGTGAGCGCCGCGACGCCGGCGAGCGTCAGCTCCCGCTCGAGGCGACGGCGCCGGATCTGCGCACCGACGAGTGGGCGACGGCGCGGGAGTGGCTGCTGGGTCGACGCATCGGTCATGGCACGCGAACTATGACCTACTCCAACGAGTATTGACAACCGCAAATCCATCTGCCAGTATGTTTGCTGTAACCCAACTCCCCTTGGTCAGCCCCAAACGGGCAGACCGCCAGAAAGGACAACGTTCGACCATGAAGGTCGCCATCATCGGATCCGGCAACGTCGGCCAGGCGCTCGGCGCCTCGCTCACCAGGGCCGGCCACGACGTCACCCTCACCGCCAATGACCCGCAGCACGCGCAGGACGCCGCCCGCGCCATCGGCGCCTCCGCCTCGACCGACAATGCCACCGCCGTTCGCGAGTCGGAGATCGTGATCCTCGCCGTCCCCTACGCCGTCGCGCGCGACGAGGTGGCGCCGCAGATCGCCGACGCGGCGCGCGGCCACGTCGTCGTCGACGCCACCAACCCGCTGACCCCGGACTTCTCCGGCCTCGCCGTGGAGGGCACCTCCGCCGCTGAGCAGTTCCAGCAGCAGCTCCCCGGGGCCAGCGTGGTGAAGGCGTTCAACACCCTCTTCGCGTCGGTCCAGGCCGACCCGAGCGCCGCCGACGGCCCGGTCGACGGGTACGTCGCCGGTGACGACGTCGCCGCCAAGCGGCAGGTCCTCGAGCTCGTCGCGTCGATGGGACTTCAGCCGCTCGACGTCGGTCCGCTGGCCGCGGCACGGCATCTCGAGGGGATGGCGTTCGTGAACATCGGCCTCAACGCCGTCAACGGCTGGGGCTGGAATACCATCTGGCGCCTGGAGCGCTAGGGAGTCCACGCCATGAGCATCGTTCGGCTGAACCACGCCGTCCTCTTCGTCCGCGACGCGGACGCGGCGGCCGAGTTCTATCGCACCGCCTTCGGGTTCGAGGAGCTGGAGCGTCCGCAGGGCATGCGCGCCGTCTTCATGCGGGCCCCTGGGGGTGGCAACCACCACGACCTGGGGCTCTTCGAGGTCGGCGCCCAGGCGCCGCGCCCCCAGCGCGGGTCGGTGGGCCTCTACCACCTGGCGTGGCAGATCGACACCATCGAGGCGCTGGCCGAGATGGCCGCACGCCTGCGGGAGATGGGCGCCCTGACCGGCGCCTCCGACCACGGCGTGAGCAAGTCGCTCTACGGTCGTGACCCCGACGGCAACGAGTTCGAGGTCATGTGGGAGGTCCCGCGCGAGGCGTGGGGTCGCTACGAGCGGCAGGCCACGGTCATGCCGCTCGACCTCGAGGCCGAGCTGCAGCGATGGGGGGCGGCGTCCACCGTCCAATAGCCCGATGCGCGGGCACCCACGCGGGTGCCCGCGTCGTCGTCCGCGCCGCGTACACTCCGCGCGTGCCGCCACCGTCCGCCCCGGTCCCGGTCGTGGCCTCCGACGCGCACCTTGCCCACGATGGGCTCGTGGAGCTGGTCGGCGGACGCGAGGTGCCGTGCTACGAGTCGCCGGCCCGGGCCACGCGCATCCAGGCATCCCTGGTGGCCGCCGGCGGGTACGCGGTCGAGGAGCCGGACCCGTTCGGCCTCGATCCCATCCTGGCGGTGCACGACCACGCCCTCGTCGACCTGCTCGAGCACGCCTGGACCGATGCGCTCAACGCCGGCCACGACCCGGCGCGGCCGCTGATCCCCGACACGTTCCTGACCCGCGCCTACGACGGCGGCATGGAGCTGGAGACCCTCCCCGACGCACGGCACGAGCGACTCGGGGCGTTCTGCTTCGACACCGCCACGCCGCTGGTCGCCGGCTCGTACGCTGCGGCGCACACGGCCGTCGACGTGGCCCTGACCGCGATGCAGCGCGTCCTCGACGGCGCCCCGCTGGCCTACGGGCTGTGCCGGCCGCCGGGGCACCACGCCTCGCGCGGCATGTTCGGCGGCTACTGCCTCTTCAACAACGCCGCGATCGTGGCGGAGCGGCTCCTCGCGCTGGGGGCGACGCGGATCGCGATCCTCGACGTCGACTACCACCACGGCAACGGCACGCAGTCGATCTTCTGGGAGCGCCCCGAGGTGCTGTACGTCTCGCTGCATGCCCATCCGCGCGATGCCTACCCGTACTTCTCGGGCGCTGCCGACGAGACGGGCGCCGGGCGGGGCGCGGGCGCGACCCGCAACCTGCCGCTGCCCCGCGGGACGGACGGCGCCGCCTACCTCACCGCGCTCGACGACGCGCTGGCGATGATCGACGCGTTCGAGGCCGATGGCCCGCTCGTCCTGTCGCTCGGCTTCGACACCTTCGTCGACGACCCGATCGGCGGGTTCACCCTGCTGACCGATGACTACGCCCGTGTCGGGTCCGCCATCCGGGCTCTCGATCGGGGGGTGGTCGCGCTCCAGGAGGGCGGCTATGCGATCGAGGCCATCGGCGCCAACGCGGTGGCCTTCCTCGACGGGCTGGCAGGGCGCCGCTGAGCGGCGCCCATCGGTCTAGGCGTCCGCCCCACCCAGGATGCGCAGGAAGCGCTCCGGGTCGACGTTGCCACCGGAGAGGATGACGACGCGCCGGTCGTCGCCATCCCGGCGCTCGGCCGCGCCGACCAGGTGGGCCGCCATGCTGGCCGCCCCCGAGGGCTCGACCACCAGGCGCGCGCGGGCCGCGAGCTGGCGCATCGCGTCGGCGATCTGCGCCTCGCTGACGGTGACGATCTCGTCCACGTAGCGGCGGATGTGCTCCCATGGCAGCTGGCCGAGGTGCCCGACCCGCAGCCCGTCGGCCATGGTGCGAAGCGTCTGCTCGGCCGGCCAGGCCACGATCTTCCCGGCGGCGAGCGAGGCGCGCGCGTCCGCTGCCAGCTCGGGCTCGACGCCGATCACGCGCGCCGCCGGCGCGAGTGCCTTCACCGCCGTCGACACGCCCGACGAGAGGCCGCCGCCGCTCACCGGCACCACGACGCTCGTCACCCCGGGCAGCTCCTCGACGATCTCCAGGCCGCACGTGCCCTGGCCGGCGATGATCTCCGGGTCGTCGTACGGCTCCACCATGGCGTAGCCGTGCGACGCGGCCAGCTCGAGGGCGCGTGCGTGGCGCTCCTCGCTGGCAGGCCCCGTGAAGACGATCTCCGCACCGTCGCGCTCGACCCCGGCGACCTTCACCTGCGGCGCGTCGTCGGGCATCACGATGACGGCCCGAATCCCATGGAGCCGTGCGGCGCGGGCGACCGCCTGGGCATGGTTGCCGCTCGAATAGGTGACCACGCCGCGGGCGCGCTCCTCCGGGCTGAAGGCGGCGATCCGGTTGTAGGCGCCGCGCATCTTGAACGCGCCGATCGGCTGCAGGCTCTCCGGCTTGAGCCACGTCCGGTCATCCCACTGCAGGAGCGGCGTGCGCACCGCCACGCCACGCAGGCGGTCGGCGGCGCGGCGGATGTCGTCGATCGTCACCAGCTCCGTCATGGACCCGATGCTAGCCCAGCGCCGCCGTCGCGGCCGGCTGCATGCCAACTGTTCAAGTTACCTGCACAGTTGGGGGACCCGCCGTGGGGCCTGGGTCGCGGACCGATACAATCGCGCCGCGTGAAACGGATTGGCTTTCTCTCGTTCGGCCACTGGTCGGCGTCGCCGCACTCACAGGTTCGCTCCGCCGCCGATGCGCTGCTCCAGTCGATCGAGCTCGCCGTCGCCGCCGAGGAGCTGGGCGCCGATGGCGCCTATTTCCGCGTGCACCACTTCGCGCAGCAGCTCGCGTCGCCGTTCCCCCTGCTCGCCGCGGTGGGAGCGCGGACGCGGCGCATCGAGATCGGCACCGCCGTCATCGACATGCGCTACGAGAACCCGTACTACATGGCCGAGGACGCGGGCGCCGCCGACCTCATCGCCGGCGGCCGCCTCCAGCTTGGAATCAGCCGCGGGTCGCCGGAGCAGGTGATCGACGGCTATCGGCACTTCGGATACGTACCGGCCGAGGGCGAGGACGACGGCGCCATGGCCCGCCGCCACAGCGAGGTGCTGCTCGGGCTGCTCGAAGGCAAGGGCTTTGCGCAGCCCAATCCTCGACCGATGTTCCCCAACCCGCCCGGCCTGCTCCGCCTGGAGCCCCACGCGCCCGGCCTCCGGGAGCGCATCTGGTGGGGAGCCGCGACGAACGCCACGGCCGCCTGGGCCGCGCAGCTGGGGATGCACATGATGACCTCGACCCTCAAGTTCGACGAGTCGGGACAGCCGCTCCACGTGCAGCAGACGGAACAGATCGAGGCGTTCCGCGCGGCGTGGCGGGAGGCAGGCCACCAGCGCGAGGGTCGGGTGAGCGTCAGCCGCAGCATCTTCCCGCTCGTCGACGACCGGGACCGCGCCTTCTTCGGCCACAGTCGGTCCGAGTCGGACCAGATCGGGTACCTCGACGAGCGGACACGGGCCGTCTTCGGCCGCACCTACGCGGCCGAGCCGGATGCGCTCGTGGAGCAGCTCCGCCAGGACAGCGCCATCGCCGCGGCCGACACCCTGCTGCTGACGGTCCCGAACCAGCTCGGGGTGGACTACAGCGCGCACGTCATCGAGAGCGTGGTGCGTCACGTCGCACCCGCGCTCGGCTGGCGCTGAGGACAGCGGCGGCGGCGCGGGGCGCCAGCCCCCGATGCCTCGGTGGTCGGTGCTCGGACGGCCGCCTGGCGTGCGCCAATCCCCAGCCAGCCCCGCTAGAGGTTGCCCCGCCGCGCCTGCTCGATCTCGATCGCCTCGAAGAGCGCCTTGAAGTTGCCGACCCCGAAGCCGCGGGACCCGTGCCGCTCGATGATCTCGAAGAAGAAGGTCGGCCGGTCC
>DASSPJ010000005.1:0-29385 GCA_035699665.1 Candidatus Limnocylindria bacterium
AGCCCGGCGCGCAGGTCGACGCGCTGCACCGGTGCCTGGTCGAGGTACGCGTAGCCCTTCACCGCCCGCACGATCTCGCTCATCCGCTCGGCGGCCATCGCCACCTCGCCGAGCAGCGCCGAGGCGGTCGCGACGCTGCTCACCCAGCTGATCGCCGCGTCGATCGGCCCGTCGCGGTACGGCTCCAGGACGCCGGCCACGTCGTCGGCGGTCCAGCCCGCGTCGACGAGCGCGGCGGCCGCCTCTTCGGGGTCGCTCGCGCCGAGGCCGCGCAGTCGCTCCGCGAGCTCATCGGCACGATCCGAGCGCTCGATCGCGTCGCGCGGGGCCGCGGCGGCGGCCGGCCGTGCCGTCACCAGCCGCCCCAGCCGCGGGGCGTCGGCCAGCGACAGCTCGGCGGCGGCGGCGGTGCGGGCCGCGAGCTCCGCCTCCAGCCCCGCGACGCTGCGGCGGATCGCGGCGGCGGGGTTGTTGAGCTCGTGCGCCAGGCCCGCGGCCAGCGTGCCGAGCGAGGCGAGGCGTTCGCGCTGGGCGAGCAGCGCCTCGGTCGAGCGGAGGCGGGCCAGCGTGGTGCGCACGATCGCCAGGGAGGCCTCGGGGCGCGTCGCCAGCAGCTCGAGCATGGCGGGTCCGGGGATGCGGAGCGCCTCGACCGCGGTGACGGCCCGCGCGGTGGCGTTCCGCGGCCGCTCCTCGAGGAGCGCCATCTCGCCCTGGACGCTCCCCGGTCCCACGCGCGCCAGGGCCACCTCGTCGGCGCCGCCGCCGCGCACCACGTCAAGCTCGCCGCTGATGACGACGTAGAGTGCGTCGCCGGGCTCTCCCTCGCGGATCAGCGCGTCGCCGGGGTCCAGCCGCACCGGCTCGGAGATCTGGCACAGGCGCTCCAGGTCGGGCTGCGGCAGCTCGGCGAAGAGGGGTGCTGCGCGGAGCGCCTCGAGCGGCGTCGGCATCGGTCTACAGGCCGGCGAGGTACTGGTGGACGAACTGGACGGCCATGGCGCCCTCGCCGACCGCGCTGGCGATGCGCTTGACGGACCGATGTCGAACGTCCCCGGCGGCGAAGACGCCGGGCATGCTCGTCTCGAGCAGGAACGGCTCGCGCGCCAGGCTCCAGCCGGCCGGCGGCCGGCCATCGGTCAGGGTGGCGGGACCGGCGAGGATGAATCCCGGCTCGTCGCGCAGCAGCGTGTCGGCGAGCCACTCGGTGCGCGGCTGCTGGCCGATGAACACGAACAGCGCCGTCACCTCGCGCTCCTCCTCGCCACCGGGCCCCTTGAGCGTGGCCCCCTCGAGGTGCTGCTCACCGCGCACCGCCGTCACCGCGCTCTCGGTGCGCACCTCGACGTTCGGGAGCGCCTCGATCTGCTCGATCAGGTACTGGGACATCGAGCCCAGCGACCCGCCGCGCACGATGAGATGCACGGTCCGCGCGAATCGGCTCAGGTACACCACCGCCTGTCCGGCGGAGTTGCCGCCGCCGACGACGCCCACCTCGGCATCGCGGTAGAGCACCGCCTCGCTGCTCGCGGCGCCGTAGTAGATCCCCGCGCCGGCGAGCCGATCCGCGCCCTCGAGGTCGAGGGTCCGGTAGCTCACCCCGGTGGCGATGACGAGGGCCTGGCAGGAGAGCTCGCCCTCCTCGAGGGTGACGATCCGATACGGGTCCTCGCGGCGCAGGGCGCGCACGTCGGTGGGGGTCAGGATCTCGGCGCCCAGGCGCCGGGCCTGGGTCAGTGCGCGCCGGGCCAGGTCGCCGCCCGACAGGCCCGCCGGGAAGCCGAGGTAGTTCTCGATGCGGCTCGTCGTCCCGGCCTGGCCCCCGGGCGCCTCGCGCTCGATGAGCACCGTCTTGAGCCCCTCGCTGGCGCCGTAGACCGCCGCCGCCAGGCCCGCCGGGCCGCCACCGATGATCGCCAGGTCGTAGAACGGCAGCCGGGCATGGGTCGAGAGCCCCACCCGCTCCCCGATCTCGCGTGACGACGGGTCGCGCAGGGCGGTCCCGTCCGGCAGGAGCACGACCGGCACGGCGGGGTCCGGGGCCTCCGGCTGGGCGGCGGCCAGGCGCCGGCCCTCGTCATCGGCCTCCGGGTCGAGCCAGGCGTACGGGATCCCGTTGCGGGTCAGGAAGTCGCGAATCGCGTGGCCGCGTGGCGCCCAGCGCCCGGCCAGCAGGCGCAGCCCCTCGAACGCCGGTCGGAAGGTGGCGCTCCAATCGGCGAGCAGGTCGTCGAGTACCGGGAACAGCTTCTCCTCCGGCGGATCCCACGGCTTGAGGATGTACTGGTCGAGACGCACCTCGTTGATGGCGCGGATCGCCACCTCGGTGTCCGCATACGCGGTCAGCAGGACGCGCTTGGCGTCCGGCTGCAGCTCCAGGCTGGCCAGCAGCACCTCGATCCCGGTCATGCGCGGCATGCGCTGGTCGGCGACCAGCAGGGCGACGGCGCTGCCCCGGACCGTCAGCTGGCGAATCGCCTCGACCGCCTCCTCGCCGCCGCCGGCGGCCACGATCCGGTACTCGTTGCCGTAGCGCGCACGCAGGTCCCGCTCCACGGCACGCAGCACGGGAGCATCGTCGTCCACGACGAGGATGGTCGGGCGGGAACGGCTCGGGGCGGCCATCTGCGGCGAGTGTATCGGGGACCGCGACCCGGTGCCAGCCGCGTATATACCGTATATACGCTACGCGAGCCGCTGGACCATCGGGGCCGCGACGCTCGCCAGGCGTGGATTGGCCGTCACCAGGCGCAGGTCGCCGTCGTCCACGACCGCCGCCGTCGTCGCGTCCGCCGCGGACAGCCCGCGCGCCATCCAGCGCGCCACCCTCGCCGGCTGCGGGGTGCGCACCTCCAGACCGATGCGCCCCAGGGCACCGGCGAAGGCCGCCAGGCGATCGGCGTCGAGACGGCTGGCCACCGCGTCGAGCAGGCTCGTCTGCCATCCCGCGGCCACCACCAGGTGCAGCTCGCCGGCCTCGTAGGCACGGCGCAGGGCGCGGGCCGCGGCAACGCCGGGATGGCCGTCGTCCACGAACCAGCGCAGGAGCACCGTGTCGTCGGCGGCGAGGCGCCTCATGGGGTCGTGAACAGCGCGTCGATCTCCGCCAGTGCCGCGCGCACCGTCGGATCGGCGCCGGGTCCCGTGGTGCCGAGCAGCGTGGCGTCGGCCAGTTGGGCCAGGTAGCCGCTGCGGGTCATGCCCAGCCGGCGACACGCGTCATCGATCCGCTCGAGGAGCTCGTCGCTGAGGGAGATGAGCACCCGCTTCGTCATGACCGAGAGTATATACGGTATATACGCCAGCGGCTCAGAGGATGTCGTGCTCCCGCAGGTCCATCGGCCGGTCGACGCGCAGCGGATTCGTCGCCGCATCGACCCGGCCGAGGAGGAGGTCGACCACCAGGCGACTGCCCGCCGCGCCGGCCATGATCCCGTGCCCGGAGTACCCACCGTTGAGGTGCAGACCCTCCGGTCCACGCGACCCGACCGGCCCGAGGTACGGACGGCGGTCGGGCGTCACCTCGTACTGCCCCGCCTGGAGGTACCAGTGCATCGTCGGCGCGCCGCCGTTCCACGCCTCGCGCCAGAACGGGCTGACGCGGGACAGCGCATGTGGCGAGGCCGGGTCGAGCAGTCCGGTGGCCCAGGCATGGCTGACCGGCACCGGGTCGGCGGGGTCGGTCGGCGGCTCGTGCGGGTCGGTGAACAGGGCCAGCGCACCGCGCATCGCGGGGCGCCAGTGCGCGGCGGTCTCCTCCTCGATGGTCATCGGCGCGCCGGGCGGAACGAGCGCGAGGTCGGGGATGACCAGCTTCTGGCGGCGCGTCGGGCGCACCTCGACCTCGACGCCGGCGAGCGCCGCCACGGCGCCGGTGTACGGCCCCGCGGCGACCACCGCGGCCGGGACAGGGATCGCGCCGCGCGTGGTCTCCACGCCGACCAGGCGGGAGCCGTCGGGCGTGGTGCGGAATCCGGTCACCTCGGCGGCGGTGACGAAGGTCGCGCCGCCGCTGCCGGCGGCATCCGGGATGCCGGCGGCGTGCGACGCGGCGGTCGCATAGCCGATCGCCAGCGCCTTGACGTCGAGCCAGCCGTCGGCGGCGCGGTAGCGCGCGCCGCGCACCTCGGGTGCGAGGTACGGGAAGCGGCGGCGCGCCTCGTCGCCGTCGAGCAGCTCGACGTCGGTGAGGCCCCAGCTCCGCTGGCGCTCCACGAGCCGGCGTGAACGCTGGAGGGTCGCATCGGTCAGGGAGGCGAACAGGTACCCACCGTGGGTCACGCCGAGGTCCCAGCTGGCCAGGCCGGTGCGGGCCGCGAAGTCGTCGAAGAGCTCGATCCCCTCGCGGACCAGCGCAATCTCCTCGGGGTTGTCGAACTGGAGTCGGAACGCGCCGGTCGATGCCGGGGTGGTGAGCGTCGCGAGGGCCGCGCGCCGCTCGAGGACCACGACGCGCAGGCCGGCCCGCGCGGCGAAGAAGGCGGTGGCCGCCCCGACGATCCCGCCGCCGACCACCACCAGGTCGGCAGTTGGCGGCAGGTCGGCGACGATGGGACGGCGCGGCGCGGCGTGCATCCGCCGAGTCTAGGTACGATGCCGCCCATGTCGAGTGGCGAACGCGCGGACGTGGTGATCGTCGGTGGCGCGATCATCGGCAGCGCGGTCGCCACGTTCCTGGCGGCGCGCGACGACTTCGACGGGCGGATCGTGGTCGTCGAGCGCGACCCCTCGTACCGCACCAGCTCGACGACCCTCTCGGCGGCCTCGATCCGCCAGCAGTTCAGCACGCCGACCAACATCCGCATCAGCCAGTTCGGGATCGAGCTGCTCCGCGATCCGGGTCGCTTCCTGGCGGTCACCGGCGAGCCCGTGCCGGAGATCGACTTCGTCGAGGGGGGCTACCTCTTCCTGGCCACCGATGCCGGGCGTGCCACGCTCGAGGCCAACCACGCGGTCCAGACGGAGCTGGGCGTGGACGTGGTGCTGCTGGATCCCGCCGAGCTCGTCGCCCGCTTCCCGTGGCTCAACGTCGCCGACCTGGCGGGCGGGTCGCTGGGCCGCTCCGGCGAGGGCTGGTTCGACGCCGCGGCCCTGCTCGGCGCCTTCCGCCGCAAGGCCCGCTCGCTGGGCGTCGAGTACCGCACCGGCGAGGTCACCGCGATCGACCGCGACGGCGACGCGATCCGCGGCGTGCGCCTTGCCGATGGCACCCAGATCGAGGCCACGTGGGTGGTCGATGCGGCCGGCCCGCGCGCGGCGAGCGTGGCGGCGATGGCCGGGATCGAGCTGGCCGTCGAGGCGCGGAAGCGGTACGTCTACCACGTCGAATCGCCGGCGCGCCTGGCGACGCCGCTCACCGTCGACCCGTCGGGGGTCTACATGCGACCCGAGGGCCCGGCCTACATCGCCGGCTTCTCGCCCCACGGCGACGACCCGGACCCGCCGGCCGAGGACCTGCGCGTCGACCGGCGCCCCTTCGAGGAGCGTGTGTGGCCGGCGCTCGCGCACCGCGTGCCCGCCTTCGAGCAGCTCCGCCTGCTCGACGCGTGGGCCGGCCACTACGAGGTGCACACCCTGGACCACAACGCGGTCATCGGTCCGCATCCGACGATCCGTGGCTTTCTCTTCGCCAACGGCTTCTCCGGCCACGGGCTGCAGCAGGCGCCGGCAGTGGGCCGCGGCCTGGCCGAGTGGATCGTGACCGGCCGCTACGAGACCCTCGACCTCTCCCCGCTCGGCTACCAGCGCGTCCTGCGCGGCGAGCCGATCGTCGAGCGCAACGTCATCTAGGGGTCAGGCGTCGTCGCAGGTGTACTCGAACGGGAAGGCGTCGCGGAAGCTCACCCCGTCGATGCCACGCGCCGGCGGCCCCATGATCCGCTGCGAGGTGTCGACCACGACCACCCCGTCGTCGCCGATGGTGACCGGGAAGCGGTCCATCCCGCGGTCCGCCGGACCGTTGCCGAGCTTCTCGCCGAGGATGTTGTAGACGCTGCCGTGGCAGCGGCAGTGGAACCGCTTCACCGAGTCGCACAGCGCGGGGACCTGGCAGCCGAGGTGCGGACACTTGCGCCACAGGGCCAGGATCTGGTCCGCCGACGGGCTGGCGACCGTGGTGGGGCTGCCGAGCGCCAGGGCGGTGGCGGCCGGCACGTTGACCAGGAAGAGGCGCGCGGGGTGGTAGGCGAACGGCCAGCCCTCGGCGAAGCGCGGCTCCTCGGCCAGGATGTCCGCCAGCGTCCCCACCCGGAACTGGGCGCCGATCCCCTCCCGAATCTGCGGCCACAGGAAGGCGAACGTGCCGCCGAGGAATTCGAGCGACAGCAGCCCGGCACCCAGCCCCACCGCGCGGCGCATGAACGTGCGACGCGAGAGCTCCCCGACCGGCGCGCTGGGCACCGCACCGTAGCTCGCGGGCGGCGCGCGCAGCGGCACCGCCGCGGCCAGGCCGATCCCCGCCGGCAGCGCCAGCAGGTCGGGATGGCGACGCGCGTCGAACGCCCCGCCCAGCAGGTCGAGCAGCTGGCGCCCGGAGGGCGGTCGCAGGGCGAGCAGCGATGCGACCTCGGCGCCGTAGCGCTCGCGCCACGCGGCCGGGTAGGCGCGCAGGATGAGCCGCACGATTGCGGGCGGCGCAGCCGGCGTGTCACGCAGCGTGCGCATCGGTCAGCCCTCCGCGCCGTCCAGGCGGCGGCGGCCCAGGGTGACGAAGCGGTCGAGGCCCTCGAGGCGCGCGGCGACGGCGCGCTGCCCGGCAGCGGTGAGGCGATACGGGCGACGACGGTCATCGGTCTCGAGCGGCTCGATGAGCCCTGCCCGCTCCAGGCGCGCCAGGACCGCGTACAGGGTGCCCGGGCCGAGCGGCTCGCGGCCGAACGTGTCGACGTCGGCCATGATGGCGTAGCCGTGCTTCGGCCCATCGGTCAGGCTGACGAGGACGAGGAGCGCCGGTTCGGCGAAGCGGCCGAGCTCGGCGTCGCGGTCGGGCATGGGTCCCTCACGTTGGTTCTATCGAGGACCGATATAGCGGCAGCCGATATATACGCCCCACGGACCGACCTGTCAAGCCCCCTAGACTTGGGCCGATGACGAGCCCGCTGCGACCCTCCGCCCGACGCCTGGGCCGGGCGTACGACGACGGCGCAACGGCCTACCGGCGCTGGTGGGGACCGGTGATCGCCCCCGCGGCGCTGGCGGCGCTCGACCACGTCGGCGAGCTGGCCGAGCTGGACGCACCGCGCATCCTCGACGTGGGGACCGGCGCCGGGGTCCTGGCGGTCGACGCGCTGCGACGCTGGCCGCGGGCGCGGGTGATCGGCGTCGACCCCTCGCGCGGGATGCTCGACCTGGCGGCCGCGGCCGCCGAGCAGGCGGGCGTGGCGGATCGTCTCGACCTGGTCGTCGGCGACGCGCTCGCCCTGCCGCTCGCCGATCGGTCCGTTGACGCGGTGGTCAGCTCGTTCGTCATCCAGCTCACCGGCAGCCGCCGCGGCACCCTCCGCGAGGCGGTGCGCGTCCTCCGTCCCGGTGGACGCCTGGCGGTCGTCACCTGGCAGGCGGCCGACGAGCCGTTCCCGCCGGCCGACGCGCTCGACGAGGCGCTCGACGAGGTCGGCGCGCCGGCGAGCGCGGCAAGCACGCCGCCACGGCCGTGGCCGTCGCCGGGGGTGGCGCGGCGAGAGCTCCGGGCCGCCGGCCTCGTCGACGTGGTCGCCACGACGGGACTCGTCGAGCGCGCGTTCTCCCGCGAGGAGTACCTCGCCATGGCCGAGCACTGGATCGTCGACGACGTCTTCGCCCGGATGGACGCGGAGCAGCGTCAGCGAACGCGCGATGCGGCGCGACGGCGGTTGGCCCGGGTCCCCGCCGCCGACTTCACCTGGCGCGCGCCGACGGTGCTGGCCTCCGGCCGCGCGCCCTGACCTAGCCGCCGGGCCGAGCCACGGCGTACTCGGACGGCAGGGTGCGGGTCGGCGTGACCGCGAACGGGCTCGCGCCGCCCGCCAGGATCGGACCCCACTCGACGCTTGCGGCCAGCCACTCCCCGATCTCGCGCAGCTCGCCGAGGTGCCGGGCGCCGTCGATCGGGATCTCACGGTCGAGCTCCACGTCGATGCGGTAGAAGGCGGCCGCCCCGTAGTGCCGCTCGGTGAGCTCGGTCTGCTGCTCGCCGGGCGAGCGCACCAGCTCGGAGAGGACCCATCCCAGCCAGTCGCCCAGCCATCGAGGGCGGGGACGCGCGAAGAAGCGGCCGGTCCCGAGCGACACCACCACCGATGTCTCCGGCCGGTAGCGGTCGGTGTACTCGAAGGCCTCGACGCAGGCCTGGTAGACCGGGTTGCCGGCGACACCCACACCGCCGTCGACCAGCTCGCCGATGCCCGGGATCGTCCACGGCGCGAAGTAGGTCGGCGCGGCCGCCGAGGCGGTGACACAGTCGGCGAGCGAGAGGCGTCCGGTCTCACCGGCGTTTCGCCGCCCGTCCTTGACGAAGTACCACTGGTGACCGTCGCGCAGGCCCTTGGCGGTCAGCAGGACGTCGTTCGGGACGTCGTTGAGGCGCCAGGCGCGTGCCTGCTCCGGCAGGTGCTCCAGGATGGTGGCGTTGAGGCGTCGCACGTCGTACATCGCGCCGGTCAGGACCCGGGGCACGACGCGCCACCACGCACCGTCGAAGAGTCCCGGCGCCGCCTCGACGTACAGCCGCACCAGCTCCGCGGCCGGCACGCCCGCGGCAAGGCCCGCCGCGATGATCGCACCGGTCGACGTGCCGGCCAGGAACGCGAAGTCGTCGCGCGCGGGGCGCCCGGTCTGGCGCTCCAGCCCGGCCAGCAGGCACGCCGGGATGAGCCCGCGCAGCCCGCCGCCGTCGATGGCCAGGATGCGGCGCAGCGGCGGGATCGGATCGGTCATACGGTCATGCTGCACCCCCGTCGCGACAGCTCGCGCGTCATCGAGCGGCATCGGCGCGCTCATCGGGCCGGCGGCGCCACCGGGTCGAGCGGCTCGGCACGGCGCGGCGCCACGGACGCGCGGCCCGCGCCGGGGAGGCGCGGGGAGGCTGCCGCGGCGAGGAGCACGACCACCGCGGTGAACGCGAAGGTGATGCCGATCGCCGTCGCCAGCGGCAGGCGTCCACCATCGGCGAGCGCCACCCATGCCCCGCCGACGCCGGTGCCGAAGACCGTGCCCAGGGTGAAGGTCAACTGGAGCGCCGCCGAGGCCGCTCCCTCGCGGCCCGCCTCGGCCGACTCGAGGGTCATCAGGCTGAGCGTCGTGTACGCGAGGCCCATGCCGAGCCCGGCGATCCCCCACGCCAGCGCCGCGACGATCACCGGCACGCCCGGCAGCAGCACGAGCGCGGTGATCCCGATCGCGGCGGCGATCAGCAAGGTGCCGACGCCCACCATGCCGCGCCGCCAGCCACGCGGCGCCAGGCGGGCCTGGAGCCACGAGCCGGCGGTCCAGGTGATGGTCGAGGCGGAGAGGGCGAGGGCGCCGGCCTCCAGCCCGGTCCCCCGCACGTCGGTGAGGGCGAGCGGGATGTAGGCCTCGGCGCCGAAGAAGGCGAGCGCGGTGCCGAAGACCACGAGCGGGACCGCCGGCGCGCCGCGACGCAGGCGCATCGCACCCGCGGGGAGCAGGTCGCGCAGGCCGGCGACCGTCAGGACCATGCCGCCGGCCACCATCCCGGCGGTCAGCGCCGCGGTCCCCGCGCCCAGGCCGGCCAGGACGAGCAGGCTGCCCGCGGCGAGGCCGGCGGCGGCGCCCGCACGCCGGCCCCGATCACCGGCCTGGCCGGCGGCGGGCCGGAGCGCGGTGATGGGCCGCCACGCCAGCGCACCCAGGGCGAGCACCGGGACCACCAGGCCACCGAAGACCCAGCGCCAGTCGACCGCCACCGTCACCCACGCGGCGATGGCCGGGCCGACGAGGCCCGGCACGACCCAGGCACTCGACATGATCGCCAGCATCCGCGGATGGACCGTCGGCGGGTAGGCCCGGGCGATGACGACGTACACGACCGCACCGATCGCGCCAGATCCCAGCCCCTGCACGGCGCGGGCGGCGATGAGCACCGGCATCGAGGGTGCCACGGCCGCCGCCGCCAGACCCGTGGCGAACAGCAGCACGCCGGCCACGAAGGCGCGGCGCGGCCCGTGCCGATCCGCGTCGCCGCCGGCGAGGGTGATCCCCAGCAGGTTGGTGAGCCAGAACGCGCTGAACGCCCAGCCGTAGAGCCCCAGGCCGCGCAGCTCGGCCGCGGTGGCGGGCAGCACGGTCGAGACGGCCAGCCCCTCGAACGCGACCGCGGTCACCAGGCCGATGAGGCCGACGGTCAGCAGGCGTCGTTCGCCGCTCCAGATCCCGTCGGTCACGCCTGCGGTGCCCCGCCGAGCAGCAGCGGAGCACCCAGCTTGGCCTCGTAGCGCGGGCGGAAGCGCGCGGCGTTGTAGAGCGTGGCGACGTCGAGGCGCCGCGGGCCAGGCGAGGACTCGGGCAGGGCCGCGTGACCGTACTTGCCGTCCCGCACGGCGACCATGCGCCCGGTGACCCCGTCGGCGAGAAGGTCCATCGCGACGTTGGCGAAGGTGATCGCCACCATCTGGTCGAGGGCGTCGGGGTCGCCGCTGCGCAGGTCGTAGGTGAGGTCGCTGTTCACGGTCTCGATCCCGGTCCGCTGCCGCAGCTCGGTGGCCAGGGCGTAGCCGACATCCGCCTTGTGGCGGTGGCCGTAGGCGTCCGCCTCGCCGACCTCCTGGAGCGAGCCGCCGCTCCAGATGGCTCCCTCGCTGGCGATCACGAAGCTGTATCCGGAGGGGTTGAGGCGCCGGTCCTCGACGAGCACCTCGGCGAGGTGGTCGAGCTCGAACGGCGACTCGGGGATGACGCAGCGCGCGCTGGTGATGTAGGCCGCGTACCAGGCGGTGTAGCCCGAGTTGCGGCCGAAGATGCGGAAGACGCCCATCCGCTCGTGGCTGCCGAGCGTCGTGCGCTGCCGGTTGATGAGCTCCTTGGCGCGCGTCACGGCGGTCGAGAAGCCGATGCAGTACTCGGTGCCGCGCACGTCGTTGTCCATCGTCTTGGGGATCGCCACCAGCGGGAAGCCCTCGCGGCCCAGCCGGGCCGCGTAGCCGAGCGTGTCGTCGCCACCGATGGCGACCAGCGCATCGATCCCCAGCCGCTCGAGGTTGTCGAGCACCAGCGGCGTCAGGTCGAAGCGGCCGTCATCGGTCGCGAAGCGATCGACATCGGTCTGGTCCAGGCCCGCCGGCAGGCGGTCGCGGGGCATGCCGGCAGGGTTGGTGCGCGACGTGTGGAGGACGGTACCGCCCGTCCGGTCGATGGCCCGCGTGCCGCGCCTGTCGAGTGGGCGGACGTAGTCGGGCGACGGGGTGCCGTCCGCCTCGAACGCCAGGTGGGTCAGGCCCTCCCAGCCGCGCCGGATGCCGAGCACCTCGTGGCCGAGCTCGGTGGACCGATAGACGACGCTCTTGATGACCGAGTTGAGGCCCGGGACGTCGCCGCCGCCGGTGAGGATCCCGATGCGCTTCGCGGGTGGCATGCGCCCATTCTGCCGCGTCCTCACCGGACGCGAGGCCGTGTGACAATGCCCGCCATGGGTGGCCGGTTCGCGCAGCCTCGCTCGTCGGAGGAGCATCCCGCCGAGCTGACGCTGCCGGCGCAGGCGCTGATCCTCCTGGTCGGCATCTCCGGGAGCGGCAAGTCGACCTTCGCGGCGCGACAGTTCCTGCCGACCCAGGTCCTCTCCTCCGACGCCCTGCGGGCCATGGTGGCCGACGACCCGAACGACCAGTCGGCCACCGAGGCGGCGTTCGAGCTGCTCCACACGGCCGCCTCGCTGCGCCTGGCCCGCGGGCGCCTCACCGTCGTCGACGCCACGAATGTGGAGCGCTGGGCACGGGCGCGCCTCGTCGGCCTGGCGCGTCGCTTCTCGCGCCCGACGGCGGCCATCGTGCTCGACCTGCCGGTCGAGGTGGCCCTGGCGCGCAACCTGGTGCGCGGCGATCGGCGCCTGCCGCCGGCCGCCATCCGTCGTCAGTCGCGCTGGCTGGCCGAGTCGCTCGCCACCCTCCCCGAGGAGGGGTTTGCGCCGGTGTGGGTGCTCCGCTCGGCCGAGGAGGCCGATACCGCACGGGTCACCGTGGAGGCCTGAGCGCCCTGCCCCTCAGCACCGATAACGCAGGATCCCGCCGATCGATCGTCGGCCGGCCAGGGCGATCGTGGGATACGCACAACGAAATGTCCCGGAGGGACCGCGCCCGACCCGCTGGCCGAAGCCACCGTGTCGGTACCGGAACGCTTGATGCGATCTCGTGATCCGGTATTCGCTGCCCCTTCGGGACGACCACAGGATAGGCGGCGGCAGCCGCGCGAGGCAATATGGGTTATCCCCGACTTTGCAGGTCCGCCACCGCCTTATCCACGCCCTATCCCCGAAACTGGAGCCGCCATGCCGTCCCCGCCCGAGCTCGTCGAGCACTTCACCGCCGCCACCGACCGCCTCATCGCCGAGGCCCCGGACGTCAGCCGCCGCAAGATGTTCGGCTACCCCGCCTGCTTCGCCGGCGGGCACATGTTCACCAGCCTCCACGAGGACCGATGGATCGTCCGCCTGGCCGATGACGCCCTCGCCGAGCTGGCCGCGGCCGGCGGCACCGCCTTCGAGCCGATGCCGGGTCGACCGATGCGCAGCTACCTCGCGCTCCCCGAGGCGATCCGCGCCGACGACGAGCAGCTCGACGCGTGGCTGGGCTGGGCGCTCACCACGGTGCGGGCCATGCCGTCGAAGTGACCTGTCAGGGAACCTCGACCTCGGCGGGAACCCCGGAGCCGCAATCGCCGCCGCACGGCAGCTGCTGATCCGGCGGAACGAGGCGGATGCGATACGGGCGGTCCGGCAGCGACGCGCGGTCGAATGACACGACGAAGGTGACCGCCCCGACCAGGTCGGCGTCGCAGCCGCGCGGCCCGAGCGGGTCGACGATGACCGGGTGGACGACGTGGGCGGGCTCGTCGATGACGATCCGCTCCAGCGCGAGCTCCTGGCAGCCGCTGCCGATCCCCTGCGCGAATCCGGCGACCAGGCGCTCGGACCAGGCGACGTCCGGCGGGCTCCCCTCGAGCCCCATGGCGCGCCACAGCTCGGCGAGCGAGGCTTCGTCGGTCGCCACGCGGACGGTGTAGGCCTGGTCGGCGCCCGCCCGCCCGGTGCCGAGCTCGGTCCACGGCTCACCGGCGGCGGGCAGCAGCACCTCGCGGCAGCCGGCGAGGGCGATGAGCAGGACGAGCAGGACGAGGCGGCGCGACATGTGGCCGGCAGGACGCCGCGGCCGCGGCATCGGTTGCGTCAGCTCGGCTGGATCGGCACCGAATGGCCGTCGGCGTCGACCGCCACGAACACGAAGCTGCCCGTGGTGGCGAGGCGACGATCCCGCGACAGGAGCTCCTCGACGAACATCTCGACGCGCACGGTGACGCTCGAGGTGCCGACGCGCTCGACCCGCGCCACCAGCTCGACCATCTGTCCGGCGCGGACCGGGACCTTGAACTCGATGCGGTCCGAGGCCACGGTGACCATCGTGCGGCGCGCGAAGCGGGTGGCCGAGAGGAAGCCGGCCTTGTCCATCAGGCCCAGCGCCTCGCCCCCGAAGAGGGTGCCGTAGTGGTTCGTCTGGTGCGGGAAGATCAGCTCGACCATCCGCACCTCGGACCGATCGAGCTCCGGCTCGGTGGGCATGCGCCACAGCCTACCCGAGCCGGCGCATACGTCATTTGTCGCGAGCGCGGCGGCCGATGGACCGATGGCGCGGCGCGGCGCCGGGCGCATCGTGGAGGCACACCCACTCCTTCCCGTCGCAACACCCAGTCGTCCCGAGCCGGCTGGGTGTTGCAGCGTCTGGGACGCGGCGGCATCGGTCTGTCATCGGCGCGTCACGAAGCCGTCACGGAGCACGCGTACACTGCGTCGCATGTTCGGATTCGGCAGACCCGCCACCATGCCTACCCCGGCCGACGCGCTTCCCGGCCGCGAGACGGCGATCCCCACCGCTGAGCGCCACTTCGTCAACGGATCGGCGATTCGCCCTCCCTACCCCGCCGGCAGCGAGCTGGCCACCTTCGGGATGGGCTGCTTCTGGGGCGCCGAGAAGGTCTTCTGGCAGACGCCGGGCGTCATCTCGACCTCGGTCGGCTACGCCGGCGGCTACACCCCCAACCCCACCTACCAGGAGGTGTGCACCGGTCGCACCGGGCATGCCGAGGTCGTCCAGGTCGTCTACGACCCGTCGCTGGTCACCTACGAGCAGCTCCTCAAGCTGTTCTGGGAGGACCACGACCCGACGCAGGGGATGCGGCAGGGAAACGATCGGGGCACGCAGTACCGGTCGGCCATCTACACCCACACCGATGCGCAGCGGGCCGCCGCCCTGGCCTCACGCGAGATGTACCAGGGCGAGCTGACGAAGGCAGGCTACGGGGCGATCACCACCGAGATCACCGACGCCCCGACCTACTACTTCGCCGAGGACTACCACCAGCAGTACCTCGCCAAGGTCCCGAACGGCTACTGCCCCGACCACTCGACCGGCGTGGCGTGCCCGATCGGGCTCGGAGTGAGCGCCGCGTCGACGCCGATCCAGCGGGTCTGATCAGTCCGTCATCTCCCCCCGGATTGCACCCGGACGTCGACCCAGACAAGTCGGTGGTCCGAGCTGGGAACGGGGAACCCTGCGCCGGTGAGCCTGACCAGCGGGTCCGACGCCGTGGGCCAGAAGACACCCGAGGCCGCGATCGGCAGGTCCGCGCTCGGCAGCACGTAGTCGACACGCAGGTTACCGGGCCCGCTGCACGGCGGTGGGACGGCCGTGTCGCAGAAATCGGCGGTGTCGAACGCCGGATCGCCGCGATGCGTGTCGTTCAGCCCGTCCTGGACCACGGCCCAGTACGGTCCTCCGGCACTCGAGGGCGTCATCGTCGCGTTGATGCGTGGGTTGTCGAGCAGCTGCTGAATTGATCCCGGAATGCTGTCGCCGTCGAGAGGATCGGAGTTCTGGTCACCGGCGATCACGAACCTGGCACCCGCCGCCAGCCCGCCGCGAATGCCGCGGTCGTCGTAGATGTATGCGCCCGCGCCCGGCGTGACGTAATCGGCCCAGAAGCGGATCTCGTCGTGGTTCCGGGTCCCGTTGCGGTCCTCGGCGCCATCGAAGACCGGTGGCGTGGGATGGCTGACCAGGAAATGAATGGTGGTCCCCCGAACGCGCAGCGGGACGTCCCAGTGGCTCTTGCTGCTGAGGCGGAAGATGTCCAGCTCGTCGGGCGCGTACCAGTCGTTCGGAGCGGCTGTGGCCGGGTCGTCGGGCAGGAGCGCACCGGGCATGTCCTCCCAGAGGAACGTCTGGAACGTGCGCACCGCGGACCGCTCGATCGGGTACCGGCTGAAGACGGCCATCCCGAACTGACCGGGGAAGAACCCGAAGCCGAGGGCATCATCGGGTCCACCGACCGTCCCGTTGTTGTTGAGGTCCTTGCCGGAGGGCATACCGGTGTTGGATGGGGCGATGAACACGTGCGGGTACTCGATCGGTTCCGCGCCGTTCTGGCTCACCGACAGGTAGTTCTCCTGGAAGGCGATGGCCAGCGCATGGTTGGGCTCGAAGTCGAATTCGTTGATGAGCAGCACGTCGGGCCGCGTGCGCTGGATGATCTCGGCGACGTTGGCAGCCTGCGCGCGGCGCCCCCGCAGGGTCGCATCCGCCTCACCCGCGTCATAGGGCTGGCTGAGGTCGTTGAGGGCCTGTCCCGCGGCGCTCCGGTTGAGGGAGGCATTGAAGGTGGCGAACCGCACCGTGTGCGCGCCGCCGGTCGCGGCGCCGACGGTCGCTGCCGACAGGATGAGCCCGGTGGCCAGGACGGCGGCGATGGTGGCGATCACCATGCGGGTCGGGAGCGATACGGCGGTCACGGACATCTCAGGTCTGCTCTCCATGCGGGTCGGGACGGCTGGGGCACCATTGTCCCTCGCTCGACAACCCACCGCTGCACTGCGCCGATGCGCCGATCCGCAGGCACGCGGCGCCGTGGCGTAGCCTGTGGGCCATGAGCAGGCGGACCGAGGTCTACCTCGAGATCGGCGCCAAGCGGACCTTCGCCAGCGCCGTCGTCTGGCCGGGCTGGAGCCGTTCCGGCAGGACGCCTGACGAGGCGCTGGAGGCGCTCTCCGCCAGCGCGCCGCGGTATGCGGCGGTCGCGCGGCGGGCGCGGGTGGCGTTCCGAGCGCCCGGCTCGGTGGATGAGCTCGTCGTGGTCGCGCGGCGCACCGGCGATGGCGGGACCGATTTCGGCGTCCCCGGCGTCCCGGCACCCACCGACGGCGAGCCACTCGCCGAAGCCGACCTGAAGCGCTGGCGCGGCCTGCTGCGTGCCGCGTGGTGGGCCTGGGACGCGGCGGCCGAGAGTGCCCGGGGGATCACGCTGCGCACGGGCCCCCGCGGTGGCGGGCGCACGCTGGCGAAGATGCGCACCCACGTGCTCGAGGCCGAGGAGGCGTACCTCCACCAGCTGGGCTCGCGCCGCCCGGCGCTGGCGAAGGACGCCGGCGAGGACGAGCGCCTGGCGTCGGTGCGGGATGCGGCGCTCGCGGCGCTCGAGCTGCTCGCCCGCGGCGAGCCGCTTCCCGACCCCAACCGCGTCCGGAAGGCGTGGTCACCGCGCTACTTCATCCGCCGATCGGCCTGGCACGCGCTCGACCACGCCTGGGAGCTCGAGGACCGATCGAGCGGCGGCTGATCAGGGATCGCCCCATAGAATGCGACCGATGACGCCGCGCGACGCCCTTCTGGCACGCATCACCGCCTGGTCGCAGCGCCACCCGGACATTCGCGGCGCCCTGCTGGTGGGGTCGATGGCGCGTCGGGAGACGCCGGCAGACGAGCACTCGGACCTCGACGTCGTCCTGTTCGTCGACGATCCGCGGCCGTGGGTCGAGGATGGGAGCTGGGTGGCCGAGCTCGGCGAGCCATGGGTCACCTTCGTCGAGCCGACCCCCGTCGGCCACGGAATGGAGCGGCGCGTCCTGTACGCCGACGGCGCCGATGTCGACTTCAGCCTCTTCGCGCCGCCCGACAGCGCGGCCGGCCCCGGCGTCGAGCTGGCGCATGTGCACGGCGTGCTGCAGCGCGGCGCGCGTCGGCTCGCCGATCCCGAGGGATTCCTCGCGACGATGCTTGCCGCCGCCGATGCCGCCGAGCCGGTGGCGCGGGTGGATCGGCCCTCGCCGGGCGAGCTGGGGAACGTCGTGGGCGACGTGCTCTACCACCTGGTGTGGGCCGGCCGCAAGGCCCTGCGCGGCGAGCGCTGGGTGGCCGCGGAATGCATCAACGCCCACGTCGGCGGGCGGCTGATGCGCCTGACGGCGTGGCACGCCGCGGCGGTCGGCGGCGCGACCGACACGTGGCACGGCGGCCGGTTCGTCGAGCGATGGGGGGATCCGCGAGCGGTCGAGCTCCTTGGCCGCGCCATGACCGACACCACACTGCCCCGCATCGGCGCCGCGTTGCGCGCCGCGGCCGCCGCCGTGGAGCTGCTCGGCTCCGAGCTGGCCGCCGCGAACGGCGGGGCCTGGCCGGCGGAGGCTCACCATCGGGTCGTCGCCTGGCTCGACGATCGGCTCCGCTGAGAGGGAGTTGCCGCCCGGTCCGGGGCGCTGCGCTAGCGGGGCGTGTCCCGCGTCGCCGCCAGGATCCACATCACCGCGATCAGCGCGACGATCAGCAGGGCGACCACCAGCAGCTCGCGCCCCATGATGAGGCTCATCCGCCCTTCCTCCACGCACGGTCCACCCCCCGATGACCTGCCGAGGGCACGGCGGCTCGGACAGCATACGCAGGGGCGCAAGCCCTCCGGCCGGAGCGCGGCGGCTCGGGCCGGCACGCCGTCATGCGGGGACGAGCTCAGCCTCCCGAGGCTGACCGGTGGGACGAGTCGCCCCGCCAGGCCCGTTTCCGGCGGCTCCTCCTGCCAGTCAGCCCCACCAGGCTGGGCGGGAGGAAGGGGGTGATCTCCTCCTGCCAGTCAGCCCACACAGGCTGAGGCCGGCTCAGCCAGCGGCCGGCAGGGTGAGCGTGAAGGCGGCACCGCCACCCGGCACGTTGGCCGCGCTGAGGCTCCCGCCGTGGCGATCGGCGATCCAGCGCGCGATCGCGAGGCCGAGGCCACTCCCCCCGGACGGGGCGCCGGCGCCACGGAAGAAGCGGTCGAAGAGGCGCGGCAGGTCGTCGGGGCGGATGCCGGGGCCGGCGTCGGTCACCGTCACCGCGGCATTGCGACCGTCGTGCGCCACCCGCACGCTGACCGCCGAGTGCGCCGGGGAGTGACGGATGGCGTTGTCGACCAGGATCGCGACCAGCTGCCGCAGGCGGTCCGGGTCGCCGGCCACGCGGACCGGCTCGCCGCTCAGCTGGAGGCGCACGTCCCGCTCCTCGGCCAGCCTGGCAAGCCCGCGCAGGGCGGCACCGGCAACATCGGTGAGGTCGACCGGCTCGTGCCGCAGCTCGACCGCGTCCGAGTCGGCACGCGCGAGGAGCAGCAGCTCATCGACAAGACGCGTCATGCGCTCGCTCTCGGCGCTGATGTCCGCGACCGCCGCGGCAGCCTCCCCGTCGGCAAGCGCCGGCGAGCGGCGCAGGTAGTCGGCACTTGCGCGGATGACGGTGATCGGCGTGCGCAGCTCGTGCGACGCGTCGGCGGCGAACTCGCGCTGCCGGCGGAGGGAGTCGCGGATCGGCACCAGCGCGCGTCCGGCATACAGGAAGCCGAAGGCGATCGACGCGCCCACCACCACGAGGCCGCCGATCAGCAGGACCGCCAGCGCCGTGGCGAGGACGCGCTGCTCCGCCGCGCGGTTGTCGAGGATCTGGAGCGCCCAGCGCTGGCCGCCGATCTCGAGCGGCTCGCTGCGCACCCGGAACGGGGTGCCGGCCAGCGACACCGTTCGGACGTCGTCCGACCCCGCCAGGGCCGCCTGGACGCCGACATCCACGGGGACCTCGCCGACCAGGTCGCGGGGGACCACACCGTGAGCCTCGCCGTCCGGCTGCACCACGATCGTGGTGGTCCCCGCTCCGGGGCCGCCGGCGCGTGGCCCGCCGAGCGGGCCGTCGTCTCGGGTCAGGAAGCGCAGGACGTTGCCGCCCAGCCGGCCCACCGCGGCCTGGATCTCGTTCGCCTGGCCGCGCAGCCGTGCCTCGGAGTCGGCGGCGAGGGTGCGGTTCAGGATCGCGTAGAGGAGGAGGCCCAGGATGACCATGGTGGCCAGCGTGGCGCCGCCGCTCCACAGCGCGAGGCGCCAGCGCGTCCGTCGCAGGAGCGGCGCGTCCGGGGCGCGCGCCGCGGGCTGCGGGCCCATCGGGCTAGGTGGCCGCCATGCGGTAGCCGATGCCGCGGACGGTCTGGATGCGCGCGGCCGCATCGGTGCCGAGCTTGTCGCGCAGGTAGTGGATGTACGTGTCGACCGTGTTCGGCATGAGGAACTCGCCGTACGGCCACGCCCGTTCGAGCAGCTGATCGCGGCTGAGCACCTGGCCGGGATGCCGCAGCAGGCATTCGAGGAGGCTGAACTCGCGCGGCGAGAGCTCGACCTCGCGCCCCGCGACCGTCACCTGGCGTCGGTCCTCGTCGAGCCGGATGGGCCCGCTCGACAGCACCGCGGCCCGGCGGGTGGGTGTCGTGCTGGACCGCCGGTCGAGCGCCCGCAGGCGTGCCACCAGCTCCTCGTAGGCGAACGGCTTGACCAGGTAATCGTCGGCGCCCGAGTCGAGCCCGGCGACGCGGTCCGGCACGGCGTCACGCGCGGTGAGCATCAGGATCGGCAGCTGCGAGCCCGCGTCGCGCAGGCGGCGCGCCACCTCGAGGCCGCTCATGTCGGGCAGGCCAACGTCGAGCACGATCAGCTCGATCCCATCGCTCTCGGCCATCTCGAGCGCCGCGTCGCCGGTGGTCGCCACCTCGACGAGGTGACGCTCACCCTCGAGCAGGCGCTTCAGCGAGCGGCCCAGTCGGGCGTCGTCCTCGACGACCAGCAGGTGCATGGTGGCGCCATGCTAGCGCCCCGTGGCTGGGAATCGTCTGGGAGCGCATGCGCCGCGCCCCAGCGGCGTCAGCCGACGAGCGGGACGAGAACCACGGCGAGCAGCAGGACGACCGCCAGCAGCACGACGGCAATGCCGAGCTCGAGGTCGGATACGGTGGCCTTCGGTTCGGTGATCGGTTGCCGGCGAAGCATCTCGGGTGCCCCGGTGATGGCGGAGGACCCGACGGTACGCGCAGCGCGCGCGACCCGCCAAGCAGCAGGCGACGCAGGCGGGCTACGTCAATCGTCGCGCTCCACGGCAGTCGACAGCGCGGCGGCGATGACCGCGCGAGCCGACTCCACGCGTCGCAGGCCGCCGAACCCGACCTCGGTGACGGCCTCCCGAACGGCCGTCTCGGTTCGGCGTCTGACCCCATCCGCCAGCCGGCGGCCGATCCATCCGGCGTGGAGGCCCACCAGCCAGCCGAGCAGTGCCGAGGCGGCGATCGAGCCGACGAGCAGGGCCAGCGGCATGGGAAGCGGGCCGACGAGCGGCGCGTCGACGGTCCCCACCGGCACGGCGCCACCGGCCACGAACAGGGTGACGTACCACGCCAGCGCGAAGAGGAACACCGCACCGATCGCCAGCTGCGCCGCCCCGACGACGGGCCACGCCCACGAGCCCGGGATGCGCAGCTCCGCGGCAGCCTCCCCGGTGGCCCGGTCGAGGACCGCGCCGACCGATTCGTCGACGGCATCCGCGCCGAGCGCCGACAGGAGCGCCGGGCGCACACGCGGCGGAACCTCGGCCGCCGCGTCGACCAGCGCCGCGCGGACCGGGTTGACCACCCGCCCCAGGGTGCCGCGGCGTCGCCAGTCGCGCAGGTAGGCGGCGGGGTCGGCGGCCCGCCGCTGCTGGCCGGTCAGCCAGGCCAGAAGCGCCACTGCCCGACCGAGCAGCGACCCTCCGCTGCGCCGCGCCCGCCCCATCACCGCCCCGCGGATCTGCCGCGCCAGGCCGTCGGGATCGACGATCGCCAGGGCGCCCGCGCTGGCGTCGGTGGCGGCCGCTGCGAGGCGCTCCGGCGAGAGCAGCGGCGCCGCTCCCCGGTCGGGCCCGATCCCCACCGCCGAGCCGAGCGTCGCCAGCGCGTCGCGCAGGTCGGCGGCGCGCTTGGCCGCGAGGATCGCCTTCGCGTCGGCGGCGCGGGCCAGCGCCGCGCGCAGCTCGGGCAGGCCATGGCCGGTGGTCGCCGACACCACGTGCACCGCCGCGACGGCGATGCCGTCCTCGGAGAGCCGCCGCACGAGGTCGCCGGCGAGCAGGTCGCGCTGCGCATCGGTCAGTCGGTCGGCCTTGTTGATGACGAAGCGCATCCGGTCGGCGTGCCCGGCGAGCGCGCGGAGGTAGCCGTGCAGCCGCTGGTCGTCGTACTTCTCCGGGTCGACGACCCAGGTCACCGCGTCGATCCGCGGCAGCAGCTCGTCCACGCGCGCGCGGTGCTCGGTGCGCACGCTGTCGACGTCGGGCAGGTCGAGGATGACCACCGAGCCCAGGTCCGGGTCCGCGTGGCCGACCACGTGGCGCACGCCGAGCCACGCGAGGAGCGGTGCCACCTCATCCCGACGCGCCTCGGCGACCCAGGCGAGGGGCTCGTCGGTCGTGGGGCGAACCGCGCGAACCGTGCTGACGGTGTGCCCGGCGAGCGCGTTGAGGAGCGAGGACTTCCCCACTCCGGTGCCGCCCGCCAGCGCCATGACGTATGCCCCGCCGCCGAACCCGGCGCGCTGCGCCACCCGCTCCGCCACGGCGAAGGCGGCGTTCGCCTCGTCGACGAGGCCGATCGAGCGGGCCGCCTCGGCGGCGTCGCGGAGCGCGGCCAGGCGTGCGTCGAGCGGGTCGGTCACGCCGGCATGGGCTCGGCGGCGCGGCGCGCCGCGTCCCGCAGCGCGTCGGCGAGCCCCGGATCGGCTGCCGCACCCAGGGTGGCGTCGAACCGGGAGCGCTCCGCGGCGAACGCCGCGTCGAGGATGGCGGTCAGGCGCGAGCGGGCGCGTCCCACGAACGCGGCGACGTTGGCCTCGCCGAAGAGGGCCTCCAGGAGCTTCTGGTTGACGACCGCGGTGGCGGCCGTGATCCCCACCTCCGCCCCCGTCAGGCCACCGGTGTGGACGAAGACCGCCAGCACCGCCGAGGTGCCCACCGCGTTCACCCCGATGCTGGCCACGCGCGCCCAGCCGCGCCGCTGCTCGCCGAGCTGGCGAATCTCGGCGCCGATCTCGCCGGCCCAGCGCTCCAGGGCGGCTGTCAGCTGCTCGCCGAAGGCCGGTGACGCCCCCCACAGCCCGGCGTCGGCGGCCAGCGCCGCCGCGCCGTAGCGATCCTCGGCCCAGCCGACCGCGGTGCGCTGCGCGGCGGCGTCGGCGTGCTGCGTGGCCAGCGCCACGAGGTCCGCGAAGGCGGCCTCGCGCACCTCGGTCGCCGGTGCGGGCGGCCCGGGCTGGACCAGGCTGCGCAGCGTGGCGGCGATGCGGCCGATCCCCTGCGCCAGGAGGCGCGCCACCTGTCCGGCACCCACGAAGTCGTGCCACTGCCGCAGCACCTCGGCGCGGAGGAAGGTCCCGCGTCCGATCTCCTCGCCCAGCGCGGCGCGACGCTCGCGGTACGCGCGGTCGGCGGCGTCGAGCAGCTCGGCCACCGCCCCCTGCTCGTCGTCGACCTCCGCGGCGATCTCCTCGACCGCCGCCGGGAGGCCGGCGAGCGCCGCGGCGAGGCTCCGCCGCGCCAGCTCGCGGCGTGACACCTCGTCGGCCATGAGCCGGTCGAACGCCTCGCGCAGCGGAGCCACCGCCGTCGCATCGAGCGCATCGCCGGCGGCATCGACCGCTCCCTCGACCACCGGCAGCACCTCGAGCGCGCCGAACGCGCCACGCTCCTCGAGCCGGCCGCGCTCGAGCAGGTGCCGGTAGTCCGCCAGGACCGCGGCCGCGTCCCCGGCATCGCTGGGCAGGCGGTTGAGGACCGCGAGCAGCGGCACGCCGCGCTGCCGCACGCGCCCGAGGACCGTCCATGGCACCTGGTCGGCGTAGCGGGTGGCGGTCGAGACGAAGACCACCAGGTCGGCGGCCTCGAGCAGCTCGATCGCGAGCGCCCGGTTCGCCAGCTCGACGCTGTCGAAGTCGGGCGCGTCGACGATCACCAGGCCGCGGCGCGCGCCGGCATCGGTCCGCACGTCGATGGCCTCCCGCGCGCTCAGCCCGGGCAGAAGGTGAGGTCCGGCGTCGTCCGGATGCGCGAGGGCCACGGGCCGACGGGTTGTCGGGCGCAGGACGCCGCTGGGGCTCAGCGGGCCCCCGGCGAGCGCGTTGAAGAGGCTCGACTTGCCGCTTCCGGTGGAGCCGAGGATGACGATGACCAGCGGCGCGTCGAGGCTCGCGGCGCGGGGCTGGAGGTACTCGACCACGTGCCGCCGCAGCCGCTCCGCCCGCGCGGCCCGATTCGGGCCGGGCGCCGCGGCAGCCCGGCGCTCGAGGGCGGCGGCGAGCGCGGCCAGCGCATCGGTCAGCATGTCGTCACGAGTGTGCACGTCACGGGCCGCGCCGGCAGGCGCCCGCCGGCCACGCGGCCAGGGGGGCACGGCGCCGGCATCGGTCCCGCGCTGCGCAGGTGTGGCGGCAGCGCACACCGATACGCCCCGGTCCGCTCGCGCGGCCGGGGCGTTCGACGTGTCTGGACCCGGTCCGATCCCCTATTCGGCCTCGATCGTCCCCGTGATGCGCGTGGGCGCGACGCGCACCACGAGGCGCGGGTCGTCGTCCTGGTGGTTGACGTAGTCGCTCCCCAGGTAGCGCTGGCTGAGACGGTCGATGTGCTCCTCGCCGCCGGCGTCGGTCTTCTCGAGCACCACGCCCTGGATCTGCGCCCAGCGCCACATGTTGTGGGGGCTCACCATGATCAGCGTCACCGGCGCCCCGGCATCGAGGCGCTGGCCCCAGCGGCGGCTCATGGCCGGGTTGATCCACAGCTCGTCGTCGACGCGCTCGTACCAGATCGGATTCATCTGGACGGTGCCGTCGGCGCGGGTGGTGCCCACGATGGCCGGCTGCACCTCGTCCAGGAAGGCGCGCATCTGGTCGCTGAACCGCACCGCGGTCAGTTCTTGGCTGAGTGTCTGCATGCCGTCCCGGAGGTGCATCGCGCGTGCCACGCCCCGCACCGGCTACGCAGGGGCGCGGATCAGGGTCGCCTTGAGCGCCTGGATGCGGTCGTAGGAGGCGTCGATGCGTTCCTCGCTGACCCGTCCGGCCGCGACCAGGTCCTCGATGACGTCGATGGTGCGCGTGACCAGGTTGGGGCCGCGTGTCGGCGGGTCCGCGATCATCAGCAGGTCGACGCCCGCGATCACGGCGAGGGCCACCGCCTCGTCCCAGCCATACGCGGCGCGGATGGCGCCCATCTGCAGGTCGTCGCTGACGACCACGCCACCGAAGCCGATGCGCTCGCGGAGGAGGCCGGTCACCACTGCGGTCGACAGCGTCGCCGGGTGGTCGGGATCGAGCCGGGCGTTGAAGATGTGGCCGGTCATCACCGCGTCGGCCCTGCCCGCGCCGACCAGGCTGGTGAACGGCGCCAGCTCGGCGTCGGTCCAGCGGCGCGTCACATCGACGACGCCGAGGTGCGTGTCGCCGGCCGCGCTGCCCTGCCCGGGGAAGTGCTTCAGCGTCGTGCGCACCCCGACGGCACGGTGCCCGTCGACGAATGCGCCGGCGTGCGCCACGACCCGGCGCGGGTCGGCCGAGAAGCTGCGTCCGTTCCGCCCGATCGCCGGGTTGCGCGGGTTGACGTTCAGGTCGACGACCGGCGCCAGGTTCAGGTTGATCCCCATCGCGGCCAGCGTGCGCGCCATCGACGTCGCCTGGGCCAGGGTGGCCGCGGGATCGTTGCGCGCCCCCAGGCTGGCGGCGGTCGGCGTGGCCGCGAACCCGTTGCGCCGGTTGAGGCGCGCCACCGCGCCGCCCTCCTGGTCGACCGCCACGATCAGGGGGCTCCCCGGCGGGGTGCGCAGGGCCGCCGCCTGTAGCCCGCTGACCAGCGTCCGGAGCTGCGCCGGCGAGCTGATGTTGCGCACCGTGCTGCTGCGGCCGCCGGTGCGATCGAACAGGACCACCCCACCGACGGCGTTGCGCGTGATATCGGCGACGACCCGCGACCGCGGGTCGGCGGTGGTGCCGCGGAAGCCGACGAGCAGCATCTGCCCGATCTTGGTGCGCAGCCCCGGCCGTCGCATGTCGGCCGCCAGGACCGGCTGCGCGCCGCGCACCGGCAGGACGCGCGGGGTGAGCTGCTCGGGGGTGACGTATGGATCGGGATTCCAGACCTTCGCGCCCCGCCCGGTCACGAAGCGCGGCTCGCGGATCGGCGCGCGCTCGCCGATGGCCGCCCGCACCACCGTGCCGCCCGCCTCGGCGAAGAACGCCCCCATGCCGAGCCCGGCGCCGATCAGGAACCGCCGTCGGGAGAGCCGTCGCTGGAGGTCGTGGCCATTCATGCTGGCGGCACCCTAGCAGCGCCGGTCGGCGCCCGTTCGGCAGCCAGCTCGCGGCGATAGCGGACCACCGCGGCCAGCAGGACGACGTGCAGCGTCACCGCCGCGATCGAGTCGAACTGGCGCAGGTAGAAGCTGATCAGGTCGCCGAGGACGAGCACGGCCAGCAGGCCGAAGTAGGCGAGCGTCCAGCCGAGCCGATGCATCCCGGCCAGCGCGACGAGCACGGCACCGACGAGGATGACCGCCCCGGCGGCGGCCTCGACGGCGAGGTGGACCAGGTTGAACGCGTACAGGCGCGTGCCCGGCACCGCGGCGTCGCCGCTCACCGCTGCCGCGGCGCCGAGGAGCGCCAGCAGGGCGTTCGCCCCCGAGACGAGGAGCGCCGCGACGATGACCACGCGCAGCCCGCGGCCGCCGAGCCAGCGCTCCTCCCGTTCGGCCCACCAGGTCCGGGCACCCGCGAACGGCGGCGGCGCCCCGGGGATCACGACCAGCGACCGCGATTCCACGTAGCCGCGGAGCACCTCCGCGAGCCGCCGCTGCTCCTCGCGCGGGGCGCTGGACGCGTCGCGCAGCCGCTCCAGCAGCTCGTCGCGCTCGCGGGGCTGGAGGTCGCCCTCGACCGACTCCTCGAGCAGCTCCAGCGCGCCGAGCAGCCGCGCCCGCGGCTCGTCGGAGTCGGGCCCTCGGGCGCGCAGCCAGACCAGCACCGCCAGCAGGAAGGTGGCGTAGATGATCGGCGCCGCCGCGGGGTAGAAGTAGTCGTTCTGGGTGGTGATGAACTTCCCGACCTCGTCGATGAACAGGCCGATCCCGATCCCCGCCAGGATCGCGGCGGCGCGGTAGACCAGGCGCCCGGCGAGGAGGATCGGCAGCACCGCCGCCGCGAACAGCACGAGGCCGCCCCACAGGGCATGGGCGATGTGCAGGTCGCCACCGCCGATCTTCGGAAAGCCGGTGAGGTGCAGGAACCAGCGCGTCGCGAGCACCGTCCCGGCGAACGACACGAGGGTCAGGAACAGGTAGCGCTCGGCGTCCTCGCGCCGCACCGGGCGACGCAGCCAGGCGAGGCGGCGCGCGCGCGGCGCCCGATCGGTGACGCCTGACCGCTCGCGCATGGCGCGCATCGTAGCGGCTGCCCGGCGAGGACCGCGGCCAGCAGCAGATCGCGACTGGGCGCTACGCTGCAGCGCATGACCGACCCATCCCCGCGCGATCGCGTGCGCCCGCTCCTGCGCGTGCGCCAGGTGCGCGAGTTCCGGACCGATGCGCCCCTCACCGCCGCCCAGATCGACGCCATCGCCGACGCAGCGCGCTGGTCGGGGAGCAGCCAGAACACGCAGCCGTGGCGCTTCATCACCCTCCAGGAGCGGGTCACGCTGCGTGCCATCTGGGAGGCGGGCCTGCCGCAGACCCGCTCGCTCGAGACCGCGGCGGCGGCGATCGGGATCGTCATGCCGGTGGAGGAGGGCAAGGCCGTGTCGCACGCCTTCGACGAGGGCCGCGCGGCGGAACGGATCCTGGTGGCCGCGACGCTGCTCGACATCGCGTCGGGGATCGCCTGGATCGGCAGCCGGGCACGTCCCGGCGTGGCGCGGATGCTCGGCATTCCAGATGGCTGGACGATGCGCACGATCATCGCGCTCGGGCATCCGACCGCCGCCGCGGAGCGCCCGAAGGCACGACCCGGCGTGGCGCGGCGCCCGCGCGCCGAGACCGTCTTCGCGGAGCGCTGGCGCGACTGAGGCAGCGAGAGAGTCGCTCTTCCGGCATCGAGATTGCTTACGGAGCGGGCGATCAACCCTGCACCACGGAGCGTTCCATGGGACGCATTCTTCTCGGCGTGGTGATCGGCATCGTGCTGGTCATCTGGCTCCTCGCTTCCTGCATCGGCGCCATCTTCTGATCGGCGGCCGCGGATGCTAGCCTGCGCTCGTGTCCGCGGCCGATCCGCCCCCACCGGCGCGCCTGCGCCTCGCGCGCACGGACGAAGCCGATGCCATCGACGCCCTGATGAAGGCCTCGACGCACGACCTGTTTCCGCATTTCTACGATGCGGCGCAGACCGCGGCGTCCGTCGAGTTCATCGCCAGCGTCGACCGCACCCTGATCGAGGACGGCACGTACTTCGTCATCGAGGAGGATGGTGAGCTGATCGCGTGCGGCGGCTGGAGCCGGCGCGACAAGCTCTACACCGGGTCCGACGCAGGCGCGGGCGACGCCCGACTCCTTGATCCGGCGACCGAGCCGGCCCGTGTGCGGGCCATGTTCGTGCGCCCGGACCGCGTCCGTCGCGGCCTCGGCACCCGCATCCTCGAGGCGTGCGAGGCGGCGGCGCGGGCCGAGGGATTCCGCACCCTGGCGCTGGTCGCGACGCGGCCCGGGCAGCCGCTCTACGAGCGCTTCGGGTTTCGCGTCACCGCCGAGACGCCGGTGCGCATGCCGAACGGGGTGACGATCCCGTGCGCGGCCATGGAACGCCCGATCAGCTGAAGCGGTGCGGGTGGGCACCGTCGCGGGCGATATCGGTCTGGACAGATGGGGGTGACGTGCTGCAGCCTACGGCCGACCAGTACGAAGGTACCATCCGCCCATGCCTCGCCGAGCTCGCCGCGCCGCGGCAGTGCTGACCCTGCTGCTCCTGGCCATGCCGCTGCCGGCGGCCGGGGCGCGTCCCGGACCGTCCGGCCCGACCACGGTCGAATTCTCCGGCTACACGTGGACGGTCAAGGACTACGGCCGCAAGATCGGTCCGGGCCCCAATTTCTTCTCGGCGGCCAACGTGAACGTCGCTGCGGATGGGCTGCATCTGCGCATCTCGAAGTCCGGCAACCGATGGAGCTGCGCCGAGGTGATCCTCAACGACAGCTTCGGCTATGGGACCTACTCGTGGACCATCGCGTCGGCGCCCGACCTGGATCCGAATGCCGTGCTCGGCATGTTCACCTGGAACGACGCCCCCGACTACGCCCACCGCGAGATCGACATCGAGTTCGCCCGCTGGGGCAATGCGGCCGATCCGACGAACGGGCAGTACGTGGTCCAGCCGTGGGATGCGTCCGGACACCTCAAGCGGTTCACCCAGCCGGCGGGGCTGACCAACACCGTGCACACGTTCGTGTGGGCTCCCGGCGAGGTCAGGTTCGTGAGTCGCACCGCGAGTGGCGCGGTGATCGACAGCTTCACCTACGTCGGCGCCGACGTCCCCGTGCCCGGCGGCGAGAACGCGCGCATCAACCTGTGGCTCTTCCGCGGCAGCGCTCCGCAGGGGCCGCAGGAGGTGATCATCTCGGACTTCACCTACACGCCCTGAGGGGAGCGTCGCCCCTGGACTGGTCGGCGGCGCGTCGGTGGTGTACAACGGCTCCCTGCGGCGGGGAGCGACGACGTGCGGCTTCACACCATGGCCGCCTTGGGCCGCACCGAGCGACTGGCGAACCCGACCCGCCGACGACGAGAGGGGTCGACCATGCGTCGAGTGTCCAGCGCGTTCCTTGCTGCCGCCATGCTCATCCTGCTCACCGCGTCGCTGGCGGTGGGGGCCAAGCCGGCCCAGGGATGTGGTGCCGGGGCATCGGGCTACTTCGTCGTGGATCGTGACACCTGGTGGGCGATCACCGTCGCCGGGTTCGAGGCCGAGGGCATCGACGTCTACGAGGCCGACGGGGTCACGTTCACGGCCGCGTTCGACGCCTTTGCCGCCGCCTTCGGATTCGTCGACGGCGCCGGCCTCGAGTACTTCGT
>DASSPJ010000006.1:0-60790 GCA_035699665.1 Candidatus Limnocylindria bacterium
TTCTTGCAGCTCACGATAGATGCGTGCCCGCTCGCGTTGGTCGTACGTGCCGATCCCCTGGTCGAGCAGCTCGTCCACGAGCGGATTCGAGAAGCCCATGAAGTTGGCATTGCGCGGCTGCTGCTCCGACGTGATGGATCGGGAATGCCACAGCTCGCTGTGCGGGTCGGGGTTGTGCGACCAGCCCAGGAAGATCGCCTCGAACGGCTCGCTGTAGCCGCCCGGGATGTGGGGAAATTCATTGATCGGCCCGAGCACGGTCCGAGCATCGGCCGGGATTACGGTGAGCTCGATTCCACAGTCGCGCACCTGCTCGGCGACGAGGTCCATGAACCGGGTCCGCTGGGCATCGTCTCCGCGGGTGAACACGTCGGTTGCAAGGCGCCGACCGTTCAGCGCATAGATGCCGTCGTCGCCCAGCGTCCAGCCTGACGCCTCGATCAGCTCCCGTGCGGCATCGACGTCGCGTTCGGGTCGGGGGAGATCGGGGTGATGCGCCCACGAGACCGGGTCGATGGGTGAGTACAGCACGTCACCCGTCTGCCCGGTCGCCGCGTCAACCGTCGCCGGCTTGTCGATGCACAGCTCCACCGCCGTGCGGAGATTGCGATCGGCGAAGAGCCGTCCTTCGCGCAGGTTGTAGGCGAGCATGAAGAACGTCGAATCCGGGAATGTCGCGAACTGGAGATCCGCCTGGTCGCGCAGCTCCTCATGCATCTCCGGGGCGATGATGGGGATGGTGAGCCAGTGCAGCTCTCCGTTCCGCATCGCGTCCGCGGCAGTCGCCCAGTCCCGAATCACCCGGATCTCGATGCCGCGCGTGGCCGGCGGCCCGCGGTGATATCCGTCGAACGCCTCGAAGGTGGCGCGCGTGCCGTCCTCCACGCCCACGAACTTCCATGGGCCGGTGCCGATCGGAGCGCGGTTGAACGACAGCGCCTGGTAGGCCAGGGCGATCGCGTCGAGGCCGGTGGCCTCCAGGCTCCACGCGATGTCGTCCAGCAGGACCGCGCTCCACTCCGCATACATGCACGCGTCGAAGGCACCATCCGCCTGGATGAACTGGTCGCGGGGCAGCGGTGCCACGCCGGCGGCCTGGAGCAACGCCTCGGCATCGGCGATCGGGGTTTCGCAATCGGGGGCGTCGGACTCGAACTGCGCGAAGATCGCGTCGGCGGCCTGGTGGTAGTCGACGGCATCCAGCGTCGGCGCGCGCTCGGCGAGGGGCGCATACGCCGCTTCGATCACCGCCCGGGAGTCGATCATCACACTGGGAAGCACGAGTGTCAGGAAGGTCGCGTCCGGCGCGCTGAGTCTGAACTCGACCGTTCGCGCGTCCACGGCACTGACCGATTCAAGGACGTCGCCATAGCACTCGCTGAACGCCCAGAGGCACTCGGGGTGGCGACGCCCGAGTTCGAACGTGTAGGCCACGTCGTCCGCGGTCAGCGGCGTGCCGTCGTGGAACGTGGTTTCGACGAGGCGGCAGGTGATCGTCAGCTGGTCGGCCGACACGTCACACGGCTCGGCGGCGAGCTCGGGAACGGGGGCGAGGGTGTCGTCATACCGGTACAGCGACCCGTAGACCAGCTGCGTTGCAAGTTCCGGTCGCCCGCCCGGCGGTCGAAACCCGGCCGCCGTGGTGTTGGAGATGGTGAAGAACGGCGATGGAGCGAAGGGTGGAACGGTCAGGCCGATGACGATCTCGTCGGCGGTCTGCGTCGGCGCTGCCCGCGAAGGGGAAGGCTGCGGGGCGGTGGTGCATGCGACCAGGCCGACGGTCAGGAGCGCCGCAGCCAGACTCCGGTTGCGCATGCCGACTCCGATTCCCCTGCTGGTCCGCCAAGATTGCCGTACGCGCGGACGGGCGCGCAAGAGCCTCCGACGCTGACTTCGCGGGGGATCGGGGCGTGGGTGGCGGGCCCGACCGGATTCGAACCGGCGATCTCCAGCGTGACAGGCTGGCATGTTGGGCCACTACACCACGGGCCCGCGGGAGTGACGGTGGCGGAGTATAGCAGAGGGTCCCGGACCCTTCAGCCCGGCCCTTTCGGCCCTGCCAGGAGGTCGCGCAGCACGATCGCGAAGGCCACCAGCGCCAGCCCGATGCCACCCGCCGCGAGGCCGTACTGGACCGCGCCGCCCGGCTCGCGGGCCAGTGTCGCCAGCGCGGCGGCCAGTGCGCCGACCAGCGCCGCGACGATCGCCGCCACGACCATCGCGCCGGCAGGGCGCGCCCACGCCGTCCCGGCGCGGAGGGCCAGCACCAGGCCGCCCAGGCCGGCCCCGACGATGATCGCGGCCCACCCGAGCGCCGCTGCCGCGCCGCCGACGGCCGCCGCGTCGGCGACGATCCCGGTGCCGCTGAGGCGGTCGAGGATCCAGCCGGAGGCGAAGGTGCCCATCAGCACGCCGCCGATGCCCGTCGCCACGGCCACGGCGGCCGCCAGGGCGAGCAGGAAGAGCGAGCGGCGCGGCAATGCGCTGCCGGCGCGGCGCGTCAGGCGGCGGGCGCCGGGCGGCCGGTGCGGAGCAGGATGGCGCTCGACGCGCCGAACGTCACCGCTGCCACCAGCAGCGCCGTGGCGAGGAGCCGATCGCCCCCGCCGATGGTCATCACCACGACCACGCCCGCGGCGCACAGGGCCGCGGTGAGGGCGGCCAGCGCGATGGTCGTGCGCCGCGCGCCACGCAGATCCATGAGGAGGGCCGCGGCTGCCCCCGAGATCGCCATCGCCAGGAGCAGGAGCGCCGCGCCGCCGATCACCTGGGGGACGCCGAGGCCCGCGATGTTGGGAGGTGGCGTGCCCACGTAGCGCGACGAGAGGGTGAGGCCGCTGACGATCATCGCAACGGAGGTGATGAGCAGCGCAACCCCGCCGATGCCGACCGCCAGGGTGGCGATGCTGGCCCGCTCGCCGAGGTGCTCGGGGGCAAGGGTGTGCGGGCGGTGGCGGGTGGCGATCGACCGAGAGGCGCCGCGGATGACGCGCGGGGCCGGCTTGGTGACCTTCTTGGTGGTGACCATGGGTGGCGGATTGTAGCCGTATACTCGCGCCGCATGCCGTGGGAGCCGCCCGCCACCCCGCAGACCCGCCGCGCGCGCATCGGCGGTTGGATCACCTTCGCCTTCGCCGCCGTGCTGGTCGCGCTGCTCGCGTACCTCTCGTACGTCGGGTTCGTCGGCTCGGACCAGCTGACCGCCGCGCCGAGCCCGTCGCGCGCCTGCGGTACACCCGCCGATCTCGGCCTCGCCTACGAGGCGCTCAACTACGACCCGGCCGGCGACGCCGTGCTGGTCGCCTATCCCGACCACGACGCATGCCCGTCCCAGGGTCCACCCGCGGGAGACGACCTGCGCACCACCGACGGGACGCGCATCGCCGGCTGGTACGTGCCCACCACGGGCGCCGGAGGGCCGACCGGCCCGACCGTCGTCCTGGTCCATGGCTGGGGGGCCAACAAGAGCGACATGCTCGGCCGCATCGCGCAGCTCGCCCCCCGCTACAACACCCTTGCCCTCGACCTGCGGCACCACGGCCAGAGCAGTGCCGACCTCCCGACGACGCAGGGGGTCACCGAGCAGCGGGACGTGGCGGCCGTGCTGGACTGGCTCGAGGCGCACAAGGGTCCCAGCCGCGTCGTCCTGCTCGGCGTGTCGATGGGCGGCGCCACCGCGGTGAACGTCGCGGTCGCCGACGATCGCGTCGCGGCGCTGATCCTGGACTCGACGCACGCCACGCTCCAGGCGGCCGTCCAGGCGCGCTTCGAGCAGGCCGGCTACCCGCTCTCGCTGCCCGCCTCGTGGGCGATCCTGATGGGCGGCCTGCTGCGCACCGGCGTGGACATGACGAGCGCCGATCCCGAGCGAGCCATCGCGCGGCTGGGGGATACGCCGGTGCTGGTCCTCGTCGGCGGTGCTGATCGGTCCGTCGGTCCCGACGCGGGCGCCCGGCTGCTGGCGGCGGCGGAGGCGGCGGGGGTCACGGCCACCCTGGAGACCTGTTCGCCGGCGGGGCACTCCGAGCTCGTCGGGGCCTGCCCGGATGACTACCGCGCCTGGGTGCTAGGCTTCCTGGACTCCGTGCTCGGGGGATAGGGCACCGGACCACCGCCCAGCCCTCGACGTGTAGATGCGCTCCCGCGTGCCCGCGGGGCGCCCGGCCATTCGCAGGAGTCCGCATGACCGATCACCAGACCGACGCCGACGCGCGCTTCGAGCGCACCATCGAGCGCTGGTTCCGTGACCGCCTGGCCCTCGAGCCGGTCACGGCCACCTACCTGGGGGTGCACGAGTACGACCACCAGCTGCCCCCGTCGTCGCGCGAGCACGTGGAGGCGATGATCGCCTTCCATCGCGCCGGCATCGCCGAGATGGAGCGCTTCGACCGCTCCGAGCTGTCGGAGGCCCACGCGCTGGACCGGGACCTGGCGATCCACCAGTCGCGGCTCGTGCTCCACGAGCTCACCGAGCGACGCACCTGGCGGGGCCGCGCCGGGGCGGCCGAGGAGATCGGCGAGTCACTCTTCCCGCTCTTCACGCGCGACTTCGCCCCGCTGCCGGAGCGGCTCGACGCCATCGCGTCGCGCCTCGAGGCTGCACCGCAGCTCCTCGCCGAGTCGCAGGAGCGCGTCACCGACCCGGTCAGGCTGTGGGCCGAGATCGACATCGAGAGCGTCGACGCGCTGCCCGGGTTCCTCGACACGATCGTCGCCGCCGCGGCGACCGACGGCGGCGACCCGGCGCTCACCGATCGGCTGCGTGCGGCGGCGACCGCCACCAACCGGGCGCTGGAGTCCCACGCCGCGTGGCTGCGCGACGAGGCGCTGCCCCGCGCCTCCGCGGACTGGGTGGCCGGCCCCGAGCAGTTCGAGGAGATCGTCCGCCTGCGCGAGCTGGATGCCACCGGCGACGAGATCCTCGCCGTCGGGGAGCGGATGCTCGCCGAGACGACGGCGGCGCGCGACGCGGTGTGCGCCGAGATCGACCCCACCCTCACCCCCGCGGAGGTCGCGGACCTCGTCAAGAACGACCACGCCGAGACGTTCCTCGAGTCGCTCGACGAGTACCGCACCACGATGGACGCGGCCCGCGCCTTCGTGGTCGAGCACGACCTGGCGACGCTGCCCGACGAGGACCACCTCAATGTCATCGAGACGCCGTCGTTCATCCGGCACCTCATCCCCTTCGCGGCCTACTACGAGCCGGCCAAGTTCGATCCGGTGCCGACCGGCACCTACATCGTCACGCCGCCGCAGCGGCCCGAGATGATGCGCGAGCACAACCGCAGCGGCATCGGGAACACCAGCGTCCACGAGGCCTACCCCGGGCACCACCTCCAGCTCTCGGCGGCGATCACCAACCCCAGCCTGGTGCGCCTCTTCTCGGGGGCCCCCGAGTTCGCCGAGGGGTGGGCCTTCTACAGCGAGCGGATGATGAAGGAGCACGGCTTCGACGCCACCCCGAAGGGGTGGTACGTCGTGCACACCGATGCGATCTGGCGCGCCTGCCGGATCCTGCTCGACATCCGGCTCCACCGTGGCGAGATCGGCTTCGACGAGGCGGTCGACTTCCTCCAGGAGCGCACCGGCTTCGAGCGCCCCGCGGCGCTGGCCGAGGTGAAGCGCTACACCTCCACCCCCACCTACCAGCTCTCGTACCTCTATGGGCGGCACATGATCGAGCGGCTCCGCGACGAGGTGCAGCGCCGGGAGGGCTCGGCCTTCGAGCTGAAGCGGTTCCACGACACGCTCCTCTACGGCGGCACCATGCCGGTCAGCTACGCGCGGCGCCTCTTCGACGGCGTCGCGGTGCGATGAGGCTCCCCGTACGGGGGGCGTGGGCCGGGGTCGTCGGGATCGCGGTTGCGCTCGCCGCCTGCGGTGGCGACCCGCTGCCGTCGCGGCCGCCGTGCCCCACGGCGCCGCCGACCGCCGACGAGGCGCCGGGGGTCCTCGCCGATGCGCGCTCGGCGGTGGTGCGCACCAACAAGGGCGAATTCACCATCGCCCTCGACCCGTCGAGCGCGCCGATCGCGACCGCCAACTTCGTGCGCCTCGCCCGCTGCGGCTTTTACGACGGGCTGACCTTTCACCGCGTCCTGGCCGGCTTCGTCATCCAGGCCGGCGACCCGCAGACCCGGGATCGGCGCGACGACTTCGAGGGGCTAGGAAGCGGCGGGCCAGGGTTTCGCTTCACGGTCGAGTTCCCCGACGCCGGACAGTCCTACGCGCCGTACACCGTGGCGATGGCCAACGCGATCGAGTACGACGCCACGGGGCAGATCATCAGCGGCCGGGATACCAACGGCAGCCAGTTCTTCATCGCGCTGGCCGACCTGGGGCACCTGCTCCCCTACTACTCGATCTTCGGCACCGTGACCGGCGGCCTCGACGTGGTGAATGCGATCGCCGCGCTGCCGGTCAACCACCCGCGACTCGGCGTGCCGCTCGACCCGGCGATCATCGAATCGATCTCCATCAGCGCCGAATCCGGCGTTCCGGCAGCCTCGGGGGAGGGCGGCTGACGGCACGCCGGATAAAGGAATCTTCACGCTGGCAACTATTGACCCCAAGTGAACGGATGGTCTATCCTCACGGGGCTGTTCGCACAGCGATTCACAACTGGTCGCAAGGCCATGGGTAGGTTTGGGTAAGGGTAGTGCGGGAAACCGTGCGTGAAAGATGCCCTTGCGATTGGCGAATCCGGCAGCACCTGAAGGCCCCGCTTCGGCGGGGCCTTCGCTCGTCCCGGCGCCTCGCGCGGGCTCTGCTAGACTCGCTCCTCCCGATCGCGCGCCGGTAGCTCAGTGGATAGAGCGTCGGCCTCCGGAGCCGAAGGTCGCAGGTTCGAATCCTGTCCGGCGCGCCAATCTCAGGATCGGGGCATGACGCTTGCTGGCTTGGCGTGACCGTGCCAGGCGAGATGCTCCCCGGTCAGCGGGAACCGGCGGCGCCACCCGTCCGCGACCCCGACGAGGGACAGCGCGCCGCACCCGGCACGCCCCGCTCGACCTCGGACCTGCTCGCCCGGATCTCACAGGCGGGCTCGATGCTGGTGTACGTCATGGACATCGAGGCCGACGGCACCTACCGCTGTCTCGAGTTCGCGGGCCTCGAGGGAATCCTGGGCACGGTCCCGCAGGACGTCACCCCCGAGGCCGCATTCGAGGCGGCCGTTCACCCCGATGATCGCGCGGCCTACGACGAGGCGTACCGAGCGGTGGTCGCGGGGCAACCGTCCGAGCTCGAATACCGCCTCATCGGGTACGACGGTCGCGTTCGCTGGGTGCTGGACCGGATGCGACCGCACGTCACCCCGCACGGACGGCTGCTGGTGGACGGCGTGGTCACCGACATCTCCGAGAGTCGCAACGTGTCGCTGGCCCTGGCGAAGGCACAGCAGCACGCGTACGCCGCCCGTACCGATGCGCTGACCGGCCTGCCTACGCGGCTGGCCTTTCATGAGCACCTCCAGGTGGCGTTGACGCGCGCCGCCGGGGGCGCCGGCTGCGCCGTCCTGTTCGTCGACCTGGACAACTTCAAGCTGGTCAACGACAGCTTCGGGCACGCGGCGGGTGACGAGCTGCTGGCCGCGGTGGCGCGCCGGTTCCGCAGTGCCGCCCGGATCGGGGATCTCATCGCCCGTCAGGGTGGCGACGAGTTCCTGGTGCTGCTGGTCCCGGACGCGCCGGCGGCGGCGCCAGTCGGGTCGTTCGACGTGGCGCATGCCGCGGTGGAGCTCGCCCGCCGCCTGCGCTCCTCCCTCCGCGAGCCGATCCGGGTGGATGGCCACGAGGTGTACGTCACCGCCAGCATCGGCATCAGCCTCTATCCCCACGATGCGGACGACGCGGAGTCACTGCTCAAGCACGCCGACATCGCGATGTATGCGGCCAAGGACAGCGGGCGGGACGCGATCCGGAAGTACACCGCGACCGACGACACGGCACTGGCGGAGCTGTCGATGACCGGCCGGCTGCGGCGGGCGGTCGAGCAGGGCACCGGTCTGGTGCTGCACTATCAGCCGCTGGTCATGCTCGAGACGGGCGAGGCAGAGGGTCTCGAGGCGCTCCTGCGCTGGCAGGATGGCGATCGGGGGCTGGTGCCTCCCGCGAAGTTCCTCCCGCTGGCGGAGCGGGTCGGGCTGATGGGCCGGATCAGTGACTGGGTCGTCACGGAGGCGTGCGGCCAGGCGGCCACCTGGCGGGCCGCAGGCCTGGGGCTCTACGTGTCCGTGAACCTGCCCCCGACGCACTTCGACGCTCGCGGAATGCGCCGGCTGCTGACGACCCTGGACGACTGCGAGCTGCCCTCGGATCGGCTCGTCATCGAGATCACCGAGGCGGTGGTGGTCGACCACGGATGGAATCGGATCCTGCCCGGCCTGACGGCGCTTCGCCGGCGCGGGGTGCGGCTTGCCATCGACGACTTCGGCAGCGGTCACTCCTCGCTCGGGCGCCTCAGCGACGACTGGGTGAGCATGATCAAGATCGATCGGTCCTTCATCGCCGGCTTGACCCGCAGCCGGCATTCCCGCGCGCTGGTCACGTCGATCCTCCAGCTCGCCCGCAATCTCGGCATCGAGCCGGTGGCGGAAGGCATCGAGACCGAGGACCAGCGGCGCCTGCTGCTGGAGCTCGGGTGTCGCCGCGGCCAGGGGTTCCTCTTCAGCCGCCCGGTGGCCGCCGAGGCCATCCCGGCGCTGGTCGCATCCCAGGGTCCGGCCTGACGGCCGCGCATCGGTAGCGCGGCACCGGAGGGCGTGCGTGGTGCCGCGGCCCGCGTGTGCGGCGCGTCCGGCATCATCGGTCCATGCAGGACGACCCGCTGATGCTGAAGCGCCGCGACCGGGTAGCCCGCGAGACTGCCGAGGCCGCCCTCTCGCCGATCGCCACGCGTTCGCGGGAGACGCGTGGGCGGGAGCGCCCCGAGGAGCCCGACGCGTTCCGCACCGCCTTCGAGCGTGATCGCGACCGGATCATCCATGCCAAGGCGTTTCGCCGCCTGAAGCACAAGACGCAGGTCTTCCTGAACCCGGAGGGCGACCATTTCGTCACGCGCCTCACCCACACCCAGCACGTCGCCCAGATCGCCCGCGCGCTGGCTGCGGCGCTCGGCCTCAACGAGCCCCTGGCCGAGGCGATCGCGCTCGGCCACGACGTCGGCCACACGCCGTTCGGCCACACCGGCGAGGAGGCGCTGGACCCGTACTTCCCGCCCGATGGCTGGCACCACGCGGCGCAGAGCGTCCGCATCTTCGAGGTGCTCGAGGACCTCAACCTGACCTGGGAGGTGCGCGACGGCATCCGCGCCCACTCATGGAAGATCGATCCGCCTCCGGCGACCCCGGAGGCGCTCACCGTCCGCTATGCCGATCGGATCGCCTACCTGTCGCACGACGCCCTCGATGCGATCCGCGCCGGGGTGCTCACCGCTGCCGAGCTGCCGGCCGGGGTGGTGGACCGGTTCGGCGAGCCGGGGCGTGCCTGGATCGGGCGCATGATCGAGGCGGTGGTGGACACGTCGCTCCGCGTCGGCCGGGTGGAGATGGACCCGGCGACGCTGGCGGTGATGCACGAGCTGCGCGGATTCATGTTCGAGCGCGTCTACCAGTCGCCGGGCCAGCGGGCGCAGCAGGCGGCGGCGGTGCGCGTCCTGCGCGACCTGGTCGACTGGCATCTCGAGCGCCCGGACCAGATCCCCGACACCTACCGGCAGCACGAGGCCCCGCCGATCGTGCAGGTCACCGACTACGTGGCCGGCATGACCGACCGCTACGCGCTGCGCGTGCACGCCGAGCGCATCGGCGGCGTGGATCTACCGGTCGGGCTCGCCTCCCCCGACTGATGCCGCGGGCCGGAACAGGCGCAGCGCGCCGGGATCGACGCGGAAGGTGGCCGGCGTGCTGCCCACCGAACGCCCGTCCACGTGCACCGGGTGCTGTCGTCGCGGGCCCTCCACCCGGACCTCGGTGGCGCGCCGCCTGATCATCCGCGGCTCGCGAACCGGGCGGTGGCGGGCGACGCGCACGAAGTGGACCAGCACGTCGATCCGCCGCATGCCGGCGAAGATGGCCACGTCGAGGAGCCCGTCCTGCGGGTCCGCCTCCGGGGCCAGCGCGAAGCCGAACCCGTGGTAGGGCCCGTTGCTGATGGTCACCGCCGGCGCACCGGTGTGGTACGTGCGGCCGTCGAGGCTGATGCGCATCGGCGAGCGCCGCCGGCGCAGGGCGCGCCAGGCCCGCACGACCATCGCCAGGGCGTTTGTCCGCTCGCCCGCCTCCACCGCTCCGAATCCCTCGGCGTCGAGCCCCACGCCGGCCGCCTCGAAGAACCGCTCCTCCCGGTCCCCGACCCGCGCGATCCCGGCGTCGATGCGGGCGGCGTGACCCGCACCGATGGCGTCGAGCGCCGGGTCGAGCTCCAGCGGCACGCCCGCGCCCCGCGCGACGTTGTTGAAGCTGCCGCGGGCCAGGATCCCGAGCGTGGCGTCGCGGCCACACAGGGCGGCGGCGACGGCCCCCACCGTCCCGTCGCCTCCGGCGACCACCACGTCCATGTCGCGATCGTCCGCGGCCACCGCCAGGTCGGCGGCGTCGTCGTCCTCCGCCAGCTCGTGCAGCTCGACCTCGAGGCCCCGCTCCCGCAGCGCGGCGGCCAGCGCCTCCGGGGTAAGCAGCTCCGGGTCGTCGGCAAGGTCCGGGCCGGACCCGAGCTTGCCGCCGGCGACCGGGTTGACGAGGAGCAGGACCGGGCGGCGCTCGCTCACGGGCTGCCGTTCGGCGGCGCGCCGCGGCTGACCGTGGCCCGGTAGCTCTGGAACGTCCCGTCGCCGCACTCGACGGCCAGCTGGGCCGGCAGGTCGTTGGCGGTCCCGGTCACCGGGGCGCTCCCCGCCGGTCCGTAGACGCGCCGCGTGGCCAGGCCGATCAATGCGGCGCCGATCTCCACCGGCTCGGCCGTGCTGGACCCGATCCGCGGCTGGGCGGTGGGGGACCCGTCCGGCTCCCACGCCTCGTCCTGCCAGACGAGCCGCGCCGGACAGCCCACCCGCGTGGTGGCCAGATTGAGGCCGACGACACCGATCGCCACGAACAGGAGCAGACCGACCCCCAGGCATCCGATGGCGCGCCAGTTCACGGGCGGTGGATCTCGAATCGCTCGTGCTGCCCGCTGGCCGGCGAGCGCACGGCCTCGACCGCCTCCACGCGAGCGCCCGCGGGGCCCTGCCGCAGGTGGGACTCCAGGAGGTCCAGGCGCTCGGGAGGTCCTTCGGCCACCACGCGCACCGATCGCTCGTCGTCCTCGTTCATGACCCACCCGGTCAGCCCGAGCTCCTCGGCGCGGCGCCGCACCCACCAGCGGAAGCCGACCCCCTGGACGTGCCCCCGGATGCGCGCCTCGAGGCGGGTGCCGCTCACCGCGACGGCTCCAGGACCGGCCATGCCAGCATCGCGACGGACATCGCCAGCCGCGGGGCCGCGTTCGTCGCCACCGACTCGCGGACCCGCTCCAGGACCCGCACGGCGTTCGCCGCGTGGACCGGGGAGATGCGGCCGCCGGCGGCCTCGATGCCCTCGACCAGCTCGATTCCCGGGGCCAGTCCCGGGCGGCCGGCGGCCACGACGGCGAGATCTCGGGCCAGCCCGATCCACGCCTCGAGCACCAGCAGCGCGCCGGCGCGCTGCTGCGCGGTCGCCGGGGCCGCCGGCTGGCCGTCCGTCGTCGCCGGCTCCTCCTCGCTCGGCAGCGCCATGCGCGACGCCTCGGCGACCAGCTCGCGGGCCGCGGCGAAGCGGTCGGCGCGGCCGCGCTCCAAGAGCCCGAGCAGCTCGCCCTGGACCCGCCGTCGCCACTCCAGGAGGCCCGGCTGGCGGGCGTAGCCGATCGCCGTGCCGGCCATCCCATTCGCGATGCGGGCGACCGCCCGCGCCTGGTCATCGGTCAGGTGCTCGCGCTCGACCAGCCAGACGACCAGCTCGTTGCGCGGCACCGGTCCGAGGCGCAGCACCTGCGCCCGCGAGCGGATGGTGGGCAGGAGGCGCGCCGGGTCGGTGGCGGTCAGGACGAACAGCTGGCGCCGGTTCGGCTCCTCGAGCGCCTTGAGCAGGGCGTTCTGGGTCGCCTCGCCGGCAAGGTCGGCGGCCTCGATCAGCACGACGCGGTGCCGTGCCACGATCGGCGCACCCGAAGTCTCGAGGAGCCAGCGGCGTGCGGCCGCGACGATCGACTCGCCACCGCTGCGGGCGTCGCGCCAGGCGGCGGCGGAGCCGACCACCAGGTCGGGGTGCGCGCGGGCGCGCGCCTCACGGCAGCCGCGGCACGCGTTGCACGGGCGCTGTGCCGGATCCGCGTCCGCGCACAGCAGGAGGGCCAGCAGGTCGTCCACGAACCCGTCCAGGCCGGCGCCGGCAGGCCCGTGCACGAGCAGCGTTCGGCCCAGCCGATCGCGCTGCGCGGCGCCCATCACGATGCCGCGCGCGGTCGCCTGGCCGAGCCCGAGGAAGCCGGGAACGATGGCCGTGTCCACCGGCCGAGTATAGGTGCGCGGGTCGCTCCGGCCCGGCGCTAAGCCGGCCCTAAGCGGCCGGTACGCGGCGGGCACCCATGCTGTGACAACCCCCGCGGGACCGTCACGGGCACGGCCGCTGGCGGCCGGCCGGCAACCGGATCCGCCCCCGAGCGACGGGACCGCGGGGCGTGCGCCTCGCCCGACCTGCCCAATCGTCAGATCGAGCCCCGGGTGGCATACTTCGTGCACCCCAGCACGCCCGAGGCAACAGGAGGTTCCATGCGCATCGGCAGCCGGCCGGCCCCTACGGCCGACGACATCTCGACCAACGTCAAGGCGCTGGTCGATCGCGTCCTCGAGGCGGACATCACCGACACCATCGCGCAGCGCGGCCGCGAGCTGGCGGCAGCCGTCGGCGAAGCGACCGACGCCGCGGTGGATCGCGCCGGTGACACGTGGCGCGAGACCGCGCCCGCGCGCCGCGAGGCGATCAAGAACATCAGCCGCGCCAGCAGCGACGCGACGAAGTGGGGCAATCGCGCGTGGCGCAAGGATCTGCAGCCCCGCCTGCGCGATCTATGGAAGCGCCGCGCGGTGGCCCTGGGCGCCGCGGGTGCCGCCATCCCGGCCAGCCGCGAGCTGGCCGAGACGGCCGCGGTGCGACTCGGGCTGAAGCAGCGTGAGGAGCGGCGCTGGGGCGCCTTCTTCCTCGGTCTGCTGCTCGGCGCCGCGGGGGGTGTCATCGTCGCCCTGCTGACCGCACCGAAGCGTGGCAGCGAGCTGCGCGAGGAGCTCGTCGAGCGCGCCCAGGAGGCCAAGGAGGTCGTGACCGAGAAGGCGGCGGCCGTGGCCGAGAACGCCGGCGACTGGGTCCCGCTCTTCCAGCGCGACGAGCCGGGCGCCGCGGACGCCTACGCCGCTGCGGGCAGTGACGCGGAGCCGACCGCGTACCAGGCCGACGCATCGCTTCCCGCGGCTGCCGAGACGGCTCCCGACACCTACGACAGCGGGATGCACGCCAACGCGGAGGCGGTCTCCGACGTCGCCCTCGACGCCGGCGAGCCGGGCGACGAGATGACCGACGCGGTTGCCCAGGAGGTCGACGAGCGCGAGGGCGCCTGACCGCCGAACTCCCCCACACATGACAACGGCCGGCCCGTCAGGGCCGGCCGTTGGTCGTCAGCGCGCGGGTCAGCGCGTGGTGCGCCCGGAGCGGAACCGCTCCCAGATGCCCTGCGTGCCGTCGCCGTCGGTCGCGGCCTCGGCCGGCGCCGCTTCCGCATCGGCCTTGCGGCTGCGGCTGCGGGTGGCCCGCTTGGGCTTCTCCTCGGTCGCGGCCTCGGCCGGCGCGAGGGGTGCGGGCATCTCGATGCCGAGCTCGGCCAGGGTGGCCTCGTCGACCTCCTCGAAGCCGATCTCGCTGTCGGGGTCGCCGAGCGCGAGGGTCTCGATGGCGCCGTCGACCTGCGACAGGTCGTCCAGCTCCTCCCAGCCGATCTCCGCACCCGGGTCGACGGTGGCTGGCTCGCCCTCCGGCGCCGTGCCCTCGTCGCGCCGCCGCCCGCGGCCGCGGCCGCCGCGCCGCCTCCGGCGCCGCCGGCCCTCGTCGCCGTTCGAGCGGTCGAGGACTGCGGCCGCCGACTCCTCGGGCGCGATCTCCACGGGCCCACCCATCTCGGCGGTCGGGATCGGCGCGGTGCGCGCTCGGCGGGTGCGGGTGGCCCCGGCCGGCGACTCGCCGGTGCGCAGCGCCGCCAGGGCCGCCGCCGCGACGGATCGCGACGCCTCGCGGAAGCCGAACTCGGGGTTGACCTCCTTGGCCGGCATCTCCGGGGCGGCCATCGTCCGACTGGCCTTGCCGCGCTCGATGGAGGCGACCTTCATGATGTCCAGGAACTCGTCGGCGACCGCGATGAGGTCGCTCGAGGTGTTGGGACGGAAGCTGATCACCTCGCAGCGCACGCCCCGGTCCTGGAGCGCGCGGATGGCGGAGGCGAAGTCGCCGTCGCCGGAGACGATCACGGCGATGTCCATCCGGTCGGCGAGGCGGAACAGGTCGACGACGAGCTCGATGTCGAGGTTCGCCTTGACCCGGCCGTCGCCGAACTTGCGGATGTCCTTGCTGACGACCTTGTAGCCGTTCTTGGTGAGGAAGTCGAGGAACTTCCGCTGGTTCTCGTTCTCCGGGTCGAGCCCGGAGTAGGCGTAGGCGCGAATGAGGTCGCGCCCCTTGGTGGCGTGCTTGAGCAGAGCGACGTAGTCGACGTCGACATCCTGCCCGCGCGCGGCGTAATACATGTTGGCGACGTCAACGAACATCGCCACGTTCTTGCTCACGGTCGAGCTGTACTCCTAGAGAGTTTGAATGACCGATGCGCCCGCGTGGCGTCCCGGCCCCGGCGCGCCGCCGGTGTCATCCGGTGGCGCGGCTCAGGAGCGTCCCCTGGCCCGCGAAGCCGGCCGCATTCAGCAGCGGCGCCTCTGCGCTTGCCAGGGGGTCGGTGACCTCCACGCGCGTGCATCCCTTGTTGCGCGCCGAGGCGACGAGGTGCTCGATGATCGAGCGACCGATCGTCTCCCGGAGCGAGTCGTCAGGCTCGCCGCCGCGCGCCGTCTCCGTGTCGAGCGCCAGGCCGAGCTCATCGATACAGCCGATGAACGGGCCCGAGCGCACCGAGGGTCGCATGGACAGGACTCCCACGCCGACGATGCGGTGCTCCACCTCGGCAACCACGACGGTCGCGGCGGGGACGTAGAGCAGGCTCCGCAGCAGATCGGCGTCCTCGCGTCCACCCGTCGTCGAGCCGTGGCGGCGTGCGAGCACGCGCACCGCGGCGTCGATATCGGTCAGGCGGGCGCTTCGGACGTGGAACTCCAGAGCGTGGTCCCTTTGGTCTCAGACGGCAGCGCGCGTGGGCGGCTGCGTGACGTACCGCGGAGAAGGATACCAGACGTGGACCTGAGCGCCCGGAGGAGTCCGGTGCCACTGAACCCGGTGGCGTCGAGGGGGATACTCACCCTCAGAGGCGCGGAACACCCTTGCACCCCAGGAACACCCTTGCACCCCACCGGAGCGCACGGCTATGATGCGCGCCACTCTTGACGAAGTGCGCATGCTCGCGCCGTTCCGAGCAACTGGAGGAAGGACTGGATGACATATTACCGTTGGACCGCGATCCTCGCGGTCCTCTTGCTCGCCCTTGCGGCGTGCTCGCCCACCCCGAGCGGGTCGGTCAGCGGCTCAGGTGCCGCATCCGCATCGGCCAGCGGTGGCGCCACCGGCGACCCGGAGACCGTGTGTGCCGAGGATGAGTTCGGCTGCGTCGAGGTTGGGGATGGCGAGGCCATCCGCATCGCGACCGCCCTGGTCATCAACGGCCCCGACTCGAACCTCGGCCTCGATGCCCAGTACGGTGTCGAAGTCGCCAACGAGGAGCGCCCGGAGATCGCCGGCCACGAGGTCGAGCTCGACTTCAACGACGACGGCTGCTCGGCCGAGGGTGGCACCACCGTTGCGCAGAACCTCGCCTCCGACACCACCATCGCGGCGGTGATCGGGACGAGCTGCTCGAGCGCCGGCGTGCCGGCCTCCGAGATCCTGAGCGACGCTGGCGTCGTGCTCCTCTCCCCGTCGGCCACCGCGCCGGGGCTCACGCTCCCGGACGCGCGCCAGCCGTTCTTCTTCCGCACCGCGCATAACGACGAGATCCAGGGCGCGGCAATGGCGGACTTCGCCTACAACGTGCTGGGCGTCAAGACCGCGGCCACCATCCATGACGGCGGCCCGTACACCGAGCAGCTCCAGCAGGTCTTCGCCGACTCGTTCGTCGAGCTCGGTGGCGAGATCACCGGCACCGAGGCGGTCGATCCCAAGGCGACCGACGTCAGCGGTCAGCTGACCTCGCTCGCGGCGGGCACGCCCGAGTTCCTCTTCTTCCCGATCTTCACGCAGGCCGGTGGGCAGGTCGCCCGCCAGGCGCATCAGACCGAGGGCCTCGAGGACACGATCCTCGCCGGCGCCGATGGCCTGCTGAGCCCCGCCTTCATCGAGGCGGCCGGTGCGGAGAACGCGGAGGGGATGTACCTCTCCGGTCCGCAGGCCGACTTCGGCGATCGCTACCAGGACGAGTTCCTGCCGGCGTACACCGATGTCTCGGGCGAGGAGGAGCCGATCTCGGCCTTCCACGCGCATGCCTACGACGCCTACAACATCATCGCGGACGCCATCGAGGCGGTCGCGCTGGAGGGCGACGACGGCACGCTGTACATCCCGCGCACGGCGCTCAAGGACCAGATTGCCGGCCTGAGCAACTATCCCGGCCTCACCGGCGACCTGACCTGCAACGAGAACGGCGACTGCGCCAACTCGACGATCACGGTCCGCGAGGTCCGCGAGGGCGAGTTCGTGCCGATCTGGAACTCCGTCGAAGGCGACCTCGAGTAGGGTCCGCCGAACGACCATGCAGAACCGACGGGGTGGGGCTGCTGCCCCACCCCGTCCGCTATCCACACCCCCGTATCGGTAGGGAGCCCCGGACGAGCCCATGATCCGTCGCCTCTCCCTCGTCACCGTCACCCTGTGGCTGGTCGCCGCGATCATCCTCGGGGCGATGATCTGGGGGTCGATCCTCACCCTCTCCAAGGGCGCCTTCACCGTCACGCAGTGGCGTGACCTCATCATCAACGGCGTCGCCCTGGGCGCCGTGTACGCCCTCATCGCGCTGGGCTACACCCTGGTCTACGGCATCCTGTTCATGATCAACTTCGCCCACGGCGAGGTGTTCATGGCCGGAGCCTTCACCGCCTACTTCGCGGCCGCCGCCCTTGCCGACGCGGGCATGATCGACAGCCAGCCGGTCGTGGCGCTGGCGATCGTCTTCGCCGTCGCGATGGTCACCTCGATGGTCGTCGCCGTGCTGCTGGAGCGCATCGCCTACCGCAAGCTGCGCAACGCGCCACGCCTGGTGCCGCTCATCACCGCCATCGGGGCATCGCTCTTCCTGCAGTACGCGTTCCGCGGCCTGTACGGCAGCAGCGTGCGGTCGTACCCCAACGTGCCGGCGCTGGACGGGACGATCACCATCGCCGGCATCCCGCTGCGCGCCACGCAACTGATGGTCATCGTCAGCGCCATCGTGCTGATGGCCGCGCTGTGGTACCTGGTCAACCGCACCCGCACCGGCCGAGCGATGCGCGCCGTCTCCGAGGACAAGGAGACCGCTGCGCTGATGGGCATCAACGTCGACCAGACCATCGTGCGCACGTTCGCCATCGGCGGCCTGCTCGCCGGCGCGGCGGGCGTCCTGTACGCGCTGATCTTCAGCCACGTCACCTTCGCCATGGGCTTCCTCCCGGGCATCAAGGCCTTCACCGCGGCGGTCCTCGGCGGCATCGGCAACATTGCCGGTGCCATGATCGGCGGCTTCTCGCTGGGCGTGCTCGAACAGGTCGGGCCGAACCTGTTCCTCTCCGGGTTCGGCGTCCCCGGCGCCAACCAGCTGCGTGATGGCATCGCCTTCACGGTGCTGGTGATCGTCCTCATCATCCGGCCCACCGGCATCCTGGGGAGGAAGGAGTCATGAGGGCGACGCGGCTCGTGCCGGCCATGCGCATCGGGCTCATCGCCGGCCTGGCGCTGGTCTTCATCGTCACCATCGGGTTCGTCGAGACCGTCGCCCGCCGCGAGGTGCTGACCGATCTCCTCTCCCTGTCGACCACCATGATCGGGATGGTGGCCGTGCTGACCGGCGTGGTGGCGGCGCGCCCCACCGCCGATGCGGGCGAGCCGCTCCCCGGGACCGCCGCGCTGCGCGGGGCCGTGGCCGGACTCGTGGCGGCCGTGGTGGTGACCCTCTTTGCTGCCTTCTCCAGCGCGGTCGACCTGAGCCACATGTTCCCGAACCTGCGCGGCCACGCGTTCGACACTGTGACGTTCGGGCTCGACCTGCCGGTCGCGGCCGTCGTCCTGGCAGCGACGGGCGCGATCCTCGGTGCGCTCGGCGGGATCCTGCGCGCCCTCCCACCGCTCCCGACCCGCATGGTCGTCACCGCCGGCATCGTGGTCGTGGTGCTGAGCATCATGGAGCAGGTCTTCCGGGTGATGCTCACCGAGCTCGGGCTTCGCGACGTGGCGCGCTTCTTCTACGCGAGCGGTGCGCTCACCGTCCCCGGTGCGGTGGTGGTCGCCATCCTCGCCGCGCTCGGCACGTGGCTCGCGCGCGCCCCGCAGTCGCCGGTCCGCGCCCAGGTGCAGCGGGTGCGGGCGCGTACCGACCGCCGCACGAGCGTGATCCTGTACGTGCTGGTCGGTCTGGCGCTGCTGATCCTGCCGCAGCTCATCGGACGCTTCCCGAGCGACGTGGTCGGCAACGCCGGCCTCTACCTGCTGCTGGGGCTGGGCCTGAACATCGTGGTCGGCTACGCCGGGCTCCTCGACCTGGGCTACGTGGCCTTCTTCGCCATCGGTGCCTACTCGGTGGCCCTCATGACCTCGCCGCAGTCGTTCCTCGACCTCCAGTGGAACTTCTGGCTGATTCTGCCGCTGGTCATGGTCCTCGCCGCCACCGCCGGCATCGTGATCGGTGCGCCGGTGCTGCGCCTGCGCGGCGACTACCTCGCCATCGTGACGCTGGGCTTCGGCGAGATCGTGCGGCTCCTGTTCCTCTCCGACTGGCTGAAGCCGTGGACCGGCGCCGGGCAGGGCGTCCTGGGCATCCCGGGCCCCACGCTCCCGGCCCTCGAGGTGCCGAGCAAGGATCCCGAGAGCATCTACTACCCGATCCTCTTCTTCTGCGTGCTGGGCGCGATCGTCGCCTACCGCCTCGCCAACTCGCGGGTCGGACGGGCGTGGAACGCAATGCGCGAGGACGAGTCGGTGGCCGAGGCGACCGGCATCAACACCACCAACTACAAGCTGCTGGCGTTCGCCCTCGGGGCAGTGTTCGGGTGCCTGTCGGGCGCCCTCTTCGCCGCCAAGATCGGGGTCGTCTTCCCGCACAGCTTCGAGATCATCGTCTCGATCACCGCCCTGGCGGTCATCATCCTCGGCGGCATGGGCTCGATTCCCGGCGTGGTCGTCGGGGCGCTGGTGCTGGTGGGGCTTCCCGAGCTGCTGCGCGAGTTCGACGAGTACCGCCTCCTGGTCTACGGCGCCGTGCTCGTCGCGATGATGCTGCTCCGTCCGGAGGGCCTCGTGCCGAGCGCCATGCGCCAGCGCGAGCTGCACGAGTCCGATGAGCCGGAGGACCAGTACGACGAGGAGGCGGGGGTCGACACCGGTCGCCCCGCGGTGAGCGGAGGTGCGGCATGACCGTCGAGCAGCGCGAGCCGGCGGCAACGTCCGCGGCCCCCGACCAGATCGTGGTGGTCGAGCGTCTCACCAAGACGTTCGGCGGCCTGATCGCCAACAAGGACATCGACTTCACCATCCCGCGCCGCGCGATCGTCTCGGTCATCGGACCCAACGGCGCCGGCAAGACCACGCTCTTCAACCAGATCAGCGGCTACTACCAGCCCACCCACGGCTCGATCGTGTTCGACGGGGTGAACATCGTCGGCCTCGCGCCGAACGACGTGGCCGAGCTGGGCATCGGGCGGACGTACCAGAACATCCGCCTCTTCGCCGACATGACGGTGCTCGCCAACGTGATGGTCGGCGCCCACGCCCGCCTCAAGAGCCAGTGGTACCAGATCATCCTCGGCCTCGGCAGCGTGAAGCAGGAGGAGGAGGCGACCCGCCAGCGAGCGCGCGAGCTGCTCGACCTGGTCGGCCTGCCGCGGCGCTATGAGCGCGAGCTGGCGAAGAACCTGCCGTACGGCGAGCAGCGGCGCCTGGAGGTGGCGCGGGCACTGGCGGGCGATCCCAAGCTGCTCCTCCTCGACGAGCCGACCGCCGGGATGAACCCCGGGGAGACGGCGCGCATGACCCAGTTCATCGGCCGGCTGCGCGACGAGCTGGGCCTCACCATCCTCCTCATCGAGCACGACATGAAGGTGGTGATGGGCGTCAGCGAGCGGATCACGGTGCTCGACTACGGTGAGAAGATCGCCGAGGGGTCGCCCGAGGAGATCCGCTCCAACCCGCGGGTCATCGAGGCCTACCTGGGCAAGGGTGCGGCGAACGCATGACCGATACCGATCCGACTCCCACCGCGACCGCGGCACCCGCGGCGGCTCCGGCAGCGCCGCGCGACGGCACGCTCCTGGAGCTCGACGCGATCCACGTCTTCTACGGCGCCATCGAGGCGCTCAAGGGCCTGTCGATGACCGTCGGAGAGGGCGAGATCGTGACCCTCATCGGCTCGAACGGGGCCGGCAAGTCGACGACCCTGCGCGCGATCAGCGGCACGCACAAGCCGCGTGGCGGATCGATCCGGCTGCACGGCAAGCGCATCGACCACCTGCCGGCCCACGAGGTCGTGAAGCTCGGGATCGGCCACTCCCCCGAGGGGCGCCGGGTCTTCAGCCGCATGACCGTCTACGAGAACCTGCAGATGGGCGCCTTCAGCCGTGGCCGTGAGGCCATCGACGACGACGTGGCGCGCGTCTTCGACCTCTTCCCGCGCCTCAAGGAGCGTCGCGCCCAGAAGGCCGGCACGATGTCCGGAGGCGAGCAGCAGATGCTGGCGATGGGTCGCGCGCTCATGGCGCGGCCGACGATCCTCCTGCTCGACGAGCCGTCGATGGGCCTGTCGCCGATCCTGACCGAGCAGATCTTCCAGATCATCACCGAGATCAACGGCCAGGGCACCACCATCCTGCTGGTCGAGCAGAACGCGCTCATGGCACTCAACGTCGCCACGCGGGGCTACGTCCTGCAGACCGGTCGCATCATCCTCGCCGACACCGCCGCCAACCTCGCCGCCAACGAGCAGGTCCGACAGGCGTACCTCGGCGAGATCTGATTCCCGGTGGCCGCCCCCGATCCGGCGCCCCGGCGTCCGCGCGCCCCGTCCGACTACCGGCCTGACGTGCGGCCGCTGCTCCTCCTCGCCGCGCTGCTGGTGGTGGTCGTCCTCGGGTGGGTCTGGCTCGGGCCGCGCATCCTGCCCGACGTGGCACCGGCGGAATCGCCGGGCGCCCTCGACGGCCGCTGGACGCTGACCCCCGACGCGCCGCTGGCCACGACCCTGGACCTCCGCGCCGGCGCGTACCGTCTCGACGGCGAGCTCCCCCTCACCGGCGCCGGCCTCGCGACGGTCGAGGACCGAACGCTCACCGTTGCCGGCCACGCCGGCTGCGAGGGCACCGGTCGCTACGCGGTCATGCTGGGGGACGTGGAACGCTTCGGCCTGCTGCCGCAGTTCCGCGCCCAGTCGCTCGACCTCGAGCCCATCGCCGACCCCTGCTCCGCCCGGGTCGCAACGCTGAGCGGCGGCACGTGGATCCTGCGCGCCAGCCTGCGCGCCGGAGTCCACGGCATCTGCGACCCGCCAAACACCGAGGCGGCCGTCACCGGCCACTGGCCCGAGCCACCAGGCTGCGCGACCGGCGGTCAGTAGCGGCGGCGCACCCCGAAGCCGGTCCCTGCGCCGTACAGCACCAGCGCGACGCCCACCGCGGCGACGGCCAGGCCGGGGGACTGCTGGGGGAGCGGCAGGAACCCGACCCGCCACAGCTCCCAGCCGCGCAGCACGAGCGCCGCCGCCGCCGCCAGTCCGAGCACCAGGTAGACCGGCGGCGCGTCCAGCACGAAGCCCCATCGGCCGCGCATGTAGCCGATGTCGAGCAGCACGAGGCCGACGACCGCGGCGGCGTAGATCACCAGCCCCGGCCCCTCGAGCCCGATGCCGCTCAGCGGCGGGATCTCGACCCCCTCGACGGACACCCCGCCGGCGTGCCACCACGGCAGGAACCCCGAAGCCACCATCGCCAGGCAGCCCAGCAGGATGAGGAGCCGGAACCGGCGACCGGAGCCGTCGCCCATGGACGCCGCGAGCGCCTAGGCGCCCGGCTCGCTGCCGCCGTAGACGGACGGCTTCAGGACGCCGATGTACGGCAGGTTGCGGTAGCGCTCGTCGTAGTCGAGCCCGAAGCCGATGACGAAGCGATCCGGGATCGTGAACCCTCGGTAGTCGATCTCCAGGTCGACCAGGCGACGCGCCGGCTTGTCGAGGAGGCACACCACGCGCAGCGAGGCGGGAGCGCGGTCGGCGAGGTAGCGGAGCAGGTAGTTGAGGGTGAGCCCGGTGTCGATGATGTCCTCCACGACCAGCACGTGCCGTCCCTCGATCGAGCCGGCAAGGTCCTTGAGAATGCGGACCTGGCCGCTCGACTCGGTGCCCGAGCCATACGAGCTGACCTCCATCAGGTCGAGCGACAGCGGCACCTGCATGGCGCGCACGAGATCGGCCAGGAAGACGACCGAGCCCTTCAGGACCCCGATCAGGACCGGGTCGCGGTCGGCGTAGTCGGCAGCCAGCTCGCGGCCGAGCTCGACGATCCGGTCGCGGATCTGTCCCTCGGTCAGCAGGATCTCGCTGACGTCGCTGTGGACCGATGGAGACGCGGCGGCGGTCATGCGGCTCCCTCGGCGCGCACGCCAGCATCGGTCGCGTAGGTGCGCGCGCCGTTCGGAGCGCCGTTCACCTCGGCGACCTCCGACAGGAACGACAGGCGGCCGTACTTCAGCATCAGCGCCTTGAAGTCACGGGCGTAGAACAGCTTCACGCGCACCTCGGGATAGAGCTGCCGCATCCACCGCAGCTTGCGGTTCTTCTTGCGCACCAGCGACTGCTTCAGCGTCGTCAGCTCGAGGTAGAGGTCGATCTCCGGCAGGTAGAAATCCGGCGCGAAGCACTCGGCGACGGAACCATCGGCGGTCCAGGAGATGGGGAAGACGTCGGGTTCGTACTGCCATGCGATCCCGTAGAAGTCGAGGATCCTTGCCAGCTCGGCCTCGCTCGCGTGGGCGAAGCGGGGCGGCTGGGCGACGGTCATGCTCGCAACCACCGCGCCTCGATCGTACGCGCTGCTGGCGCCTCCGGGGTCATCGAATGCGAGTATAGCCTCGCGGAGTTATCCACATTTCGCGGTCGTCGCGCGCGATTGTGGACAATATGCCTTGTTCTCCACGGACGGCCTGGAGTACGGTCGGGCTCCTGCTTCTGGATGGCCGCGCAAGTACGGTAACCGGAGCCGCTGCGGGACCGATGCGAGAGCCGGTCGCCACCAACCGCACGGCGTCGGGAAGACCGAACGCCGACCACCCCGGAGCATTTCTCTTGTCCTCGACCGATGCGGCCGCCGCCGCGATCGCCGCCCTCCAGCCGCTGCTGGCCGCCGCTCCGCTGCTGGCTGGCGGACTTCCCCCCGGCTGGACCGATGGCGCCCGCCGCTACGTCGCCCTCCTGCTCGAGGCCAACCAGCGCCTCAACCTGACGCGCGTGGTGTCGCCCGAGGCGGTGGCGCGCGACCACCTCCTCGACGCAGTGGCGGCGTTGCCGCTCCTCGATGCGGCGGCACCGGCGCGGGTGATCGACCTCGGCTCGGGCGGCGGCGTGCCGGCGATTCCGCTCGCCCTGGCACGGCCGGACATCGCATGGACCCTGGTCGACGCGGTCGGTAAGAAGGCCGACGCGCTCCGGGGCTTCGTCGCCGAGCTGGGGCTGCGCAACGTGACCGTCGTCGCCGAGCGGCTCGAGGCGCTCGGGCGCGACAAGGCGCACCGGGAGCGGCACGACCTCGCCACCGCCCGTGCCTGCGCCCCGCTGCCGGTCCTCTGCGAGCTGGCGCTGCCGCTCCTGCGTCGCGGCGGCCGGCTGGTGGCCTGGAAGGGGCCGCTCGACGCCGCTGCCGAGGAGCTGCGCCGAGCGAATGCCGCGGCGTCACAGCTCGGCGGGGACGACCCGGTGGTCATGCCGACCGGCGTGGCCGGGCTCGGCGGCCGCACCTTCGTGCTCGTCGAGAAGCGTGGCACGACCCCCCGGCGGTTCCCGCGCCGCCCCGGTGAGCCGGGGCGCCGGCCGCTCGGCTGAGTGGCGCGGGTCGAGGCCCGGCCGCTGCATCGGTATACTCGGGGGCCCATGCGCCTTGCCGTCCTGTCGGACATCCATGCCAATCTCGCTGCCCTGGAGGCCGTGCGGGCCGACCTGCCCGCCGTGGACGAGGTGTGGGCGCTCGGTGACATCGTCGGCTACGGGCCACGCCCCAACGAGGTGATCGCGGCGCTCCAGGAGCTCGGCGCGCGGAGCGTGCTCGGCAACCACGACGGCGCCGCGATCGGCACGGTCGATCCGGGCGACTTCAACCCTGACGCGCGCGCCGCCGTCACGTGGACCGGCGAGGTGCTCGACGACAACGCCCGCGCGTACCTCGCCGCCCTGCCGGAGGTCCGCCGCGACGGCGAGCTGACCGCCGTCCACGGCTCACCGCGCGACCCGATCTGGGAGTACATCGTCAGCGCCGCCGTGGCGGCGGCCAACCTCGAGTCGTTCGACACGCGCATCTGCCTGTTCGGGCACACGCACCTGCCGATCGTCTTCCGCGCCACCGATGGCGGGGCGATGGCCGCTGAGCCCGGCCTCCCCGGCGAGCCGGTGCCGGTCGGCGAGGGTCGGCTGCTGATCAATCCGGGCAGCGTCGGCCAGCCACGCGACGGCAACCCGCTGGCGGCCTACCTCATCCTGGACCTCGAGGCGGGCACCGCCGAATTCCGGCGCGTGGGCTACGACATCGAGGCGACGCAGCGCCAGATCCTCGACCTCGGCCTGCCGCCACGTCTCGCCGAGCGGCTGGGCTACGGGCGATGACCCGCCGCCCGCTGGCCATGCTGCTCGTCGCCGCCGTCTGCGTCGCCTGTGGCGGTCCCATCGCCAGCTCCGGTGCCGCGCGCCCGACGAGCACCGGCCCGAGCGTCAGCGCCACTCCGTCCCCCACGCCCGGCGGCGTGGGCGACGTGCCGTTCGTGCGGATCACCGACCGGGTCCCCGTCGCGACGGAGGCGGCCGCGATCCGCATGGCCTTCGACGCCGGCGCGGCGGCGAGCCTCGTCAGCGAGCCCCCGCCGATCGACTACGCGACGCAGGCGGTCCTGTGCGTTTCGCTCGGCGAGCGCTCGACCGGCGGCTGGAGCATCACGATCCAGTCGATCACCATCGAGGGGGCCGAGATGCGCATCCTGGCGCGCGAGGGGCGGCCACGCCCCGGCGAGGCGGTCACCCAGGCGTTCACCTACCCGAGCGACTGCGCGGTCGTGGACCGCACCGTCCTGCCGGTCGGCGAGCTGGCGGTGCGCGCCGACGACACGATCAGCGACGAGTTCATCGTCGACGCCGTCATCGAGGTGCCCGCCCGCTAGGGGCGGCGTACCATATCGGGCGCCATGAGCTTCCTCCGCTCCAAGAAGGAGCGCCCCACGCTCCTGCGATTCGAGCGGATCCTGGTCCCGCTGCTCGGGTCGGAGGCGGACGAGCCCGCGCTGCGCCTGGCCGCGATCCTGCTCGCCGGTGGCACCGGGGAGGTGATCCTGATCCACGTCATCGAGGTTCCCTTCGAGCGCAACCTGGATGCCGAGGACGAGAAGGCGGTGGCGTTCGCCGACGAGGTGACGAGCCGAGGCGAGGCGTTCCTGGAGGAACAGGGCATCAGTGCTCGCAGCGGCGTGGTGCAGGCCCGATCCGCGGGACCGGCGATCGTCGATGACGCGGTGGAGCAGGGCGCCGACCTGATCGTGATGGGGCTACGCTACAAGAAGCGGTTCGGCGGGCAGTGGGATGCCGGACGGACCGTGCCGTACGTGATGCGCAACTCGACCGCCCCGGTCTGGTGCCTGCGCGTCGAGACCGAGGAGCTGGCAAGGACGCCATGAGGGTGATCATCATCGGCTGCGGGCGCGTCGGCGCACTGACCGCGGCGCAACTCGACGAGCGCGGCGACCACGTGACGGTCATCGACCAGGACCAGCGCGCGTTCAATCGGCTGCCCCAGACCTTTGCCGGAGCCACCGTGCGCGGCAACGGCACGGCCGAGGACATCCAGCGCGGCGCCGGCGCGGAGATGGCGGACCTGGTGATCGCGCTCACCGAGGGCGACAACCGCAATGCGCTGGCTGCCCAGATGGCGAAGCACACCTTCGGCGTGCCACGGGTCATCGCCAAGATCAACGACCCTCTGCGCGCGGAGGCCTTCCGGTCGCTCGGGCTCGAGACGATCTGCCGCACGGTGATCCTGTCGAGCGCGCTGGTCACCGCAGCGCACGAGGGGGCGGACGCGACGGCCGGCGCGGTCCTGCCGGCCACCGCCGAGCCGCTGCGCGGCGCGCCCACCTCGCGCCGCGACCGTCACGACCATCGCGAGACGGTCGCCGACGATGCAGGCGGGACCACGACCGTCGCGCCGGCCGACGTGCAGACCCACAGCGAGGCGGAGGCGTAGCCATGTACGTGGTCGTGATCGGCGGTGGCAACGTCGGCTACCACCTCACCAAGGAGCTCCTCGCCGCGGGGCACGAGGTGGTGATGATCGAGAAGGACCCGTCGCGGGCGCGAACGATCGCCGACGAGCTCGGCAGCATCGTGGTGCCCAACGACGGCTGCGAGGGTCGCTACCAGGCCGAGGCCGGCATGGGACGCGCGGACGTGATGGCGGCGGTGACCGGCGACGACGAGGACAACCTGGTGGCGTGCCAGGTGGCCAAGATGAAGTTCAACGTCCCGCGAGCCATCGCGCGGGTCAACGACCCGAAGAACGAGAAGCTCTTCCGGCAGCTGGCCATCGACGACACCGTGAGCCCCACCAAGGCGATCCTCGGGGTCATCGAGCATGAGATCCCGATCCACGACCTGCTCCACCTCGCCGAGCTCGAGGGCGGCGAGCTGCAGATCGTCGAGGCCCAGCTGGACGGCGAGTCCCCGGCGGTGGGCCGCGAGCTGCGCGACCTGTCGCTCCCCGAGGGGAGCACGATCGCGGTGCTGGTGCGTGACGGGCGGGCCATCTTCACGCGGCCGGAAACGCGCCTCATGGCCGGCGACAAGCTGCTGGCGGTGACCTCGGCCGACGGCGAGGCGGAGCTGCGCAGCCTCCTCATCGGCGAGTGACCGCCGCGCGCGTCGCGGACCCCGGACGGGTCCTGCGGCGGGCGGTGATCGGGTGGGGGCTCGGGCACGCGCTCCTCGGGCGCCCGCGGGTCGCGGCCGCGCTGCTCGCCGCGGAGCTGCTCGGCGTCGCGGCCGTCGGCGCGCTGGTCGCCACCCTGGTCGACTCCACCTGGTACCTCGTCCCGTTCGTGGCGGGCTCCGCCTTCCTCGTGGCCTGGGCCGCACAGGCCGTCCTCGCGTACCGTGCCGCACGACGGCTCCCCGCGGTGACGCCGCCCGCCGGTGCGGGGTCGCCCGCGATCGCCGCGGCGTGGCTCACCGTGCCGCTCCTTGCCTGGGGAACCCTCTTCTGGCTGGTGGCGGCGACCGCGGCAACGCCGGCCGCGGTGCTCGACCGCTTCGTGAGCACCTGGCCGGTGGCCGCGGAGCCCGCGGCGTGGACGGGAATCGCGGAGCACCCGGCGCTCATCGGCCGGCAGGCGTCGACGGCGCTCGACCGGCTCCGCGACCGGTGCGCCTCCGGTGAGCTCGCCGCCGACTGCGGTGACTCGACCGCCTCGCTGCTGCGCGACGTCCGGGTGCGCGTGGTCGACGAGGACGCCACCCACGCCACCGCAGTGGCCGAGCTGGTGCGCTACGAGCGCCGTGCCGCCCGCATCTTCGGCGTCCAGGCGGGCACCGAGCTGGTCCCGGTCCCGGTCGTCGAGCTGCTGAGGTTCGAGCTCGCGGCGCGGCCGGCACCGGTCGGCGGGATCGAGATCGGGGCCCGCCGCTGGACGATCGTGAACGCGCGGGCCAGGTGACGGGTAGGAGTCAGCAGATGACCGATGGGGCCGCCGCCCGCGGCCAGCGATTCCTTGCCGACCTGGAGTCCGCCACCGGGCGCGCCGTGGTGGGCGCCGAGGCGCCCCTCCGCCTGCTGGTGACCACGCTGGTCGCCGGCGGCCACGCGCTGCTCGAGGACGTCCCCGGCGTCGGCAAGACGCTCCTCGCCCGCGCCGTGTCGATGGCGCTCGGCCTGTCGTTCGCGCGGGTGCAGGGCACGCCCGACCTGCTCCCGACCGATGTCACCGGCTCGTCGATCCTGGAGCGTGGCGAGTTCCGGTTCGTGCCGGGACCGATCTTCGCCAACATCGTGCTGGTCGACGAGATCAACCGCGCCACGCCGCGCACGCAGTCGTCGCTGCTCGAGGCGATGCAGGAGCGACAGGTCACCGTCGAGGGCGTCACGCGCGACCTCCCCGAGCCGTTCATCGTCCTCGCCACGCAGAACCCGGTGGAGCTGGAAGGCACCTTCGCGCTGCCGGAGGCGCAACTGGATCGCTTCCTCGTCCGGATTCGCCTCGGCTACCCTGACGAGGACGGCGAGCGGCGCATCTCGCGGCGCCACCAGGCCGCCGCCGAACCGCTCGACGAGGTGCCGACCGTCGCGGATGCAGCGCGACTGCTCGCGCTGCGGGAGGCGGCGCGCACGGTTCGCGTCGCTTCCGAGGTCGAGTCGTACATCGTGGCCCTGGTGCGGGCGACGCGGGAGCATCGCGACGTGCGGCTCGGTGCCTCGCCCCGGGCGAGCGTGTCGCTGTACCGCACCGCGCAGGCCGCGGCGCTCCTGGCGGGTCGTGACTTCGTGCTCCCCGACGACGTGCGCGGCGTGGCCGCCGCCGTGCTCGAGCACCGGCTCCTGCTTGACATCGACCGCGAGCTGCGCGGGGCGACGGCGGAGGGGGTTGTGGCCGAGGTCCTCGACGCGGTGGAGCTGGCCGTCGAACCGGCCGAGGAGCCGGCGCCCATCCGCCCATGACCGGCTGGCTGGCGCTCGCAGCGGCCCTGGTGGCCACTGGCGCGGCCGCCAATGCCCCCGGCCTCGTGGTGGTGGCCGCCATCGCGGCCGGCTATGCCACGCTGACGCGCCTCTGGACCCGCTTCGGCGCGCGCAACGTGTCGTACGAGCGCCGCCTCGGCGCGTCGCGCGCGGTCGCCGGCGACAGCGTCGCCCTCGACATCACCGTCTGGAACCGCAAGCCGCTGCCGCTCCCCTGGATCGCGGTCGACGACCTGCTCACCGAGGGACTGACCGTCCGCGAGCGCCCGGACCTTGATCACGCTGACGAGCGCCAGCACCGGCGGCTGCTGCGCAACACCTGGGCGCTCACCTGGTTCGAGCGCGTCATCCGCCACTTCCACCTGGACGACGTGCGCCGCGGCGCCTATGAGCTCGGGCCAGCGCGCCTCCGGATCCGCGATCTCTTCGGGCGCGACGCGGCGGACGACGAGGTGGAGGGTCGCACGACGCTGACGGTCGTGCCCCGCAGCGTCCCCGTCACCCAGGTGCCCACCGACCGCGCTCCGCTCGGCGAGCGCCGCGCGCCGAGCAGCCTGGTGGCCGATCCCGCGCTCTTCAGCGGCGTTCGCCCGTTCCAGGCCGGCGACGGGCTGCGGCGCGTCCACTGGCGCGCGACCGCCCGCCTGGGGGCGCCGGTGAGCCGCCGCTACGAGCCGGCGCGCGGGCGGACGGTGGTGATCGCGGTCGACGTCCAGACGCTCGATGACGTGGCCCACTGGGAGATGGCCTACGACGACGATGCCTTCGAGACCCTGTGCGTGGTCGCGGCCTCGCTGGCGCGTCGCTACCTGGACGACGGCGCCTCGGTCGGCATCGCGGCGGCCAGCTTCACCGGCACGCCGCAGCGGATCGCTTGGCTTGCGCCGCGGGCCGGCATGGGGCAGGTCGCGCGCGTCGGCGAGCTGCTGGCTCGCATCGGGCCGGTGAGCAGCATGCCGTTCGGTGCCCTGCTCGCCTGGCTGGCGCGCCGGCTCCCGTCGGGCGCCACCGTCGTCGCGCTCTCCGCCCGCGACGCGCGGGTGGTGGCACCGGTGCTGCGCCGCCTGGGCCGCAGCGGCTTCGCGGTGGAGGCGATCGGCGTGGCCTCCACGTGGTCCGGTGACGCGCTCGGCTTCCCGGTCCACGCCGCCCACCTCACCCCCGATTGGCAGCACCCCGATGGTCTTCGGCTTTCCTGACCCCGAGGCGGTCGCCCGGCGCGTCGAGCGCGACCCGCCGCCGATCCGGAAGGGCGCCCGTGATGGGCACAGCCGGCTGCTGCCGGTACTGCAGGCCATCGCCGACGGCTCGCTCCTGGCCGTCTGCTACGCGGCGCTCCAGGCGGCGCTGGGCGAGGCGCCGCTGGTCGGACCGATCGAGCTGTCGCTCTTCGCGGGTGCCGGCATCGCCTGGGCGCGGCGGCGTCGCTGGACGGGCCCGATGGCCGACATGGTCGGATCGATCGCGCTCGCCGTCCTCGGCGGGGCGCTGGCCTGGTTCCTCGACCCTGCGGTGCGCGTCGCGCTCGTCGGCGGGCACACCGAAGCCGCGTTGGGGCTCCACCTGCCCGGATGGGTTGGCGCGGTGGCCGTCCTGCGCGGGCGAACGCACGCGGCGCGCGAGGACGACGAGGACCAGCAGGACCGCATGCTGCGCTTCGGGATCCCGCTGCTCGCCCTTCCGTGGCTGGTCGGGCACCTTGCGTCCGAGGGTGGCGCGGAGCGCGCCTTCATCGGGACGGCCTACATCTCGACGCTCATGTTCGCGGCGAGCGCCTTCACCGCGCTCGGCCTGGCGCGTCTGGAGCTCGTGCGCCGCACCTCGGGGGAGGCGGCCGGATCACGACGCTCGTGGCTGCTGCTGGTCGGCGGCGTGGCGCTCGGCGTCACCCTGCTCGGCATCCCCGCGGCGGCCCTCCTCGGGGTGCCGGTCGCCTCCCTCACCGCGGCGCTGGTGGGCCCGCTGCGCACCCTGCTGCTCGTCCTGCTCCTCCTGTCGACGCCGCTGATCGTCGCGGTGGCCGCCCTCACCGAGCTCCTCGGTCCGCTCCTGCCGCGCGGGATCACCATCCCCCGCATCTCGCTGCCCCGGCTGGACACCGTGCCGGCGGACATCTCGTCGACACCGACCATCGTGTTCTTCGCCGTGCTGGCCCTCCTGCTCGTCGCCGAGCTGCTGCTGGTCGGCCTCTACCTCTGGTACCGCATGCAGGAGCGGCGTCGCGCGGCGGCTGCCGAGGTGGCCGGCTTCGAGGAGCGCGCCATCGTCCGGCCGCCGGACGAGGCGTCCCTCCCGCCCGCCCCGCCGGCGTCGCCGCGGCGCCGTTTCGATCCGGCCTCGCCGGTGGGCGCCTACCTCGCCGCGCTGGAGGAGCTCGCCGCGCGCGCCCACCTCGCGCGACGTGCCAGCGAGACGCCCGCGGCGCACGCGCGGCGGGTGGGCGCCAGCATCGGCGGTCCTTCGCTCGGCCGCCTCGCCGCCGCGTACCAGCTCGTCCGTTACGCCGGTGCACCCCTCGCCACGCGAGAGACGCGGCGCGCGCCACGGCGGGTGGAGGAGCTGCGCCGCCGAATCCAGCATGGCTGACAAAAGGCTTGACAACACCATTGTCAGAGGTTATGGTGTCGCCACGTTCCACCCTAGCGAGGTAGGTTCGAGGAGATCAACCATGGCCAACCTGACGAGATTCGACCCCTTCACGGACATGCTCAGCCTGCGCGACACGATGGATCGCCTGTTCGATGACCGGCTCTACCGGCCGCTGACCTGGCGCGCCTTCGACGGCGAGGGGATCGCTCCCGCCATCGACGTGCACCAGAACGCGGACGAGATCGTCGTCGAGGCTGCCCTCCCCGGCGTGAAGCCGGAGGAGGTCGACATCACCATCACCGGCCAGACGCTCACCCTGCGTGGCGAGATGAAGGCCGACGAGCAGGTCGAGCGGGACCAGTACCTGTACCGCGAGCGCCGCTTCGGCTCGTTCCACCGCCAGCTCCAGCTGCCGGTGCGGGTCGAGGGCGACCGTGCCGAGGCGACCTTCGAGCACGGCATCCTGACCCTGCGCATCCCGAAGGCGGAGGAGGTCAAGCCGCGCCAGATCCAGGTCAAGGCGGCCCCCCGCCAGGTGGGACCCGCCGCCGATGGCTCGTCGACGTGATCTCCGCTCCGCGCGGAACGGTACTCCCGGGGACGGCGCACGGCGCCGTCCCCATCGGTCTGTGAGCAGTCTTCGCGACCCGCAGCGGCCGCGGTACTTCATCAGCATCGCCGCCGAGCTGGCGAGCGTGCACCCGCGCACGCTGCGCATCTACGAGGAGGAGGGACTCGTATGTCCGCAGCGGCGCAACAACCTGCGCCTCTACTCTGAGGCGGATATCCGGCGGGTGCGCGTCATCCGCTTCCTCACCCGACGCCAGGGAGTGAACCTGGCCGGCGTCAAGGTCATCCTTCAGCTCGAGGAGCTCGGCAAGATCCGGGTGTTCGACCTGTTCGATGAGGCCGATGTCGAACGTTTCGTCGAGAGCGAGCCGGAACCGGTGGCTCCCGACGAGGAACCTGCAAGGACGTGAACACCGTGGATCCCGAGATTCGGAACGACAACCCTGACGAGCCGCAGCCGGGCGAGCAGCCCGCCGCGGAGGCCGTCGAGCCGCCGGCCGGTGCCGCCGAGGGCGGCCAGGTCCTGCCGTTGGTGGCGCTGCGCGACACCGTCATCTTCCCGGAGATGATCGTGCCCCTGAACGTCGGCCGCGACCGCAGCGTCAAGGCGCTCGACCGCGCCGTGCGCTCCGGCTCGAGCATCGCGCTCGTCACCCAGCGCAGCTCCGACACGGAGGAGGTGGACACGGCCGAGGAGCTGTACGCCATCGGCACGCTGGCCAAGATCGCCCAGGTGATCCGCTCCCAGGACGGGTCGCTGCGCGCCATCGTCCAGGGGCAGCGCCGCATCCGCCTGCTGGCCCTGACCCAGACCGAGCCGTACCTCGAGGCGCGCGTGGAGGTGGTCGAGGACGCGCACCCCAAGACCCTCGAGGTCGAGGCCCTGATGGCATCGGTCCAGGCGCAGATCGAGACGTACGTCAGCTCGGGCGCCTCGGTGCCGCCGGAGGTGGCGGTCGCCGCGCGCAACATCGGCGAGGGCGGGCTGCTGGCCGACATGGTCGCCTACAGCCCCGACATGGACACCGATCTGCGGCAGGAGCTGCTCGAGACGATCGACGTCCCGGAGCGCCTGCGCAAGGTGGGCGCCTTCCTGGCCAAGCAGATCGAGGTGCTCGAGCTGAAGGGCCGCATCCAGTCCGAGGTCAAGTCCGAGATGGACAAGACCCAGCGCGAGTACATCCTGCGCGAGCAGATGAAGGCGATCCAGAAGGAGCTCGGCGAGGACGATCCCGCGGTCGCCGAGGCCGGAGAGCTGCGCACCCGGGTCGAGGAGTCGGCGATGCCCGACGCGGTGAAGGAGAAGGCGCTCAAGGAGGTGGACCGCATGGCCCGCATCCCGTCCGCCTCCCCCGAGCAGGGCGTCATTCGCACCTACGTCGACTGGCTGGTGAGCCTGCCGTGGGGCGTCGAGACCGATGACAACCTCGACCTGGCCGATGCGGAGCGCATCCTCAACGAGGACCACTACGGGCTGGAGAAGCCCAAGGAGCGCATCGTCGAGTACATGGCTGTGCGCAAGCTGGCCGACAAGATCCGCTCGCCGATCCTCCTCTTCGTCGGCCCGCCGGGCGTCGGCAAGACGAGCCTCGGCAAGAGCATCGCCAAGGCGATGGGCCGCAAGTTCGTGCGCATGAGCCTCGGCGGCATCCACGACGAGGCCGAGATCCGCGGGCACCGACGCACCTACATCGGCGCGCTCCCCGGCCGCGTCATCCAGAGCATCAAGACCGCCGAGTCGGCGAACCCGGTGTTCATGCTCGACGAGATCGACAAGGTCGGCATGGACTTTCGCGGCGACCCCTCGAGCGCCCTCCTCGAGGTCCTCGACCCCGAGCAGAACAACACGTTCCAGGACAACTACCTGGAGGTGCCGTTCGACCTGTCGAAGGTGCTCTTCATCGCCACCGCCAACATGCTCGACACCATCCCGCCGGCCCTCCGCGACCGGATGGAGGTGATCCAGCTGCCCGGCTACACGCAGCTCGAGAAGCTCGGCATCGCGCAGCGCTTCCTGGTGCCCAAGCAGCTCGAGGCGCACGGCCTGACGGACGCCAACCTCGTCATCGACGAGGCCGCCCTGGTGCGCCTCATCCAGGCCTTCACCAAGGAGGCCGGGGTCCGCAACCTGGAGCGCGAGATCGCCAACATCAGCCGCAAGGTGGCGCGTCGCGTGGCCGACGACCGGAAGGTCACCGTGACCGTGACCCCGGACGACCTCGAGGAGTACCTCGGACCGGCTCGCTTCGAGTACGGCGAGCTGGAGACGGAGGACACGGTCGGCATGGTGACCGGCCTCGTGGTCAGCGATGCGGGCGGCGACATCGTGCAGGTCGAGGCGACCAAGATGGACGGCAAGGACGACTTCATCCTCACCGGCCAGCTGGGCAGCGTGATGCAGGAGTCGGCGCGTGCCGGCCTCAGCTACGTCCGCGCCCGGTCGCGCGACCTGGGGATCGACCCCGCCGCGTTCGAGAAGCAGACGATCCACATCCACGTCCCGGCCGGGGCGACCCCCAAGGACGGCCCCAGCGCCGGCGTGACGATGGCCACCGCCATGGCGAGCCTCCTCTCCGGCAAGCCGGTGCGCCGTGACCTGGCCATGACCGGCGAGATCACCCTCCGCGGCCGCGTCCTGCCGATCGGCGGGCTGAAGTCCAAGCTGCTCGCCGCGCACCTCGCCGGCGTGAAGACGGTCCTCATCCCGCAGCGCAACGAGAAGGACCTGGTCGACGTGCCCGAGGAGGTGCGCACCCAGCTCCGCATCGTGCCGGTCGAGACGATGGACCAGGTGCTGGCCGAGGCGCTCATCGACGCGCCGCGGCCCGCGGCCCGCATCAAGGCCGAGCGCGACCAGCGCCAGCGACGCGCCGCGGCCCGACCGCGCCGGACCCGCAAGCCGGCGGACGAGGAGGCGCCGGTCGCCGCCAAGCCGGCGGCGCCGAAGCGTCCACAGCCCCAGCCGCCGGCGGGCAGTGCCTGAGGCGACCGATGGATCGGCCGATGCATCGATGGGATGACGCCTGGCCGCCCGATTCGGGCGTCGCTTCATCGACGCATCGATGGAACCGTGGCCCGAGACGGTCATTCGGCGCCGTCCCGGCGCCAGGCGGACCGATCAATCGTCGGTGCGTGGCCCGGAGCCCGGCGTGGGGCGATACGCCGGCGGTCCATCGGTAAGGGGGTCGGCGAGCCATGGACTACAAGGACTACTACGCCATCCTCGGCGTGCCGAAGACCGCGTCACAGGCCGAGATCAAGAAGGCCTACCGCCGGCTGGCGCGTGAGCTCCACCCGGACACCAACGCAGATCCGGCCGCCGAGCGGCGCTTCAAGGAGGCCAACGAGGCGCACGCCGTCCTCTCCGACCCGGAGAAGCGGAAGCGCTACGACGAGCTGGGGTCGAACTGGCAGGCTTACGAGCAGGCCGGCTTCGATCCAGGCCAGGCATCATCCTGGGCCGGATTCGGCGGCGCGCCGGGCGGCACGCGCTGGACGTACCGCACCGTCTCGCCCGACGAGATGGGTGGCTTCAGCGACTTCTTCCGCACCTTCTTCGGAGCCGATGCCGGTGGCTTTGCCACCGGGCGCGCCGGTTCCCCCGGCGGGTTCGACACCCTCTATGACTTCGGCGGCGCCTCCGCGCCGCGCCAGGTCCGCGCCCCGCAGGCCACCGCCGAGGCCCAGATCAGCCTGGCCGAGGCGATGCGTGGCGCGAAGCGGATGGTGAACGTCGACGGCCGGCGCCTGGAGGTGACGATCCCCCCGGGCGTTGCCGACGGGGCCAGGATCAAGCTCCGCGGCGGAGGCCTGCGCTCCAACGGCGGGGGCGCCGGCGACCTGCTGATCACCGTGCGCATCGCGCCCGATCCACGCTTCGAGCGGCGTGGCGCCGACCTGCACACCGAGCTGCCGCTCACCCTCGCCGAGGCCCTGCTGGGTGCCGAGGTGCCGGTGCGGACGCCCACCGGGAGCGTGAAGCTGCGCATCCGCCCCAACACGCAGAACGGGCAGCAGATCCACGTCCCCGGACGCGGCATGCCGAAGAAGAACGGTGAGAAGGGCGACCTGGTCGTCACGGTGCGGGTCGTGCTGCCACGGCTGGACGAGGCGGGGCGCGCCGACTTCGGCGCGTTCGCCGCCGCGCACCCGCAGCCGGAGCCACCGAGGTAGCGACGATGCGCATCGAACGCTTCACGACCCGCGCCCGCGAGGCGATCGGCGAGGCCCAGGCGCTCGCCGAGCGCGAGGGGCATCCGCAGCTCGAGGCGGCGCACCTGCTGCTGGTCCTGGTCGAGCAGCCGGAGGGCGTGGTGCCCGCCGTGCTCGAGCGGATGGGGATCGATCCGGCGGCGGTCGGCGACGCGCTGCGCGCCGAGCTGGCCAAGCTGCCGAAGGTGGAGGGCGCAGCGGCGCAGCTGACGCTCTCGAACGAGGCACGCCGCGTGCTCTCCGACGCGCACCCCATCGCCGAGCGGATGCACGACGACTACGTCTCCACCGAGCACCTCCTGCTCGCCACGCTGGAGGCCGGCGGGAGCGGTGCCGCCGCGGCGCTCGCCGCGGCAGGCGTCACCACCGACGGCGTCCTCGCGGCGCTCACCGAGATCCGAGGGAACCAACGCGTGACCACCGAGAACCCCGAGGCGACCTACGAGTCGCTCAGCAAGTACGGCCGCGACCTGACCGAGCTGGCCGAGCGCGGCGTCCTGGACCCGGTGATCGGGCGCGACGAGGAGATCCGCCGCGTCATTCAGGTCCTCAGCCGGCGCACCAAGAACAACCCGGTCCTGATCGGCGAGCCGGGGGTCGGCAAGACGGCCATCGCCGAGGGGCTCGCGCAGCGCATCGTGCGCGGCGACGTCCCCGACGGCCTGCGCAACCGACGCGTGGTGGCGCTGGACCTGGGCGCGCTGGTGGCCGGCGCCAAGTACCGCGGCGAGTTCGAGGAACGTCTCAAGGCGGTGCTCAGGGAGGTCACCGAGTCCGACGGGACGATCATCCTGTTCATCGACGAGCTGCACACCGTGGTCGGCGCTGGCGCATCCGAGGGCGCCATGGACGCCTCCAACCTGCTCAAGCCGATGCTGGCGCGCGGGGAGCTGCACTGCATCGGTGCCACCACCCTCGACGAGTACCGCAAGCACATCGAGAAGGACGCGGCGCTGGAGCGGCGCTTCCAGCCGATCATCGTCGACCAGCCGAGCGTCGAGGACACGATCAGCATCCTGCGCGGCCTGCGCGAGCGCTACGAGGTCCACCACGGGGTCCGCATCACCGACTCGGCCCTGGTGGCGGCCGCGGTGCTCTCCAATCGGTACATCACCGAGCGGTTCCTGCCCGACAAGGCGATCGACCTGGTCGACGAGGCCGCCAGCCGGCTGCGGATGGAGATGGACTCCATGCCCGCCGAGCTCGACGAGATCGAGCGGCGCCGCATGCAGCTCGAGATCGAGCGCGAGGCGCTGCGCAAGGAGCGCGACGAGGCGAGCAAGGCGCGCCTCGAGGCGCTCGAGCGGGAGCTCGCCGACCTGCGCGAGCGCGGCGACGGGATGAAGGCGCAGTGGGAGCAGGAGAAGGGGGTCGTGGCCGAGATCCGTCACACGCGGGAGGAGCTCGAGCGCCTGACCCCCGAGATCGAGGCGGCCGAGCGGGCCGCCGACTACGCCCGCGCCGCGGAGCTCAAGTACGGCCGCGCCAACGAGCTGACCGCGCAGCTGGCGCAGCTCGAGGAGCGGCTGAAGGAGCTGAAGGCCTCCGGATCGGTGCTGCTCAAGGAGGAGGTCGACGCGGACGACATCGCCGACGTGGTCGCCCGCTGGACCGGGATTCCCGTCTCGCGCCTGCTGGAGGGCGAGATGGAGAAGCTGCTCCACATGGAGGAGCGGCTCCACGCACGGCTGATCGGCCAGGAGGAGGCGGTCACCGCGGTCAGCGACGCCATCCGCCGCGCGCGCGCGGGGCTCAAGGACCCCCGGCGCCCGATCGGCTCGTTCATCTTCCTGGGTCCCACCGGGGTCGGCAAGACCGAGCTGGCACGGGCCCTTGCCGAATTCCTGTTCGACGATGAGCACGCGCTGGTGCGGATCGACATGAGCGAGTACATGGAGAAGTTCGCGGTCAGCCGCCTGATGGGCGCGCCGCCCGGCTACGTCGGCTACGAGGAGGGCGGCCAGCTGACCGAGGCGGTGCGCCGGCGGCCGTACCAGGTCGTCCTCTTCGACGAGATCGAGAAGGCGCACCCGGACGTCTTCAACGTGCTCCTCCAGCTCCTCGACGACGGACGCCTGACCGATGCGCAGGGCCGGACGGTCGACTTCAAGAACACCGTCGTCATCATGACCAGCAACATCGGCTCGACGGCGCTCATCGAGGCTGCCGAGCGAGGCGGCGGGGCCTTCGACGAGGCCGCGCGGCGCGTGCGCGACCAGCTGCGCGAGCACTTCCGACCCGAGTTCCTCAACCGCGTCGACGAGATCATCGTCTTCGAGCCGCTCTCGGAGGCGCAGCTGGCCGAGATCGTGAGCCTGCTGCTGGCGGCGGTCGAGCGCCGCCTGGCGGAGACCGGCATCTCCCTGGTGGTGACCGATGCGGCACGCGCGCACGTGGCGCGCGAGGGCTACGACCCGGTGTACGGGGCGCGGCCGCTGCGGCGCGCCATCCAGCGCAGCATCGAGAACCCGCTGGCGCGGCGGCTGCTGGCGGGCGAGATCCCGCCCGGTGGGACGGTGACCATCGACCTGTCGCCCGACGGCGAGCTGACCTTCAATGGATCCGTCGAGGCGACTGCGTCACAGCGTCCCAGCGCCACGGCGCCGGGGAGCTCGGCGGGCACGGTGCACTAGGAGACCCAGGCCCTCAGACGAGGACGGTGGCGGCCCCGGGAGGCGCCTCGTCCGTCAACTAGGACCGCTGTCCGAGGATCGCGCGCCGTCTGCCGTTCCATTCGATTGATCGGTACGTTTGGCGCCTGGCAGCGGTCCTGGGCTACGTACATGCGCTTCATCGGTGCGTCTGACGCCTGGGGAGGTCAGCACCGGCCGTCTGGGCTACAGGCACACCGATTCAATGGTTGAGGTGACGCCTGGACGGGGTGCCCAGGCGACAAGCCGCCGCTTCATCGGTGCGGGAGGCCCGTGCTGCCGCCGCCGGGAGGCGGGGCGCGGGAAGCCTCTCAGCGGTGCTTGCGGCGGCGTCCGGCCGGAGTCGGGCGTGCCCGCTCGCGCGCCTCGCGGCGCGGCGGCGGCACGTAGCGCTGGCGGCGCAGCCCGTCGTTGGCCTCGGCGATGAGCGGTGGGAACTTCACGAACGCGGCCCACGCGGCCACGGCCATGCCCGGGATGACGAGCAGCAGGACGAGCAGCAGCGGCACGTGGATGATGACCAGCAGCGGCACGATCCCCCACGTGGCCACGATCGACCAGAAGACCCACTCGTGGAGGGCCAGAATGACCGGATAGCGCCGGTAGCGGCGCAGCGCCAGGTTGTAGACCACGATCGCGCCGACGGTGATGACCAGCGCCCCGACCCACAGCAGGGTGAAGAGGTCGGGGAAGTTGAACGTGTCGAGCGAGCTGAACAGGATTCCCATGGGCTCGGCGGAGTATAGCGGCTCGTCCGGCGCGCCTCGCCGAGGGCCGGCGCGTGCCTATAATCGGGCCCCGACGCCGTCACGCACCGCCCCGCCCACGCCCCCCACCGCACCGAGGTTGTCGATTGCGCGCCCTCCTCTCCGTTTCGGACCGCGACGGCATCGTCGAGCTCGCCCGAGGCCTCTCCGATGCCGGGATCGAGTGCTTCGCGACCGATGGCACCCGCGCCCACCTGACCGAGTCCGGCATCGACGGGGTGCGCCCCGTCTCCGAGCTGACCGAGACGAACGAGATCCTCGGTGGCCGTGTCAAGACGCTCCACCCCGCGATCTTCGCCGGCCTGCTGGCGCGGCGTGACCAACCGGACCACCTCGCCCAGCTGGCCGAGCACGGGATCGAGACGATCGACATCGTGGTCGTCAACCTCTACCCGTTCGCCGAGACGACCGCGCGGCCGGAGACGACCCTCGACGCGGCGCTCGAGCAGATCGACATCGGCGGCGTCTCCCTCCTGCGCGCGGCCGCCAAGAATTTCCCGGGCGTGGCGGCGGTGAGCAGCCCGACGCAGTACGCATCGGTCCTGCGCGATCTGCGCGCCCAGGGAAGCGTGAGCCCGGAGACCCGCCAGAAGCTGGCGGCTGAGGCGTTCGCCCTGACCGCGGCCTACGACGCGCAGATCGCGAGCTACCTCAACGCCCAGGCCGGGCTCATGTTCCCGAGCCGCCTCACCATGGTGGTCGAGAAGAAGGCGGACCTGCGCTACGGCGAGAACCCGCACCAGGTCGGCGCCTTCTACGCCGACCCGGGGCAGCGCCGGACGAGCATCAGCCGCGCGCACCAGATCGCCGGCAAGGACCTCTCGTTCAACAACCTGCTCGACCTCGACGCGGCGTGGGCCATTGCCAGTGACTTCAAGACGCCCACGGTGTGCATCGTCAAGCACGGCAACCCGTGCGGCCTGGCCAGCGTGGTCGACCTGGCCGAGGCCTTCCGGCTGGCGCTCGAGGGAGACAGCGTGAGCGCCTACGGCGGCATCATCGGCGCCAACCGGATCGTCGACGAGACCGCCGCTCGCGCCATCCGGCCCGGCTTCTTCGAGGCCATCGTGGCCCCCGGGTACACGCCCGAGGCGCTCGAGATCCTGCGCACCAAGAAGGGCTTCGAGATCATCGAGGTGCCCCCCAACGACGCCGACGGGCCGGAGATGGGGATCGGCAACTTCGACTTCAAGCGCATCGGGGGCGGGCTGCTGGTGCAGACGTTCGACAACCTCGAGGAGGACCGCAACAAGCTCCAGGTGGTGACCCAGCGGCGCCCGACCCTCGAGGAGCTGACCGATCTGCTCTTCGCCTGGCGCGCGGTGCGCCACGTCAAGTCGAACGCCATCGTGCTCGCCAAGAAGCACGCCATGATCGGGATGGGCGCCGGCCAGCCGTCGCGCGTGGTGAGCGTCGAGGTGGCCCTGCGCAAGGCGGGGGAGCGGGCCCCGCTGTCGGTGATGGCCTCGGACGCCTACTTCCCGTTCCCCGACGGGATCCAGGTGGCCGCCCAGGCCGGCGTGACGGCCATCATTCAGCCGGGCGGCAGCATCCGCGACGAGATGGCGATCGAGGTCGCCGACCGGCACCACATGGCGATGGTCTTCACCGGCCGCCGCCACTTCCGCCACTAGGTCGATGGAGCGCTGAACCGATGGAGAAGCTGATCAGCGTCGAGGCGGTCGCCGCCACCGAGGCGGGTGCCATCGCTGCCGCCCGGCTCATGGGACGCGGGGATCGCGACGGGGCGGACCAGGCTGCGGTCGAGGCGATGCGCCGCGCCATGGAGGAGTCGGACATCAGCGGCACGATCGTCATCGGCGAGGGCGAGCGGGACGAGGCGCCGATGCTGTACATCGGCGAGAAGGTCGGCAACCGCGAGGCCGCGCTGCAGGTCGACATCGCCGTCGACCCGCTCGAGGGCACCAACCTGGTCGCCACCGGATCCCCGAACGCGACCGCGGTCCTTGCCGCCTCCGAGCCGGGGGGTCTGATGCATGCCCCGGACACCTACCTGCGCAAGCTGGTGGTCGGCGCCGCGGCGGCCGGCAAGGTCCACATCGACGATCCGGTGGCCACGACGGTCAAGGCGATCGCCGACGCGCTGGGGCGCAACGTGTGGGACATCACCATCGTCATCCTCGACCGGCCGCGCCACGAATCGCTCATCGCCGAGGTCCGCGCCGCCGGGGCGCGCATCAAGCTCATCAGCGACGGGGATCTCACCGCCGGCATCAACGCCTCGGTGTCGGGGACGGGCATCCATGCCGTGATGGGCATCGGCGGGGCCCCGGAGGGCGTCCTCGCCGCGGCCGCCCTCAAGTGTCTCGGCGGCGAGATCCAGGCGAAGTTCGCGTGGCGCTCCGAGGAGGAGAAGGAGCGCGCGCGGAAGATGGGCGTCGACGTCGACGACACCGAGCGCGTGTACATGACCGATGACCTCGCGCCGGGCGAGAACGTGGTCTTCTGCGCCACCGGCGTCACCGATGGTGAGCTGCTCCGCGGCGTCCGCTTCTTCGGCGGCGGCGCGCGCACCCATTCGGTGGTGATGAGTCACCGCCGCGGCCTGGTCCGCTTCCTGGACACCGTCCACATGTGGGACCACCACAACCCGCCCAAGGTGCGCCTCTAGGCGTCCGGGTCAGTCGGCCCAGTCCGGCCCGGCGATCCGCCGCACCTCCTGCTCGGCGACCGTGGCGAGCAGGTCGGCCACCGTCACGTCGCGCCGCACGTCGGCACAGCCGCGCCACGGCCGCAGCGCCGGGTCCAGCTCGGCCAGCGGCTCGAGGGCGAAGCGCCGCTCGTGGAGGCGCGGGTGCGGGACGATCAGCGGCAGCTCGGCATCTTCGACGCAGCGTCCGTCGAGGCTGAGGATGTCGAGGTCGATCGTGCGCGGTCCGAAGCGGACGCCCTGCGGGTCGCGCCCCAGCGACAGCTCCAGCTGCTTGAGCGCGAGCAGGAGGCTCGGCGCGTCGGTGTCGATCTGCAGCTCGACCGCCGCGTTGGTGAACTCGGGCTGGCCGTAGCGGTCCCGTGGCGCGCTCGCGTAGAGGCTCGAGGCGTGGACCAGGGTGCCGAGCGCGCGCAGGCCGGCGGCGGCCGACACGAAGGCGGCTCGCACGTCGCCCACGTTCCCACCCAGACCGATGAAGGCGCGCATTCTCGTCCGCATGCTAGCCGACGGCGGAGTCGCACCCATCGCCCGACGCGCATCGGTCGCCACGTGTCGGTCGACGGATGGTCGTGCGCCGGGGCCGTGGCTCGGTCGCTTGCGCCGAGGTCGCGCGGGTGGGAGCATCGCCGGACCGATGCGCCTGCCGTACTTCCCGCTCCACTCGGTCGTCTTCCCGCATCTGCCGCTCCCGCTGCACATCTTCGAGGAGCGGTACCGGGCGATGACACGCGACATCCTGGCCGACGGCTCGCCGTACGCCGGGCGCTTCGTGGTGGCGATGCTGGTGGAGGGGCAGGAGTCCGGAGATGATCGGGCGATCGGCCGCTCGGTCGGGACGATCTGCGAGGTGCGCACCGCCGAGCAGTTCCCCGATGGGCGGTGGGTCCTGCTGGCGGCGGGCGTCGCCCGGGCCGCGCTCGGCGCGGTCGACCGCGAGGGTCCCTACGCGCTGGTCGAGGCGGAGGAGCTGCCCGAGCTGGGCGGCGCGGTCGATCCGACCCTGCTGCCCGAGGTGCAGAGCGCGCTCGACGGCTACATGGCCACCGTGAAACGGTTCGTGGCTGCCGCTGCGTCCATAGGCCACGCAGACGCTGAGGTGCAACAGGTGGCCCGCTCGCTCGACGAAGTGCTCAAGCCGATCTCCCTCCCGGACGACCCGCTCGCGGCGAGCTACGCGGTGGGCGGCGTCCTGCAGATCGAGCTGACCCGCAAGCAGGAGCTGCTCGAGCTCCCCGATGCAGCGACCCGGCTCCGTGCGGAGCTCGCCCTGCTGCGGCGGGAGTCGCGGCTGCTCGCCGACGGCGCGCTGCCGCCGATCAGCACCGGCGACCTCGGCTACAACCCGAACTGAGCCGGACCGTGAGGGCATACCGCGTGCGCCACGTCGGCGCGCCCCTGCTCGCCGTGGTGCTGACGGCCTGTGCGCCGGCCTCGGCCACGCCCTCGCCGAGCCTCGTGCCGTCCGTCCCGTCGCCGCGACCGACGGCCAGCCTGCTGCCCACCATCAGCCCGTCGGCGAGCGCCACGCCGGCAGGCGTGACGACCTACATCGTGCGGGGCGGCGACACCCTCTTCGGCATCGCCAGCCGCTTCGGCACGACCGTCGTCCAGCTCCAGGCCTGGAACGCCGACCGCTACCCCGCCCTGGCCGAGGATGCCGGCCGGCTGGAGGCGGGATGGGAGCTGGTCGTGGCCGAAGAGCCCGGCGTCACGCCTGCGCCGACGCCCGGGGTGACGCCGCCGGCCAGCCCGGTGCCCTCGATCCCGCCGCCGTTCGGAGGGCTCGAATGCCGCGCCGGGACGCGCAGCGGCGGGGGCGTCGCCACCTACGCCCGCATCCCGAACGCCGGCAACGAGGTCGCGCTGACCTTCGACATGGGAGGTCGCATGGACCCGGCGGTCCAGATCATGGAGTTCCTCGTCGCCAACGAGGTGTGCGCCACCATCTTCGCCACCGGCGCGATGAGCGACACGACGCAGGGGCGAGCCGTGATGGTCATCATCCGCGACCACCCCGAGCTGTTCGAGATCGCGAACCACACGATGCACCACTGCGACCTGGTGCGGGGTGGCTCCGGCTCGCCGGCGACCGCGCCGTGCCAGACCGGCGGCCCACCGACCGCCCAGTTCATCCGCGACGAGCTGACCGCCGCCGAGGCGCTGCTGCGGGCCGGCACGGGGCAGAACCCGCAGCCGTACTGGCGCCCGCCGTACGGATCGGTCAACGACGCCGTCCGGGCGGCGGCGGCCGAGGTGGGGTACACGAAGACGTTCATGTGGGACGTCGACACGGTCGACTGGAAGCCGGTCAGCGACGGCGGGCCGACCGCTGAGCAGATCGCGTCGAAGGTGATCACCGATGCGCAGAGCGGGTCGAACGTGCTGTTCCACCTGGGTGGCTACAACACGCTTGCCGCCCTGCGCATCGTGGTGCCTGGCCTGCGCGAGCGAGGACTCGTGGTGACGAGCCTCTCGGACCTGCTCGACGGCCGCTGAGGAGCTAGCCGCCGACCTCCGCGACCCCCCGCTCGGGACGGTGCGCCGCCGCGACGGCCTCCCCGAAGAGGCGAACCGCGATGTCCACCTCCTCCGCGGTGACGATGAGCGGCGGGGAGAAGCGCAGCGACGCCTCGCCGCACTCGAGGACCAGCAGGCCGCGTTCGAACGCCTCCTGCTGCACGGCCTCGGCTGCCTCGTGCGAGGCGAACTCGACGCCGAGCATGAGGCCGATGCCGCGGATGTCGCGGACGACGTCGGTCGATTCCGCGACGCGCTCCAGCCCGGTCCGCAGCCGCTCGCCCATCGCGGCGGCGTTGGCGAGCAGCTCCTTCTCGATCAGCTCGAGCGTGGCGAGGCCCGCCGCGGCGCACACCGGGTTGCCGGCGAACGTGGAGCCGTGCGCGCCGGGCGGCCACGTCCAGACCGACTCGCGGGCGATGAACGCACCGATCGGCATGCCCGAGGCGATGCCCTTGGCGGTGGCGACGATGTCCGGCTCGACGCCGGCGTGCTGCATGGCCCACCAGCGCCCGGTGCGGCCCATCCCCGACTGGATCTCGTCGGCGACGAGCAGGATGCCGTGCTCGTCGCAGATCTCGCGCAGGGCGCGCAGGAAGGGCGCGGGCGCGGGAAAGTAGCCGCCCTCGCCCTGCACCGGCTCGATCACGATGGCGGCCACGTCGGACGGCGCGATCTGGCGCCCGAAGAGAGTCCTGCGCAGGTACTCGACCTCGGCCGTGCCGTCGCCTCCCGATCCCTCGCGCCACGCGCGGACGCGCGGGAACGGAGCATGGTGGACCATCGGCAGCAGCGGCCCGAAGCCGGCGCGCTGCTTGACCTTCGAGTTGGTGAGCGACAGCGCGCCCATGGTGCGGCCGTGGAAGGCGCCCTCGAAGGCGATGATGCCGGCCCGATGGGTGTGGTAGCGCGCCAGCTTGATGGCGCCCTCGATCGCCTCGGTGCCGGAGTTGGTGAGGAAGACGCGGGCCGGCTCCTCGAACGGGGCGATGGCCGCCAGCCGCTCCATGAACTCCAGGTAGCGCGGCTCGTAGAAGTCGGTCGCGGCGATGTGGATCAGCCGGTCGGCCTGCTCCTTGATGGCCGCCACCACCTTCGGGTGCGAGTGGCCGGTGGAGCAGACCGCGATCCCGGCGGCGAAGTCGAGGAAGGTGTTGCCGTCGACATCGGTGACCAGCAGTCCGCTGCCCGACTCGGCAACCAGCGGGTAGGCCCGCGTCAGCGAGGGGGAGGCGACGGCCTCGTCGCGGGCGATGATGGCTCGGGCACGCGGGCCCGGCAGCTCGGTGACGATCCGCGGGCCCGCCGCGCGCGGGGCAGCGGCAGCCGGGGTCGTCGTCTCGGTGGTCATGACCATGCACTCCGAATCGGAGCGGCGCGTCCTGCCCGCGCCCCTGGCTAGTTCGACGCATGGTACCAGCGTCCGTGGGGCACGCCGCAACCCCCTGGCGGTCGGTCAGGCCGTTGCCCGCACCGCCTCGCCGACGAGCCCGGGGCCGCGGTACACCAGCCCGGTCCACAGCTGGACCAGGTCCGCTCCCGCCGCGACCGCCGCCGCCGCGCGTTCGGCGCTGCCGATGCCGCCCGAGGCAATGATCACCAGGCGCGCCTGGACGATCTCCCGCGCCCGCTCGACCGCCTCCAGCGTGCTCCGCCACAGTGGGTCGCCGGACAGGCCGCCCGGCTCGGCGGCAAGGGGCGCGCGGGTGCGCAGCCCGTCGCGCGCCACGGTCGTGTTGGAGAGGATGACCCCGTCGGCCGGCGTATCGCACAGCATGCGCAGCATGGCGTCCCGTCGCCCAATGGCGAGGTCGGGGGCGAGCTTCACCAGGAGCGGCCGGCGGAACCCAGACGCCTCGCCGGCGCGCGCCAGGGCCTCGAGCAGCGCGGCCAGCGCGGCCGGCTCCTGGAGGTCGCGGAGGCCGGGGGTGTTGGGGCTGGACACGTTGATCGCCAGGTAGTCGGCCACCGGCGCGACGAGCCGATGGCAGGCGAGGTAATCGTCGAGGGCCTGCGCCGCATCGGTCTCCTTGGCGCGGCCGATGTTGACCCCGATGACGAAGCCGTCGGGCAGGTGGCGGCGCGCCAGCATGACGCGCCGCGCGAGCGCCGCCGCCCCCTCGTTGTTGAAGCCCATCCGGTTGATCAGCGCCGCATCGGCCGGGAGGCGGAAGAGCCGTGGCCGCGGGTTCCCCGGCTGCGGCTCAGGCGTGACCGTGCCGACCTCCATGAAGCCGAGCCCGAGCGCCTCCCAGCCGCGGAGCGCCACCGCGTCCTTGTCGAAGCCGGCACCGACACCCACCCGGTTGCGGAAGGTGAGCCCCATCAGCCGAACCGGCGTGACACCCTGGGGCGCGGGTCCGGCGAGCCAGCCCGCGAGCCGGCGCCCGATGCGGCCCTCGCCGGCGCCGGCCAGGGCACGCAGGGTCAGGTGATGGATGCGCTCCGGATCGAAGCCGAAGAGGACGGGGCGCGCGACGCGATAGAGCAGCGCGCGCCAGTCGGTGAGCATCGACGCGGCGGCGGGGTCAGTCGTCGTGCGCGCGGGGGAAGGCCAGGTCGACCGGGCGCAGGGCGGGGAGCGCCTCCCCGTCGTCGCCGATCGCGGTCTCGACGCCCGGGGGCGACATGAACTCGTGCCAGACCTCGGTGCCGGCGCCCGGCGGGTCGTCAAGCTCCTTGAGGGCCACGATCCCTTCGAACCGGATCTCGCCGGCCGCCCCGTCCTCGGTCTCGAACGCATCCTCGTACTCGGGGGCCATCTCGACCGCGCGACCGAGGGCCGTCTCCTCGTCGTCGCCGTCCACGAGCACCACCCGGTCCTCGACCAGGTAGGGGGTCTCCTCGGCCCCGAGCAGGTACGCGTAGCGCAGCTGGACCGCGAACCAGCCGGACGGGTCGACCGCCACGGCCTCCTCGTCGAGGTGCAGCGGCTCGAGGACCGGGTCGCGTGGGTCGGCGACGGCGTGGCCGTTGGTGGTCATCGGTCAGGCCTCCGGTGGCTCGTGGCCCATCACCGTCTGTGATTGCTCGCGCAGGAACTGCTGCACGTAGTACGGGCCGAGGCCGTTCTTGCCGGAGCTGCCCGAGCCCTTCCAGCCGCCGAAGCTCTGGATTCCCGGCCACGCCCCGGTGGTCGCCCCGGCGCGCCGGTTGACGTACACCACGCCGGCCTGGATGCCCTTCAGGAAGCGCGCCTGCTCGTCGGGGTCGTCGCTGAAGATGCCCGCGGTGAGCCCGTACGGCGTGCCGTTCGCCTCCTCGAGCGCCTGGTCGAGCGAATCGACCACGCCGACCACCACGAAGGGCACGAACAGCTCGTCGCGGAACAGGCGATGCTCCAGCGGCAGGCCGGTCACCACCGTCGGGGTCGGGAAGTAGCCGCGCTCGGCGTCGCCGTCCCGCAGCACCTCGCCGCCGACGATCACCTCGCCGCCGTCCTGGCGGGCATCCGCCACGGCCCGTGTGAAGGTGTCGAGCGCTCGCTGGTTGATGACCGGCCCCATCCAGTTCTCGCGGCGCGTCGGGTCGCCGACGCGGATGGTGCGGGCCCGCTCGGCGAGCCTGGCCACGAACTGGTCGGCGACCTCGCGGTCGACGTAGACGCGCGAGGTGGCGCTGCACTTCTGCCCGTCGAAGCCGAAGGCCGAGCGCATCACCCCCTCGGCCGCCATGTCCAGGTCCGCGTGACGGGTGACGATCGCCGGGTTCTTGCCGCCCATCTCGGTGATGATCGGCCGCGGATAGTCGCGCGTGAAGCCCTTGTAGAGCCGCATCCCGACCTCGTACGAGCCGGTGAAGACCATGCCGTCGATGCCCGGGTTCTCCTCCAGCTCGGCGCCGACCGTGTCGCCGGGCCCGGTGACGACGTTGACGACCCCGGCCGGGACGCCCGCCTCGCGCAGGACCGATGCGAAGAGGTGGCCCATCAGTGGCGCGTCGGACGAGGGCTTGATGACCACCGTGTTGCCGGCCAGCAGCGCACCCGCCGCAGGCCCGCCGGAGAGGGCCATCGGGAAGTTGAACGGGCTGATCACCGCCCACACGCCGTGCGGCTTGAGGACCGAGCGGGTGTGCTCCTCCGGCGAGAGCGAGCCCATCGGCTGCACGAAGCCGTCGTGACGCTCCATCGTGTCGCCGTAGTAGCGGATCAGGTCCGCCGTCTCCTCGACATCGCCGAGCGCCTCGAGGCGGTTCTTGCCGACCTCGAAGCTCATCAGCGCGGCGTAGAGGAACTGCCGCTCGCTGATCAGGTCGGCGGCGCGACGCAGGATCTCGAGGCGCTCGCGCCAGCCGAGGTCGCGCCACGCGGGAAACGCGGCACGGGCCGCGGCGATGGCGTCCCGCACGTCCTGTCGCGTGCCACTCGGGAAGCGGCTGACGACGATCCCGGTGTCGATCGGAGACCGATCGTCGAACAGCTCGGTCGACGTGCGCTCCTCGTCGCCGATGAGCATCGGGTAGGAGCGGCCGAGCATGGCGCGCGCCTCCTCGACCGCGGCGTCATAGGCGGCCTGGAGCTCCTCGTTGTCGGCCGACAGCGTGGCGTAGGTGATCTTCATGCGTGGCGTGGTGGTGGCCATCGCTCAGGTGTCGCCTCCAGTGGGTGGGGCGCTCGCGAGCGGAGGGCGCGAGCGGGCGCATCGGTATGCGGTGGAGGCCATTATCGCACCCGGCCCTCAGGCGGACATGCCGAAGGCCAGGCTCCGGGGGGAGAAGAGCCTGGCCTTCGACGCGACGATGATATGCCGAGGTTGGACGCAATGCAAGACCGAAATCGGCAGATGCGCCTAGCGGGACCGGTGGAACAGGCCGAGCTTCAGCTCGAGCATCGGCCGATGCGGCTGCATGAGGTACGCGCGACCGCGATCGCCGTAGAGGCGCGGCAGGAGCTCGTGCGCGGTGGCGTCGTCGCGCAGGTCCAGCCGGGTGTGGACGACCTTGATCTTGAACCCGTGGCGCAGCCACCAGCCGGTGCGCCGCTGCGTCGCGTCGAGGGCGTGCCGAACCACCTCCGGCTCGAGCAGGTTGGCCACGTCGTCGCGGCCGTAGTAGCCGATCGCGATGAGCCGCCCCCCTGGGCGCAGCACGCGCAGCGCCTCGTCGACCAGCGCCAGGGAGGCATCCTCGGGGTCGATGAGCCCGGTGAGCACCACGTCCACCGCGCCGTCGCGCAGCGGCAGCCCTGCCAGCGACCCTTCGACCACGCGCAGGTTCGGCTGGTGCGCCTTGCCGGCCAGGCGGCGGGCCTCGTCCAGCAGCGCAGGGTCGGACTCGACACCGTAGGTGCGCGCCGTGCGCCGGGCGAGGAGGCGCGGGTAGTGGCCGATCCCCGTTCCGACGTCGGCGATCCGCTTCCCGGAGAGCGGCACGATCCGCTCGATGGCGGCCAGGATCCGCCGCTCCGGGTCGATGGCGTCGCTCAGGCGAGCGTGGAGCTCGACGTCCAGGTCGCTCCACGGCGGGAGGATGGCGTGCGGGGTGCTCACGGGGTGCTGACCCGCAGCTCGGCGGGCGCACCATCCTCGAGGGTCAGCAGCGCCTCGTTGTCGAGCACCTGCAGGTCGAACGCGACCGGCCCGTCGGCGCGCCGCGTCACGTAGAGCGTGATCTCGAGCGTCATCCCCGGGTCCATCGGCCCGTAGCCGAGCGACGTCGTGCCGGCCGGCTCGCCCTCCTCGCCGGGCCCTTCGACCCACTTCGTCCAATCGGTCACGGTGGTGAGCGGCGGTCCGAACTCCGCGACCCGCGCCGCGCTCGGGACGAACGGGGCGAGGAACAGCTCGTCGGCAAGGTCGGTGGCCCAGCGCAGCACGATCTCGTCGATGCGGGTCTCCGACAGGTTGGTCACCGTCACCGCGATCGTGCCGCCGTCGCCGGTGAGGGCGGGGGCGACGGCCACGCGCACCTCGCGCGGGTCGCGATCGGCGGGGAGGTCGAGCGAGTGGGCCGGCTCGGGGGTGGCCGTGGGCGAGGCGGTGCTGGTGGGTCGCTCGGTCGAGATCGGTGACGGTGTGACGCTCGCCGATGAGGTCTGGGTCGGCGTCGGCGAGGCCGTCAGGCAGCCGCCCAGGAGGAGCATGACCGCGAGCCCAGCCGCGAGGCGCGCGTTGGCGATGTCGATCCGCCGGTCGGTGGGGAGGGCGGCCGAGCCGCGGTGGGTGATGGTCATGATGCGCGGCGGACGGCCGCGACGGGCATGGTAAGCGAGAGGGCCGTGCCCCGCCCCGGCCGATCACGCCGGCGGAGCCACGTGTGGGCGCGCCGCGCTACGATGCCGGCCACGCCATGTCGACACCGGAACGCACCTCTCGCACGCCGCTCGGCGTCCTCCTGTGGTTCGGCTGGGCGCTGGGCCTGCTGGCGGTGAGCGGCCTCCTGCTGCCGCGCATCGTGGCGTTCACCGACTTCAGCGAGCGCGCTCCCTTCAGCCTGCTCGGGGTCTTCATGATGCTCGAGCTGGCGCTCGTGATCTTCGGGATCACCGTCGCCCTGCAACGCAAGCGGATCGCGCACCGCTTTGCCATCGGGATCAGCCTCCTGCCGGTACCGATCCTGGCCGGCCTGCCGCCGGCGCTGCTCGAGATGCCGCCCGATGCCGCGGCGGGCTGGTACGCGCTCACCGTGCCGCTCGGCCTGGCGCTCAGCGCGATCCTGGTCGTCGGCCTGCTGCGCCGCGCGTCCCGCGACTACTTCAGCGAGCCGTAGCGGCTCCCGCGCGGCGGCCTGCGGCGTCCCGCGGATGCCGGGGTGCCAACGCGCGCGAACCCGGTCCCTATACTCGTGGCGATGACCGCGACCGCCCCGCCGCGCACCATGCGCGCGCTCGCCAAGACGCGTCCCGAGCCGGGCGCGGAGCTGGTCGAACGCCCGGTCCCGGTCCCGGGCCCGGGCGACGTGCTGCTGCGCATGGAGGCCGCCTCGATCTGCGGCACCGACCTGCACCTGTTCAGCTGGGACGCCTGGGCGCAGGACGTCATGCGGCCGCCGACGATCCTCGGCCACGAGCTGGCGGGGCGCGTGGTCGGCACCGGCAGCGGCGTCACGCGGGTCCGCGAGGGCGACCTGGTCGGCGTCGAGAGCCACCTCGTCGACTGGACCTGTTCGGTCTGCCGGCGGGGTGACCCGCACCTGTGCCGCAACCTGCGCGTGATCGGGGCGCACGTCGACGGCGGATTCGCCGAGTACGTCGTCGTTCCCGAGGAGAACGCCATCGAGAGCAACGGCCTCGACCCCGCGGTCGTCGCTCTCCAGGAGCCGATGGGCAACGCGGTGCACGCCGCCTTCGTCGAGCCGATCGAGGGGAGGAGCGTGCTCGTCACCGGATGCGGCCCGATCGGGCTGTGCTCGGTGGGGATCGCCCGCGCTGCCGGCGCATCGGTCGTGATCGCCACCGATACCGAGCCGTATCGCCTGGAGCTGGCCCGCACCATGGGGGCACACCTCGCGCTCGACGCCGCCGACCCCGCCACGCCGGGGCGCGTTCGCGAGGCGACCGGCGGGGACGGGGTCGAGGTGGTGCTCGAGATGAGCGGCGCGGCGCCGGCCCTTGCGCAGGCGCTCGACGTCATCGACCGCGGCGGGCGCATCAGCCTGCTCGGCATCTTCGGCGAACCGCCGACGGTCGACCTGTCCGACCTGGTGATCATGAAGGGCGTGCGTCTGCACGGGATCTTCGGCCGGCGCATGTACGAGACCTGGGAGCAGACCCAGGCGCTCCTTCGCGGCGGGCTCGACGTGAGCCCCATCATCACCCATCGACTTCCACTCGAGCGCTGGCCCGAGGCGTTCGACCAGATCGCCTCGCGTCACGCCGGCAAGGTCGTGCTCCTGCCGTAGGGGTTCCGCCGTGCCGGGGTGAATCAACACTCAGGTCGTGAGGCCTATCGGGGCGCGCCGGGCTCCTGCCGGCGGCCAAGTCTCACCAGCTGAGAGCTACACACGCGCCCGGTCCTTGTGAGCGCCTACCTCTCACCATCCGAGAGTTGCAAGACAGGGCGAGCCCCTCCGCTGGGATAAGCCTCACCAGCCGAGAGGTCGAGCACCCGGTGAAGCCGCCACGCCCTCGATAAGCGCCCGATGAGTTGCCGGTAAGGCCCGCCGTCCATCATCGGAGCATGAACTTCGTGCCGATGGGCCGTGTGTTGCGGATGCTTCGCCTGCGGCGGAACTGGACGCAGGGTGCAGTGGCGGATCGTGCGCGCGTGTCGGCGGCCACGGTCGGTCGTCATGAAAACGGCCGCGTCGGAAGCTTCGATGCGCTCGAGCGTCACGCCGCCGTGTTCAGCCTGCGGGTGGAGGTGCGCCTGACCGGACGCGCTGGTGAGCTCGCGCGGATCGGTGACGAGGAGCACGCCGCCATCGTGGAGACCGTCGCAGCGACGCTCCGCGCCGCGGGGTTTGCGGTCGAGCCAGAGGTGAGCTTCAACCAGTGGGGCGAGCGTGGGCGAATCGACCTGCTGGCCTACCACCCGGACACCGGCACGCTGGTCATCGTCGAGGTCAAGACGCTGCTCGTCGACCTGCAGGACCTCTTTGGCCGCCTCGACACGAAGGTGCGACTCGCCGGAATGGTCGCGGAGCGTCTCGGTTGGACGGCTCGCCGCAGGGTGACGCTGCTGGTCGTGGCGGACACGTCGCACAACCGCCACATCGTCCGCCGACACCCCGTCCTGTTCAGCGCGTTCGAGTCGCGCGATCTTCGTGGTGTTCCGCTGGCCGAGGACGGCGCCAGGCTGCTGAGATGGATCACGCACGAGCGGGCCTCGCGGCCGCCCTGGCTCGCCGGGCGGCAGCGGATCCGACGCCGCCGAAGGGCCGCGGACGTACCACGCCCCTCCGAGCGGCGCCAGCTCTCACCTCGTGAGGCCAATCCCCCGGACCGACCGGCTGACCCGCAGCAACTCTCACCGGATGGGGGTTGACCAGCGCGCCGCGGGACGGCGAGCGGTCAGCGCTCACCTGCTGAGAGTTGACAACGCTCCGCTCATCGTGCGCCGCGATACGCCTCACCTGGTGAGCGGTGCGCGGACCAGGAGAACTCCGGCTGCTGCCCGCTACGCCCCGGCCCTGGGCGCGCGACGGGCGGGCATTGCTACCCGGGGCCGCTCCTATACTCGACCCGATGACCGACGCCACCGCGCGTACGCGCAACCCGCTCGCCTTCCTGGACGCCACGCTCGACGACCTGCGGGCGCGCGGCCTCTACCGGCGGCTGCGCGTGGTCGAGAGCGAGCAGGCGAGCCGCTGCGTCATCGACGGCCGCGAGGTGATCACCCTCAGCTCGAACAACTACCTGGGGCTCACCACCCATCCACGCCTGAAGGCGGCGGCGATCGAGGCGGTTGAGCGATTCGGGGCCGGCAGCGGAGCCGTGCGCACCATCGCCGGCACGATGCGTCTCCACGAGCAGCTGGAAGCGCGGCTCGCCGGCTTCAAGCACGTCGAGGCGGTGCTCACCTTCCAGTCCGGGTTCACCTGCAACACCGGCGTGATCCCGATCCTGGCGCCCGGTGGTGCGGTGATCGTCTCCGACGCCCTGAACCACGCCAGCATCATCGACGGCATCCGCCTCACCAAGGCCGAGCGCAAGATCTTCCCGCACGCCGACATGGAGGCGCTGCGGAGCGCCCTGGCCGAGGTGCGCGCGGCGCCGGGCGGCGCGGAGCGGACCATCCTGGTGATCACCGACGGCGTCTTCAGCATGGACGGCGACATTGCCCGGCTTCCCGAGATCGTGGAGGCGGCCGAGGAGCACGACGCGATCGTCTACGTCGACGACGCCCACGCGTCCGGGGTGCTGGGTCGCAACGGGCGCGGGAGCGTCGACCATTTCGACCTTCACGGCCGCGTCCACGTGCAGGTCGGGACGCTGTCCAAGGCGATCGGCGTGCTGGGCGGCTACGTCGCCGGGCCGGCGAGCCTGCGCGCGGTGCTCGAGCACCAGGGACGCCCCTTCCTCTTCTCGACCTCGCACCCGCCGGCCGTGGCCGCGGCCTGCCTCGCCGCGATCGACGTGCTCGAGCAAGAGCCGGAGCTGATCGAGCGGCTGTGGACCAACGCGCGCCACTTCAAGGCGGGGCTGGCACGGCTCGGGTTCGACACCGGCGCGTCCGAGACGCCGATCACGCCCGTCATCGTCGGCGCCGGCGCGCTGGCCCACAGGCTGAGCGACCGCCTCTTCGAAGAGGGCGTCTTCGCCATGGGGATCGGCTTCCCGACCGTCCCGGAGGAGAAGAGCCGGGTGCGCACCATCGTGACCGCGGAGCACACCATCGCGGAGCTCGATGCCTGCCTGGCGGCGTTCGAGAAGGTCGGCCGCGAACTGGCCATCATCTGAGCCACGTGGGCGGTGCGCCAGGGCACCGCTGCATCTTCCCTCCGCGGTACCCGGGCAGTACGATGGGCGCCGCCTTCGGGCGTGACCGTTGCCCTCACGTGCCCAGCAGGAACTCCCCAGAGACCGATGCGCCCGCGATCGATGGACCTCCTCGCGCCCCCCGCCGCCGACCCGGCCCTCCTGCAGCCGCCCGACCTTCCGGCCCTGGCGACCGCCCCGCTGGCGCGCGACGCGTCCATCGACGAGCTGGCTCTCGCCGCGCGGGACGGTGATGTCGCGGCGCTCGGCCGTCTCTACGACGAGCTGGTCACCCCGATCTATCGGTACGTCGCGCTGCGCGTCCGGCGGCGCGAGGATGCCGAGGACCTGACGCAGCTCGTCTTCGAGCGCATCGTGGGCGCCCTGCCGCGCTACCGGCCGAATGGGAGCCCGTTCCAGGCATGGGCGTACCGCATCGCCCGCAATGCGGTGATCGACCATGCACGGCGCGAGCGGAACCATGAGCCGCTCGACCCGCTCCACGAGCGCCCCGGCGACAGCGGTCCCGAGGAGATGAGCATGCTCGGGGAGGAGATCCGTGAGCTGCGTCGCGCGATCCGCGGCCTGACTCCGGACCAGCAGGAGGCGCTCACCCTGCGCTTCGCGGCCGGTCTGTCGGCCGAGGAGGCGGCGCTGGTGATGGGACGCCGCGCCGGCACCGTCCGCGGTCTGACGTTCCGCGCCATCACGGCGCTCCGTCGCCGCCTGGGCGAGGAGCCGTAAGCGTGGCGCGCACCCGTGACCGCGGCCGGCCGGCGGTCTTCCGCCGTGTCGAGCGCGATGCGACGCCGCACGATCGGACGTTGCGCGCCAGGCTGCGCCACGGGACGGAGCTCGAGCCGGACCCGCGGTTCGCGCGCCGCCTGCGCGGCATCGTCCTCAGCCGGCACGTGGCCGTGCGCGAGGGCCACGTCGTGCCATCTGCCCGTCGTGCCATGACGCCCATCGGCCGTGGCGTGCTCGTCAGCAGCGTGCTGCTGGCGCTCGGGGTGACCGGCGTCGGCGCCTACTCGCAGTCCGCCCTGCCCGATGACGTCCTCTACCCGATCAAGCTGCGCCTCGAACAGCTGCGGATCGCCATCGCTCCGGCGGAGATGCGTGACGACCTCCTCGCGCTCGCGCTCGAGGAGCGGGCCGTCGAGCTCGCGCGGGCGGCCGATGCGGGTCGCTGGAACGCCGCCGAAGAGGCCGCCTGGCGGCTCGCGGTGACCGAGTCCGAGCTCGTCGCCCTGGACAGCCTCACGCCCGCGGTCGCGGCTCGTGTGGCGGCGCACCTCCACGCCCTGGACCAGGTCCTGGCCCACGCGCCGGAGCACGCCGCGGCGACGGTCGCCGAGCGCCTCGACCCGGCCCGCGCAGACCTCCGTCGCCTGGCGCGGGGCGTGACCGGCGCGCCGACCGGTGTGCCCGCCCGCCGCGGGCCGGCCGCCGACCCGGCGAGCCCAGCCGGGGAGCGTCCACCAGCAGCGCCAGGCCGTTCGACTCGCCCCTCGCCCTCCCCGCGCGGCGCGGCGGGCGAGCCGGCGACGAACCGCGCGTCGGACAACGACTGACCTCTCGGCGCTCGACGCCGAGGCGGTGATGCGCGGGCATGCCCTGCCACCTGCCCGGACACCAGAAGACGGGGTAGAGGCCAAGGCCTCTACCCCGTCCCTGCCAGGGGGGCTGGATCAATCATCGGGGGCGAGCCTCGCGGCCCGCCCCCGATGGGTTGGATCGGTCTAGCGGCGCCGGACCGAGCGGATGTTGGCGGTGGCCAGCGTGCCGAGCGATGCCAGGAAGAGCACCGCCAGCAGCTCGATCGGGATGGTCACCGGCTGGCCGTGCGGGCCGTTCACGGAGGCCGTGTTCGGGACCGAGGGCTTCGGGGTGCCGGTGCTTCCCTGCTCCTGCTGCTCCGAGACCGTGATCGAGTCACGGCCGTCGTCGGGCGCCGTCTCGTTCGAGTCGATGACCGCGACATTCTCGATCGGGGTGCCGATGGCGGCATCCGCATCCGTCGTGGTCTGGAAGGTGACACTGCCGATCGACTCGGTCAGGGTCCCCAGGTTCCACGTCAGGGTGCTGGTGGCCGCATCGAACGTCCCGCCGTTGCTGGCGCTGCCGGCGACGTAGGTCAGTCCGTCCGGGATCACGTCGGTGATCACGGCATTCGTGACCGGGCCGCTGGTCATCGACCACGTCAGGGTCCAGGTGACCGGGTTCGGCGTGACCGACTTGAGGTTGCCGGCGACGTCGAACAGCAGCAGGACGGTCTCGGTGCTCGCCGACTTGCTGATGACGAGGGTGGGCACGCGCACCTCGACCGAGGTCTGGTCGCAGATGAGCGCATCCGTCTCGTCGGCATCGACGCAGCCGAGGTTCGGCAGCTCGCCGGTCGCGTCGCTGTCGACGGTCGCCGAGTACGTGAACTCGTACGTGCCGCTCGCCAGCGTGCCGACGGTCCACGTCAGGTCCTGGCCATCGGCATCGAAGCCGGTGGCCGGGTCCGCCGACCCGTCGACATAGGTGAGGCCGTCCGGCAGCTCGTCGGTGACGACCGCGTTGTGGATCGGCCCATCAGTCACGGTGACGGTGAGCGTGTAGTCGATCGTGTCGCCACGAAGGACGAACTCGCCGTCATGGTTGCTCGACTTGTCGAAGTCGATCGTCGAAGGCTTGACCTCGATCTCCGAGTCGTCGCAGATCAGGCCGTCCTCGGCGTCGTCCTCGCTCGTCACGCAGCCGGTGTTCACGAGCGTCGCCCCGATGGGCGCGTCGTCATCGACGATCGCGTCGTAGGTGAACTCGTGGGTGCCGGTGCTGAGGCTGGCGACCGTCCAGGTGAGCTCCTGGCCGGTGACGGAGAAGCCCGTCGCCGGGTCGGCCGAGCCGACCACGTAGGTCAGGCCGGCAGGCAGCGTGTCGCTGACTTCGGCGTCGTTGATCGGTCCATCCGAGACCGTCACGGTCAGCGTGTAGCTGACGATCGAGCCGCGGGCCACCGGAGCCTCGGCATTGTTGACCTTGTCGATGAGCATCGAGGGCGACGTGACCTCGACGCTGCTGTCGTCGCACAGCTCGGCATCCAGCTCGTCGGCATCGATGCAGGCGAGATTGGTGAGCGTGCCACTGGCGTCGCTGTCGACGGTCGCGTCGTACTCGAAGGTGTACGAGCCGATCGCCAGGTCACCGGCGTCCCAGGTGAGCTCCTGACCAGAGATCGAGAAGCCGGCCGAGGGATCCGCCGAGCCGGCCACGTAGGTCAGCCCGTCGGGAAGCGTATCGGTGACGATGACGTTGTTGGCGTCGTTGTTGGTGATCTCGACGTCGATGGTGAAGTGGACGGTGTCACCGCGGGACACGGGCCCGGGCTGTCCCTCCACCTCGGCGTCGTTGCTCTTGTCGATGGTGATGCCGGTCTGGGCCACGTTGACGAACGTGCAGATGACGTCCTCACCGGGATCCAGGTCGACCGATACGCTGGCCGTGCCCGTCTCGCCGCTGTCGCAGCTGACGCTCACGGCGTAGCCGTCCTTGGTCGTCTCGGCGATGTTGTACGTCCCCGAGTCGAGCTCGCTGAAGGTGGTCTGGCCGCCGGCCGCCGGGAGCGTGAACGCCCCGAGGTCGCCGGTGTAGCCCCAGGCCGCGTCCGGCGCGACGCCGTCGAGCGACTTGATGACCGTGATCGAGCCCGGCTGGGCCACGTTGTAGAAGGTGCAGGTGACGTCGTCACCCGGATCGAGGTCGACCGTGACCGCGGCCGTGCCGCTGTCGCCGTTGTCGCAGCTCACGCTGACGTCGTAGCCGTCCTTGGTCGTCTCGGTGACGGTGTAGGAGCCCGCCTGGAGCTCGTAGGCGCTGGTCGAGCCGCCGGCCGCCGGGAGCGTGAAGCTGCCCAGGTCGCCGGTGTACGCCCATGCCGTGGCCGGAATCTCGCCGGTCAGGTCCTTGACGATCGTCAGGTGGGCGGGCGGAAGGGTGTTGACGAAGGTGTGGCTCTGCTGCTGGCCGCTGGTGACGGTCAGCGTCTCGCTGAGGTCGTTCGGGTCGGCCTGGTAGCCGGCCGGGGGACTGGTCTCGGTGAAGGTGCAGACGGTGCCAACGGGCGCAGCCACGGCGATCGTGCCGCCGCTGCCGGTCTCCGCCGAGACGCTCAGGCTGCCGCCGGACGTCGACGTGAAGCTCTCGCTGGGGTCGTCGGTGGTATTGGCATCATTCCCGTCTGACACCCACCCGTCGGGCTGGGCGCTGATGACGGTGTTCGCCAGCGTGGCGGTGCTGGTCGGCCAGTCGCAGTCGACGTCGAACGACGCGCCCGCGAGCGGGTTGCCGCTGCCGTCGACCTTGTTGATCAACAGGTCGCCGCCGATGAGGAAGCAGGCGGGTCCGGCCTTGCGGTTGCTGGCCTGCGACTCCGATGGGGCAGCCGTCGTCTTGGCGTAGTTGCAGTACTCATCGCCGACCGGCGCGTCCGACGGGATGCTCAGGGTGAAGGTCAGGATGAAGTTCTCGGTGTTCGGCACGAAGTGGATGAAGTACTTCGCGACGGCCTCGTCGCCGATGAACACGCAGTCAGTGATCTCGAACTGCTCGCGACCGGCGACGTCGTCGGGATCGACCGGGTAGGTGATCTCGAAGGTGGCGGTGCCGCCCGGTTCGAGCGATCCGGCGATCAGTCGCTTGTCGGTGTTCTCGCTGCCCGGCGTGGTTACGACGCCGTTACAGCCGTTGGTGTTGTCGTCCTGGGTGATGACCACGTCGTCGGCGCGGACGACCGAGGTCATCGGGCTGACGAGCGGGGCCAGCGGCCCTACCACGACGTTGAAGATGAGCGCCACCGCTACGGGGAACGCTCGGAGTGGGGTCCGTGTGCCTGAGAGTGTCATGTTCGGATGCCCCCTTGGCATCTAGGGCCGCCTGCCAATGCGGCCGGTGCTCAACCGATAGACGATTCCTTGACGAGTCCTGAGGCCATGGAGTCCTCCCCTGGGGTGGCGCCTCGCTCGGATGAGGCAGATTCATCGAGCTCGGGACCGATGACTCGCTGCTGCGGAGATGAAGGTGACTGCGGCACCGAGCG
>DASSPJ010000007.1:0-16072 GCA_035699665.1 Candidatus Limnocylindria bacterium
CGCGCCTCCAGCTCCTCGCGGTCGAGCCAGGTGACGGTCCAGCGCAGCGTGCCGGTCAGCTCGAAGGATGCCTCGCCCTCGCGCCCGACCAGGCCGTCGGGAACCGTGACGTCGACGACCTGCTCGCCGTCGAGCGGGTCGAGCGGGATGCGCGCCGGATCGTCGGTGCGGGCCGTTTCGACCGCCGCGGCGAGCTGGGTCCGGAAGGTGGCGAGCACGGCGTCCACGTCCGCCTGCTGGATCACCGGCAGGTCCGCGGCCTCCCCGCCGGCCGTGGCCTCCGGGTTGATCACCACGCGCAGGCGCGAGTTCGGGAAGCCCCGCAGCAGGGAGTTGGTGGGCTCGGTGAGCATCGTGTCGATCGCCTCGGCGGCGACATTGCCGGCGGGCCCGGGCGCAGCCGCCGTGACGCCCACCGTCTCGGTGCCGGCCTGCACGCGCCCGTCGGGGGTGAAGCCACCGGGTGGCACGACGACCGTCGCGTCGGTGGTGAACACGATCTCCCCGGCCGCGACCTGCGTGCCGGCGCCGACCTCGATCGCCACGGTGTTCCAGTTCTGGAGCCGCACCACGCCGGTGGCCGGCACGCGCAGCTCGCGCACCCCGGTCGCGGTGCCGGTTGCCCGCGCCGGCGCCTCGCCCGACGCCTGGTGCAGCTCGAGATCAGGCCCCGTGACCAGCTCGTACGCCAGCGGATCGATCGGCCGTGACTCGGGCGCGATGCGGATGGTGGCGCCGGGCAGCACGATGGCGCCGAGCGCCACGGCCGCCACGAGGGCCAGCGCAAGCGCCGCGATGACGGCCGGCGGCCAGCGGCCGGGCGTGGCGCGGCGGGGCGAGCGCCTGGCGACCGCCCGTGGCGGCTCGGCGGCGACCGGCACGGCGCGCGTCTCGTCGAGGGCGATGGCCGTCGAGGGCGGCGGCGGCGCAGGCGGCGCGCGGCGCGGGCCGCGGGCCACGCTGATCCGGGCGCCGGCGGTTCCCGGCGACGCGGGCTCGACGGCGAGGTCGCGCAGCGCTCGCGCCTCGGCGACGGTCGCCGCGCTGGCGATCCCCGCCTCCGCGGCCAGCGACCGCGCGGCCGGGTCGGCGACCAGCACGAGCTGGCGGCCGTCGTCGCGCGCCAGGCCGGCGAGCAGGCGCAGCCCGGTCGCCGAGGTGGTCGCCCTGGTCCGGCCGGGGGCGACCAGCACGACGCGGGTCGCATCGGTCTCACGCAGGCGTCGCGCGACGGTCGTGATCTCGTCGTCCGGCTCGAGGTAGAGGACCGCCTGCTCGTCGCTCACAGGTCGAGGCTCCGCACGGCGCGACGGAGCGCGCGCTCGGCCGCCGTGGCCTGCACGTCGAGCACGAGCGCCTGGTGGGCGAGCGCCAGCGGCGTGACGTCCTGCTCCGTGCCGAGCTCGCCGGTGGCGTCGCCGATGCCGGCCACGTCGCCGGGACCCAGCGAGCGCACGGTGGGCTGACGCGCGAAGGGCAGGTCGCGCCACCACGTTTCGTCGGCCAGCGCCGCCACGGCCTGCGGCAGCCGCGAGCCGCCACCGCACAGCAGCACGCGCCCGGGGAGCAGCTCCCCGGCCGCCAGGTCGTCGATCATGAGCGCGACGCCGCGGCGCCAGACGGCCGCATCCTCGGCGAGGGCGGCGGCGACCGCATCACGGTCGACCGGCTCGGGGAGGTCGGATCGCTCGGCGATCGCCAGCTTCACCGCCTCCGCGCGCTCGAAGCCCAGGCCGAAGCGGTCGGCGATGCCCTTGGTGAACGCGCGCCCACCCAGCGCCAGCATCTTCGTCCCGGCCACACCACCCTTGCGCACCAGGGCCACGTCGGTCGTGCCGCCGCCCACGTCGATGAAGACGGCCCCGGTGTCACCGAGCTCACCGGGGTCGAGACAGGTCGCCACCGCGTACGGCTCGGCGATCACGCCGAGCAGGTCGAGCTTGAGCGCCGCCGCCACCGACTGGAGCGCGCCGAGGTGGACCATCGGCGCAAAGGCGTTGAAGAGCGACAGCTCGACCTGGGCGCCGGTGAAGCCGATCGGGTTGGTGACCGCGTAGCCGTCGATCTTGATCTCGGTGATCGCGGCATGGACGAGGCGCACGTCGAGGCGCGGCACGCCGGCCTCCCAGGCGATCTGCGCCTCCGCCTCCTCGAGCGCCCGCTCCTGGGCGTGCTCCACGATGCGGCCGAGCTCCGCCTCGTCGAGCGGGGCGCGCGGCGCGTCGCGATGGTCGGCAACCACCGAGGTGCTGCCCTTGACGAGCTCGCCGGCGATGCCGATCACCGTCGGCGACGGCCGCCGGCCGGCCATGCGGGCCGCCTCCTCGAGCGCGGCCGCGCAGTTCGCCACCACCGCGTCGATGTCGCTCACCGTCCCCGACTGCATGTGCGCCAGCCCCTGCCGTCGCCGGCCGGCGCCCCGCACCCGCGCCTCGATCGTCCCGTCCTCCGCCTCCGCGGCGGTGACGACGAGCGCCTTGGCGTACTCGGTGCCGATGTCGAGCGCGGTGATCGCCAGGCCGCGCCCCCGCCCGCGCGCGGCCCGCATGCGCGCGGCGACGCGCCCGATGAGGTCCTGCATCGCCCCTCCGCGGCCCGTCGGCTCAGCCCGCTTCGATGCGGGCGAGGGTCTCGAGCGCCAGGCGGGCGGCCTCCCCGAGCGCCTCGTCGAGGCGGCCGGCATCTCGCCCGCCGGCCTGTGCCAGGTCGGGACGTCCCCCGCCGCCGCCGCCGATCATCGGGCCGACGGCGCGGATCAGCTGGACCGCGTCGAACCCCTCGCCGGCGAGGTCGCGGCTCGCGGCGATCAGCAGGGCGGGCTGTCCGCCGGCCGCACCGGCAAGCACGGCCACGAAGCGGCCGGTCCGGCCGCGCAGGTCGTCGGCGAGCGTGCGCAGCGCTGCCGCGTCCGCGTCCGGATACTGGGCCACCACGACCTTGGCGCTGCCCGCGTCCTGCGCGCCGGCGAGCGCCGCGCCGGCGTCGAGACGGGTGGCGCCCGCGGCCCTGGGCGCCTTCGCGGCGCGCTCCGCCTCGCGCAGTCGCGCGAGGAGGGCCTCCACCCTCGCCGGCACCGCCTCCTCGCGTTCGCCGAGCAGCTGCGCGGTCGCGCGCAGCGCCTCGAGCCGCGTGCCGACCAGCTCGGCGGCGGCCGCGCCGGTGACCGCCTCGATGCGACGCAGGCCGGCCCCGATGCTCGACTCGCCGGTGATCACGAACTGGCCGATCTGCCCGGTGGCCGCCACATGCGTGCCGCCGCACAGCTCCTTGCTGTACCCGTCGACCTGGACGACGCGGACCGACTCGGGCAGGTACTTCTCGCCGAAGAACATGTCGGCGCCGAGCGCCTGCGCCTCGGTCATGGGCATCTGGGTCGGCGTCACCGGCGCGTTGCGCCGGATCTGCTCGTTGACCAGCCGCTCGACCTCGCGCAGCGCCTCGCGGGGGGTTGCGGCGTCGGCGGGGAAGTCGAAGCGCAGCGCCTCGGGCGCGACGTACGAGCCGGCCTGCTTGGCCTGCTCGCCCAGCACGTCGCGCAGGGCGCGGTGCAGGAGGTGGGTGGCGGTGTGGTTGCGAGCCGCAGACCAGCGCCGCTGCGGGTCGACGCGCGCCGCGACGCGGTCGCCGGCGGCGAGCTCGCCGTCGAGCGTCCCGAGGTGCACGATCGCGTCGCCCACCCGCTGCGTGTCCTCGACGCGCAGGCGGCCGCGCTCGCCGCTCAGCTCGCCGCGATCGCCGATCTGCCCGCCGCCCTCCGCGTAGAAGGGGGTGCGGTCCAGGACGACCAGGCTGCGACCGTCGTCGCCGGCCGCGACGCCCAGGACGGCCAGGCCGTCCGCATCGGTCTGGTTCGGGTAGCCGACGAACTCGCTCGCCAGCCCGGTGAGCGCCTCCGGCAGCGAGAGCCCGCCGCGCGACGCGCCGCGCGACCGCTGCCGCTGCTCCGCCATCGCGGCGTCGAAGCCGGCACGGTCGACCGCGATCCCCGACTCAGCCGCCATCTCGACGGTCAGGTCGATGGGAAAGCCGAACGTGTCGTGGAGCCGGAACGCCTCCTCGCCGCTGATCTGGCCGCCACGGTCCACCAGCTCGGCGAGGCGCGCGCTGCCCGCCTCCAGGGTCCGGGCGAACTTCGTCTCCTCGGCCTCGACCTCGTGCAGGATGCGGTCGCGCTCGGTGCGCAATTGCGGATAGGCGTCGCCCATCAGGTCGACCACCACCTCGCAGGTCTGGCGCAGGAAGGGCTGCCCGATCCCCATCAGCCGGCCGTGACGCACGGCGCGGCGCATGATGCGGCGCAGGACGTAGCCGGCCCCGTCGTTGGCGGGCCGGACCCCCTCGCCGATGAGGAAGGTCATGGCGCGGGAATGGTCGGCCACCACCTGGTAGCTGAAGCGCTCGCCCTCCACCGTCTCCGGGTCATGGCCGATGAACGCGGCCAGGCGCTCGATGATCGGCACGAACAGGTCGGTCCGATAGTTCGAGTCGACGCCCTGGATCACCGACGCGACGCGCTCGAGGCCCATCCCGGTGTCGACGCTCTTGAAGGGCAGCGGCGTCAGCGATCCGTCGGCGGCGCGGTCGTACTCCATGAAGACCAGGTTCCAGATCTCGAGCCAGCGAGGGCAGTGCTCCGAGTGGTCGGGGACGCAGTGCGGACCCTCCGACAGCTCGGCGCCGCGGTCGTAGTGGAGCTCGCTGCACGGCCCGCAGGGGCCGGTGTCGCCCATCCGCCAGAAGTTCTTCTCGTCGCCGGCGGCGATGTTCCCCCACCGCACCAGGCGCTCCGGGGGCAGGCCGATCTCGTCGGCCCACACCGCGCGCGCCTCCTCGTCATCGGTGTACACCGTGGCGGCGATGCGCTCGGGCGGGATGCCGAGCTCATCGGTCAGGAACTCCCAGGCCCAGTGGATCGCCTCGCGCTTGAAGTAGTCGCCGAAGCTCCAGTTGCCGAGCATCTCGAAGAGCGTCTGGTGGCGCGGGGTGCGTCCCACCTCCTCGAAGTCGTTGTGCTTGCCGGCCACCCTGAGGCACACCTGCGCATCCACCGCCCGGACGTAGTCGCGCTTCTCCTCGCCGGTGAGGACCCGCTTGAAGGGCGCCATGCCGGAGTTGACGAACAGGAGCGTCGGGTCGTCGCGGGCGAGCAGCGGGGCGGAGGGCACGCGGGTGTGCCCGCGCTCCTCGAAGAAGCGCTGGTACCGCTCCCGGATCTCCGCGGCGCTCAACGACTCCATGCTGTCCTCGCTACACGACGAGAGCCGGCATACCCACCGGCTCTCGATCGTCGATGCGTGCGGCCGGCCGGCCGCTGCTGCGAACCGATTACGAGATGCTGCCTCCCGCGCCGCCGGCCTCGACCTCGTATTCGGCCAGCATCTCGGCGCGCGCCTGCTCGGCGGCCGCCTTGCCCTCGTTCACCGCGTCGCCGAAGGCGGAGCGCTTGGCATCGACGAACTCGCCGACCTGGCCGCGGAACTCCTCGCCCGTCTGGGGCGCCAGGAGCAGACCGATGGCAGCGCCCACCAGGCCGCCGATGACGACGCCGGCCAGGAAGCTGCCGAATCCGGATTCGCTGTTCATGAGGGGTACTCGTCCTCGCGTGGGTGGGTCGATTCTACCGGCCCGATGGCCACCCGTCCCGGAGCGGCGGTCACCGTGACCGTTTCCAGCGTGTGCTGGAGGGCGTTCATGAGGTCGTTGAGGCGGTCGAGCTTGACGGCCACGTCCTCGGAGAGGACCTCGGCGTTGGCGGCCAGCTCCCGCGAATGCGCCAGGATCGGCCGCGCCTGCTCCTCGGCCAGGCGCGTGAGGCGTCGGGCGTCGCCGGCCAGCGCGCGCGACTCGCGCAGCAGGGGCGTCGCCTGAACCGCCAGGTACAGGACGGCGGCACCGACCAGCAGAACGCCGATCCCCACGCCAACGTTGAAGATCGCCGTCACCAGGTCCACGCTGTCATCCTCCTCGGTCCCTCCAGTATCGCGCAGCTCACTCGGCGTCCGGGAGCCGCGGCTGCGGACCCAGGCCGGAGAGCAGGACGGTGGCCAGCATCGCCACCTGGGCCCCGACCGACGCCGCGACGAGCGCGAAATCGCCGATCCACACCACCTCCAGGCCGGTCCGCTGGCCGATCGCGTTGCCGGCCAGGGTGCCGATCAGGCTGGCGATGCCGAGCACCGGCACGAGACGGCCCCAGCGCCCACGCACGAGGACGAAGGCGAACAGGTTCCCCAGCGCGACGAGGACGCCGAGCAGCAGCCAGGGCGTCATGCCGCGGCCGGCGCGATGCGGCCGCCGCCGAGCACCTCGTCGCCGTCGTAGAGGACCGCCGCCTGGCCAGGCGCCGGCGCCCAGGCCGGCTCCGCGAGCTCGACCTCGAAGCGATCGGCGCCGATGAGGGTTACCTCGCCGGCCACCGGCTCGGCGCGGTGCCGGATCCGCACTCCGGCGCTGAACCGCTCGGCCGGCGGCTCGCCGGCGATGAAGTGGCGCCCGGCGACTCCGAAGGTTCGCTGCGCGATCTCGTCGCGGCGGCCGATGACCACGGTGTTCGATGCGGGGCGCACCTCGCGGACATAGACCGGCTCGCCGAGCGCCACGCCCAGGCCGTGCCGCTGCCCGACGGTGTAGTGGGCGTAGCCCGAGTGGGTGCCGACCCGGGTCCCGTGCGCGTCGAGGATGGGGCCGGGCTCGCCGTCGTAGCCCCGCCGCTCGGCCAGCAGGCTGCGGTAGTCGCCGAGCGGGACGAAGCAGATCTCCTGGCTCTCCGGCTTGTCGGCGGTGGGCAGCGCGAGCTGCGCGGCGAGGGCGCGCACCTGCGGCTTGGTCAGCTCGCCGAGCGGGAAGCGCGTGGCGGCGAGCTGCTCCTGGGTGAGCGTCCACAGGAAGTACGTCTGGTCCTTGGCCGTGTCGCGCGCCCGCAGCAGGCGGTGACGGCCACCCGGATCGGTGGCGATGCGGGCGTAGTGGCCGGTCGCCACGGCATCGGCGCCGTAGGCCGCCAGGCCACGCCGCAGCAGCACGTCGAACTTGATGTGCTGGTTGCAGGCCTGGCACGGGTTGGGAGTCGCCCCGTCCAGGTACCCGTCCACGAAGGCGTCGACGACCAGCGCGCCGAACTCGCGCTCCAGGTTGAGCACGAAGAAGGGGATGCCCGCCAGCTGCGCCACCCGGCGGGCGTCGTCGGCGGCATCGGGCGAGCAGCACGAGCGCCGCTCCTCCCATCCCTCCCCCTCGTCCGGCGACAGGCGCATCCAGACGCCCACCACCTCGTCGCCGCCCTCGCGGGCCTCGGCAGCGAGCAGCGCCGCGGCGACGCTCGAGTCCACCCCGCCGCTCATGGCGGCCACCGTGCGCCCCATCAGGCGCTCGCCGCGACGGGCGTGACCGCGCCCTCGCGTAGCCGCGGCACGACCCGCCGCAGCGCGTCCAGCGCCGCGTCGACGTCGGCAGGGCCCGTCCCCGGCCCCATGGTGATGCGCAGCGAGCCGTGGGCGAGGTGCGGCTCGATGCCCATCGCCAGCAGGACGTGGCTCGGCTCGGTGCTCCCCGAGGTGCAGGCGCTGCCGGTCGAGACCTCGATCCCCTCGAGGTCGAGCGCAGCGACGAGGTCGCCGCCCTCGATCCCCTCGAGCACGGCGCTCACGTTGTCCGGCAGCCGCGCGTCGGGGTGCCCGGTCAGCGTCGCCGCGCCCAGCGCGAGGATGCCCGTGCGCAGCGCCGCGGCGAGCGGCGCCAGCCGCGCCGCCTCAGCCTCCCGGGCCGCCGCGTCCCCGTGAACGAGGTCGAAGGCCGCCCCCATCCCCACGATGCCGGCCACGTTCTCGGTGCCGGCGCGCCGCTGCCGCTCCTGCGACCCGCCCTGGAGCTGCGGCAGGAGCTGGGTTCCGCGCCGCACGAAGAGCGCCCCGACGCCCTGGGGACCGCCGAGCTTGTGCGCCGAGAGGCTCACCAGGTCGGCCTGCCAGGCATCGACGTCGATCGGGAGGTGCGCGGCCCACTGCACCGCGTCGATGTGGAACAGGGCCCGGGACTCCCGCACGACCGCACCGATCTCGGCGATCGGCTGGAGCGTGCCGACCTCGTTGTTGGCGGCCATGACGCTGACCAGCGTGGTGCGGTCGGTCAGCGCCGCCGCCACCTGGGCCGGGTCGACGCGCCCGTGGCTGTCCACCCCGATGGTGGTCACCTCGAAGCCGCTGCGCTCCAGGACCGCGGCGGCGTTCGCGATGGCGCGGTGCTCGACCGCGCTGATCACCACGTGCCGACCGCGCGGGCTGGCGGCCCAGGCGACGCCCTTGAGGGCGAGGTTGTCCGCCTCGGTGCCGCCCGCGGTGAAGACGATCTCGCGCGGCGCGGCGCCGATGAGGGTCGCCAGGCGTTCGCGCGCCTCATCGACCCCCTGGCGCGCTCGGCGTCCGGACGCGTGGAGGCTCGACGGATTGCCGGTGTGCTCGGTGAGATAGGGCAGCATCGCCTCGAGCACCTCGGGGCGCAGCGGCGAGGTCGCCGCGTGGTCGAGGTAGATCGCCATTCCGGGTCGATTATAGGAACGCTCGCCCGATTAGACTCAGTGCGATGATCGTTCGAACGCTCGACGAGGTGAGCGGAACCGACCTCGACGTCCGCGGCGAGGGCTGGCGGGCGGTGCGTCTCATCACCCGCGCTGACGGCCTTGGCTTCTCGGTCTCGGAGACGACCGTCGAGGCCGGCGCCGAGCTGGACCTCTGGTACAAGCACCATGCCGAGGCGTGCTTCGTGATCGCCGGCGAGGCCGAGCTGACGGAGCGCGACACCGGCACGGTCCACCACCTGGCACCCGGGTCGCTGTACGCGCCGCAGCACGACCGCCACCACATCAGCGTGCGCGCGCCGCTGCGGCTGGTGTGCATCTTCAGCCCAGCGCTGACCGGCCATGAGACGCACGACGCCGACGGAAGCTACCTCCCGGCCGAGTCCTGAGCGGCGGCTGGGCAGAAGTCGCCACCGGCCTGTCCTGACGACCGTAGGCGGTTGAACGCCGCCGCCCGACCCGTCAGGAGCGCCGGTTCACGCTCAGCGGCAGCCTGCCGCGCGCCGGATTCACGGGCAGATCCTGCCTACGGCCCGCAGGACGAGCCGCTGGAGACTCGCGGCGCGGCGCGCGCGCCCTAGTCGTTCGGGCGCCGGATCGCCAGGTGCAGCTCGTCGAGCTGCTGGGGCGCCAGCGGCGACGGGGCGTCGAGCATGAGATCGGCGCCCGACTGCGTCTTCGGGAAGGCCATCACCTCGCGGATGTTGTCGACCTCGGCGTACAGGGCTGCCCATCGGTCCAGGCCGATGGCGATGCCGCCGTGCGGCGGGGCGCCGTACTCGAGCGCGTCGAGCAGCGCGCCGAACTGGTCGCGCATGCCGTCGATGGTGTGGCCCATCAGCGCGAAGGCGCGCTCGAGAAGCGGCCGCTGGTGGATGCGGATCGAGCCGCCGCCGCACTCCCATCCGTTGAGCGCCAGGTCGTACTGCTGCGCCCGGACCGATGCGGGGTCGGACTCCATGCGCTCGACGTCCTCCGGGACCGGCGCGCTGAACGGGTTGTGGGTGGCATCCCAGCGCTCGCCATCCGCGTCCCAGGTGAACATCGGGAAGCGGTGGATCCACACGTAGGCGAGCACGCCCGGCGTGCGCAGCCCGAGCCGCTCCCCCATCGCGAGCCGGACGTGGCCGAGGGCCAGCGCGCCGGCCTCGCGATCCGCGCCGGCGATGATCAGCAGCAGGTCACCGCTCTCCGCGCCGGTCGCGGCGAGCAGATCGGTCTCGCGGCCAGCGAGGAACTTGGCGGCCGGGCCGTGAAGCCCGCCATCCGGCTGGACCGCGAGGTGCACCAGCCCGGCCGCCCCGTGGCGGCGGGCAAGGTCGGTCAGCTCGTCGAGCTGCTTGCGCGAGTAGCCGGCGCACCCGGGTGCCACGATGCCGCGGACGGCGCCGCCGGCCGCGATCGGCTCGGCGAAGACGCGGAAGTCCACGTCGCGCACCAGGTCGGTCAGGTCCACCAGCTCCATGCCGAAGCGCAGGTCCGGCTTGTCGGACCCGTAGCGCTCGAGCGCCTCGGCGTAGGTCAGGCGCGGGAACGGCTCGGCGAGCAGCGGACGGTCCGGGACGACCTCGCGTGCCACCCGCGTCACCACGCGCTCGACGGTGGAGATGACGTCCTCCTCGGTGACGAAGCTCATCTCGATGTCGACCTGGGTGTGCTCCGGCTGCCGGTCGCCGCGAAGGTCCTCGTCGCGGTAGGCGTGGGCGAGCTGGAAGTAGCGGTCGTAGCCGGCCACCATCAGCAGCTGCTTGAGCACCTGCGGGCTCTGCGGCAGGGCGTAGAACTCGCCGGGACGCAGGCGCGACGGGACCACGAAGTCGCGCGCCCCCTCCGGCGTCGAGCGGATGAGGGTCGGCGTCTCGATCTCGACGAAGCCCTCGTCGTCGAGCGCGCGGCGGATGGCGACCGCCAGGCGCGAGCGCAGCAGCATGCGCTCCTGCATCGGTGGGCGCCGGAGGTCCAGGTACCGATGCTTCAGGCGCAGTGACTCGTCGAGCCCGGGCTGCTCCTCGTTGACGTAGAACGGCGGGACCTTGCTCGGGTTGAGGATGCGCAGCGCGTCGACGGCGACCTCGATCTCACCGGTGGCGAGCTCCGCGTTGGCGGTCCCCTCCGGCCGCGGGCGGACCGTCCCCTCGACCTGCACGACCCACTCGTTGCGCGCTGCCTCGCCCGCCGCGTGCGCCTCGGCCGCGTCATCGGCGTTGGTGACGACCTGCGTGATGCCGTGGCGGTCGCGCAGGTCGAAGAAGGTCAGGTGGCCGTGGTCGCGGCGGCGATGCACCCAGCCGGCGAGGGTGACCCGCGCGCCGACGTCCGCCGCGCGCAGCTGGCCGCAGGTATGGCTGCGCAGGGAGGTCCCCGCGCTGCTCGCGCTGGTGCTCGTCATGGGTCGGCCATGGTAGCGGATCGGCCCTGCGTATCATCGGCGCCGCGCATGAACGTCTTCTTCGTCGCCTTCCTCGCCTGCGCCGCGCTCGGCGCCGTGCTCCTCGGCTGGGCGCTGCTGGCGCGCGTGGGCGCGGTCGGCGAGCCGGGGATCGCCCATCGCATCGCGGTGGCCTTCGTCTCCGGCGCGCTGATCGGCCTCAGCATCACCGCCTTCGTGGCCATCACGCCGTTCCTGGCGCTGCTCGTCGGCGGCGCCGCGCTGCTCGCGCTCCAGTACCGCGGCGAGGGCCGCTGGCCGGAGCTGGCGGTCCTGCTGGTGACCCTCGGCGGCGTGGTGGCGCTGATGTGGGGCATCGTCGTCGTGCCGCTGCTGGTGGCCGGCGCGCCGCTGCCGGGTGGCCCGATCGGCCCGCTGCTCTTCGGTGGCGGGGTGGTCGTGGTGACGCTGGGCATCGCGACGCTCTTCCTGCGCCCCGGCCCGGAACGCGACTGACCGCCGATCAGCGCAGGTGCGCTGCCAGCTCGTCGAAGCCCAGCTCGTGTCGCTGCTCACCGCTGGCGAGGTCCTTGACGGTCGCGCGCTCGCCGTCGCCGACGATCACCGCCCAGCGCGCCCCGACCTTCGACGCCGACTCCAGCTGCCGGGCCAGCTTGCGCGTCGACCCATCGCAGCGCACGGCGAGCCCCTCGTCGCGAAGGCGCGCCGCGACCACGAGACGTGACGCCGCCGGCCCGTCGCCGACCACGGCCACCAGCGGGGGCGCCTCCGGCAGGGTCACCCCGGCGGCCTGCATGGCGGCCACCGTCCGATCGAGGCCGATGCCGAAGCCGATCCCCGGCGTGGGGCGCCCGCCCAGCAGCTCCACCAGCCCGTCGTAGCGGCCGCCGCCGCCCAGCGCGTCCTGCTGGCCCTCGCGGCCGGCGGGGAAGAACTCGAAGCTGGTCCGCGTGTAGTAGTCGAGCCCGCGGACCAGGCGGTGGTCGAGCTGGTAGGCGCAGCCGAGCGCGTCGAGCGCGGCGCGCACCCCGTCAAAGTGCTCCCGACACGCGGCGCACAGGTGGTCGAGGCTGCGCGGCGCGCCCGCGGCCAGCTCCGGATCGAGGTCCCGGTCGTCGAGCACGCGCAGCGGGTTCACGTCCAGCCGCCGGCGGGAGTCATCGGTCAGGCGGTCCTGGTGGGCACCGAAGTAGTCGACCAGCGCCGCGCGGTAGGCGGGCCGGCAGGCCTCGTCGCCGATCGAGTTGAGGCGTGTGACCACCTCGCCGATGCCGACCTCGCGGTAGAAGCGCTGCGCCAGCTCGACCAGCTCCGCGTCAACCGCCGGGCCCGCGTCCCCGATGACCTCCACGTCCCACTGCGTGAACTGGCGATAGCGCCCCGCCTGGGGGCGGTCGTAGCGGAACATGGGGCCGCTGGTGGTCAGGCGGAGAGGCCCGGGCCGGACGTGCATCCCGTGCTCCACGAAGGCGCGGACGATCCCGGCCGTCGGTTCGGGCCGCAGCGCCCAGTCCGAACGCTCCTCGTCCGAGCCGCGCGCACCGGAGACGCGGAACATCTCCTTCTCGACCGCGTCGGAGGATTCGCCCAGCCCGCGGGCGAACAGCTCGACCCGCTCGAAGAGCGGGATCTCGACCCGCGCGAACGCGTAGCGCTGCGCCAGGTCGCGGGCCACCGCCTCGGCGCGGTCCCACCACGGCGCCTCCTCGGGCAGCAAGTCGCGCGTGCCGCGCGGGGCGGCGAGGCTTCGGGACATGCGAGCGAGTGTACCGATGCGGAGGCGGCCTCCGCCGCGCGCTCGTGCCGTCAGTCGGCCGCGCCCGCTCCCAGCCGGCGGCGCGTCGAGACGTCGACGCCTCGGTCGCTCACCTCGGCGGCGGGGTGCTCGACCAGCGCGACGAGCCGCGTGGCCATGAAGCGGCCGGTGCGCACCGGCGTCCCGCTGCGCGTCACCTCGCTGACCTCGACCACGCCGCGGGCGGTGGTCACCTCGACCCGCCGCCCGGCCCTGGTGGCGGTGATCTCGAAGGTCTGCGTGCCGCCCTGGCCGGTGTCGACCACCGCCTCGACCCGATCGCCCTTCATGACGGCGAGTGTACGGCACGCCGCTGCGGCAGCGTATATACCGTATATACCCGGCCGCGCTGCCGAACGCGGCCCCTATCGCACCTCGCGGGTGACGCTGGTGACGTCGCGCACGCGCTCGATCCGCTGGAGCACGCGGGAGAGCTGCTGGAGCGAGGTGACCTTGAGCGTGGCGGTGAGCATCGCCATGCCGTCGGCGGCGACGCCGATCGACGCGGCGATGATGTTGACCTTGTGCTCGGCGACCACGTTGGTGATCTCGTTGAGCAGCCCCGGCCGGTCGTTGGCCTCGATGCGCACGGTGATCGGATAGGTCTGGGCGTCGACGCTCTCCCACTCGACGTCGATCAGCCGCTCGATGTCCCTTTCGGAGAGCACGGACGGGCAAGTCGCGCGGTGGACGGTCACGCCCTTGCCGCGGGTGACGTAGCCCGCGATCGCGTCGCCGGGGATCGGCGAGCAGCACTTGGCGAAGCGCACCAGCAGGTCGCCGACGCCCTTGACCTTGACGCCGGTCGTCGACGGCGCCGCGGTGAGCGGCGCCACCTCGGGGAGCGCGATCTCGGCGTCGTCGTGGATGTCGAGCTTGCTCACCACGCTGGCCGGCGAGATGGCGCCGTAGCCGATGGCGGCGTAGAAGTCGTCGAGCTCCCGGTAGCGGAGCTGGGTGGCGATATCGGTCAGCTTGTCCGCCGGGACCGAGGCGAGCGTCTCGTGGGCCAGGCGGCGCAGCTCACGGTCCAGGATCTCGCGCCCCTGCTCGATGTTCTCGTCGCGCTGCTGGCGGCGGAACCAGCCGCGGATCTTCTCCTTGGCGTGCGAGGTGCGCACGATGTTGAGCCAGTCGCGCGACGGCCCATGGGCGGCCTTGGTGGTGACGATCTCGACGATGTCGCCGTTGCGCAGCTTGTAGTCGAGCGGCACCAGCCGGTTGTTGACCTTGGCGCCGATGGTCCGATGGCCGACATCGGTATGGATCCGGTAGGCGAAGTCGAGCGGCGTGGCGCCGGCGGGGAGGTCCTTGACGTCGCCCTTGGGGGTGAACACGAACACCTGGTCCTGGAAGACGTCGAGCTTGAGCCCCTCGACGAACTCGGTGGCGTCGCTCACCTCGCGCTGCCAGTCGATCAGCTGGCGCACCCAGGCCAGCTTCTCGTCGTAGCGCCGGTCGCCGCGCGACCCCTCCTTGTAGCGCCAGTGGGCCGCGATCCCCGCCTCCGCGACCTCGTGCATCTGCCGGGTGCGGATCTGGACCTCCAGCGGCTTGGCCTCCGGACCGATGACCGCGGTGTGCAGCGACTGGTACATGTTCGCCTTGGGCATGGCGATGTAGTCGTCGAACTGCCCCGGGATCGGCCGCCACAGCGAATGGACCACGCCGAGCGCCGCGTAGCAGTCCTTCACGTCGTCGACCAGCAGCCGGATGGCGTGGATGTCGTAGATCTCGTTGAACTCGGCGCCCTTGCGCTCCATCTTCTTGTGGATGCTGTAGAGGTGCTTGGGGCGCCCGCTGATCTCGGCGCTGATACCGAGCCGTCCGAGCTCCTTGCGCAGGATGCCGATGCTGCGGTTGACGTACGTCTCGCGCGCCTTGCGGCGGTCGGCGAGCATCGTCACCAGCTTGCGGTACGCCTCGGGCTCGATGTACTTGAACGAGAGGTCCTCGAGCTCCCATTTGATCTGCCACATCCCGAGCCGATGGGCGAGCGGGGCATAGATCTCCATCGTCTGGCGCGCGATGCGGGCCTGCTTGTCCTCGGGCAGGAAGTGCAGGGTGCGCATGTTGTGGAGCCGGTCGGCGAGCTTGATGATGACCACCCGGACGTCCTCGGCCATGGCCATGAACATCTTCCGGATGTTCTCCGCCTGCTGCTCCTCCACCGACCGCGCGCTGCCGAACTTGGAGAGCTTGGTGACGCCGTCGACCAGGCGCGCCACCTCGCGCCCGAAGCGCTTCTCGATCTCGGCGAGCGTGACGTCGGTATCCTCGGGCACGTCGTGCAGGAACGCCGCGGCGATCGACTCGGCGTCCATCTGGAGCTCGGCCAGCTGGTACGCGACCGCCACCGGGTGGACCACGTACGGCTCGCCCGATGAGCGCAGCTGGCCCTCGTGCGCGGTCACCGCGAGGTCGTGGGCACGCTCCAGGAGGCCGACGTTGATGCTCGGCCGATGTCGCTGCGCCTCAGCGATGACGTCTTGCAGGGTGGGCGTGCCGGAAGCCGGGTCCGAGGTGCGACTGATCCGCTGGATGACCGCCGCCGGCGCCGCCCGGAGGCGGGCCAGGTCCATGGTCGGCGCATCGTAGCACGCAGGTCCGCCGATCCCCGGGCATCGGTATAGTGCGCGGCATGTCCCACCGCCCCGTGGCCGGCGCGCTGGTCCTTTTCCTCGCCGCCTGCGGTGCCTCCGGCGTGCCGGGCAACTACACGAAGGGCGCCTGCGGGGCGGTCGACGCCGGCGCGAGGTCGCTCGACCACCTGGCCGCCGCGGTCATCGCGCTCGACGCCGGGGATGCCGACGCCCTCGGCGCGGAGGTCGAGGCGGCGCGCATCGACGCGCACGTCGTCTCGGGCCAGATCAGCTACATGCCGCGCAACTGGGGCCCCGGGGATGCCACGCGCAACGTCCTCGTCGAGGAGGTCCATGCCCCGCTCGACGCGGCACGGGCGCTGCTCCCCGACCCGCGGGCGGGCCCCGTGGCCGAGGTCCCGCCGCTGGAGGCCCGCGAGCGGGCCGAGCTGGATGCGCTCATGCGACGGGCGCGCGCCGGCCTCGAGACCGCCCGCGCCTCGCTGGCCGACGAGCTCGGGGTCGACTGCACCGCCACCTGAGCGGCGTATCAGCGGCCGATGAGCCCCCGCGCGCGGCTGCGCAGCTCGCGGATGGCGTCCCACCATCGGTCGATCACCAGGTCGAACGTCCCCGGGTGACGGAGCGGCGTGCCGCCGAAGGTCCGCTTGAAGGCGGAGAAGCCGCGCCAGGCGGGGTCGGCCGTCTCGTCGTCCGCCTCCACCACGCCCCAC
>DASSPJ010000008.1:0-7500 GCA_035699665.1 Candidatus Limnocylindria bacterium
CTTCCGAGGGTTCGAATCCCTCCCTCTCCGCCACCGATCCGCCCCGCACGGATCCGGTCGCACGGGTGCCCGTAGCTCAGTGGATAGAGCGTTAGGTTGCGGACCTAAAGGTCGGAGGTTCGAGTCCTCTCGGGCACGCCATCACCCTGGGCCGGCAGCATCCCGGCGGCCGCGCAGGAACCAGGTCTCCATCGGTCCCTTGCCCTTGACCTCGATGGTGCCGCGTGGCTCGCAGGCGAAGGCGTCGCGCACCAGCTCGTAGGTTGCCCGCGTGACCTGGACCTCGCCCGGTGCCCCGTGGCTCTCCATCCGCGATGCCGTGTTGACCGCGTCCCCCCACAGGTCGTAGAGGAACCTCCGTCGACCGATCACCCCGGCCACCACCGGGCCGGAGTTGATCCCGATGCGCAGCTCGAGCGGGGTCCCGTCGTCGCGCCGGTGGCGGCGCGCCACCGCGAGCATCTCGAGGCCCAGCCGCGCCAGTGCATGCGCGTGGTCGGGTCGCGGGGCGGGGACGCCCGCCGCGACCATGTACGCGTCGCCGATGGTCTTGATCTTCTCGAGCCCGCTGGCGTCGACCAGCTCGTCGAAATCGGTGAACAGACGGTCGAGCATGCCGACCACCTGTGCGGCGGGGAGGCGCCGGCTCATCGGCGTGAAGTCGACCACATCGGCGAACAGGACGCTCGCCTCGGGATGCTGGTCCGCGATCGCGCCGCGCTGCGATGTCGTCAGCCGGTCGGCGATCACGGCCGGCAGGACATTGACCAGCAGGTCGTGGAGGCGCTCCTGGGCGGCGCGCCGCTGCTCCGCGAAGGCAGCCAGGACGAGGAACACGATGACCGCCACGGTCGCGATGTTGAGCACCGCGAAGGCCTGCACCAGCCCCTCCGGCATGGCCGCCGGGGCGGGCCGCACGATCGGCGCCAGCGGCACACCGACGGCGAGCAGCACCAGGAAGCCGAGCATCCACGCCCGTGCCGCGCGCGGGCCGTCGAGCGCCATGGCGCCGATCGGCGACAGGAACGACCACACCACCACGCCGCTCGACGGGGTGATGCCGCCCAGGGCGAGCATCAGCAGCCAGGGCGTGACCAGGATCAGGCTCAGGTGGACGGTGCGCAGGAGCCGATAGCTCCGCGACGCGCCGAACGCCGCGATGGTGAGGATCGACACCGCGTCGTAGGTCCACGGGATGGCCGCCGCCAGCCGTTCGTCGGCGGCCCAGTAGAGCACGCCCCACACGGCGCCGAACGGCAGGACGAAGACCACGATCGATACCAGCAGCGAGCGCCGCGCCCGCTCGTCGGCGGTGTCGGCCGGTTCGGCACCGATGCGCCCCACCGCCCGGATCAGCTCGGAGATCACCGGCGCAGGGTACCCGGCACGGTAGGCTTCGCGGGTGATGCACACGATCACGCTGACCACCACCGGACGGCTCTCGGGGCGCACGCGCGCCGTGACCCTCTACGCGTTCGACGACGGCGACCGCCTGGTGATCGTCGGGTCGCGCGGCGGGTCGCCCCGCCATCCCGGATGGCTGCACAACCTGCGTGCCGAGCCACGTGCGTCGGTGACGATCGGCGACCGGGTCAGCCGGGTGCGGGCACGCGAGGTGGGGGAGGACGAGCGCGAGCGCCTCTGGGCGCTGGTCAGCGAGGCCTTTCCGCCGTACGACTACTACCAGGGCAAGACGCGCCGCCGCATCCCGCTGATCGTGCTCGAGCCAGCGCAGGACTGACGGGGCTCAGCCAGCCAGCGCGAGGACCAGCACCGGATCGCCGGTCGGTGCCGCGACCCGCTCCCGCTCGATGGTCAGCGCGAAGGTCGCGAACCCCTCCAGGCCCTGGTCGAGCGGGACGAGCATCGGTCCGTCACCGGGCCGGAAGGTGCCCACCGCCACGGGCGCGCCGCCGGCGGGGATGAGCCACGCCTCGTACAGCCGATCCGAAGGGAGGTCGTCGAGCTCGGCGGGCACGAAGGCGGCCCCGGCGCCGGTGTCGAGCAGCAGGCCACGCCCGGCGTCGCCGGTGACGCTGTGGACCGCCTCCGCCTCCGCGATCGCACGGGCCACGGCGCGACTGGCGTCCAGCTCTGCCTGCAGCCCGATGTTCCACGCGGCGAGCGCCACCACCGCTGCCGCTCCGGCCGCGGCGAGGCCGCGGGCCCAGCCGGGCGAGAGCCAGCCGAGCAGGCCGCCACGAGTCGTCGGCGCGCGCTCCACGACCGGCGGCGCAGCGTGCTCCTGCGGCGTCCGCGCGATGCTGGCCATGAGCCGCTCGCGCAGCTCCAGCGACGGCTCGACCGGCGCGAGGGCCATCGCCAGGACCTCGCCCGGCACCCCGTCGCGCAGCTCGGCGTGCGGCGCGCGGCATGAGGCGAGGTGCTCGGTCACCAGGCGCTCCTCGTCCGGATCCACCGCGCCGAGCAGGTAGGCGGCGGCGATCTCGTCGACCGCGGCGCAGTCGAGGCGCGTGGCGCGGTCGCTCATCGCTCGTCGCTCCCCTCGGCCAGCGGCGCGCCCTCGCCGAGCCGAAGCGCCTCGCGGAGCTTGGCCAGCGCCAGGCGCAATCGCCCGTTGGCCGTCCCCTGCGGCACGCCGGTGATGACCGCGATCTCGCGGTATGTGCGCCCCTCGAAGTAGGCGAGCTCGATGGCGCGCCGCTGCTCGTCGGGCAGCTCGCCGAGCGCGGCCCGCACCTGGGCGCCCGAGATGTTCGCCAGCGCGGCATCGGCGGTGGCCGCGGCCCCGGTGCGGAGCAACGCCTGCTCGTCGGCCGTGCCGACCTCGATCGTCGGCCGGGTCGTGCGGAGACGGTCGATGCCGCGGTTGCGGACGATGGTCAGCAGCCAGCCGCGCAGCGTGCCGCGCGCGGCGTCGAAGCGATCGATCTTCTGCCATACCGCCACGAAGCTGTCGTGCACCAGGTCCTCCGCCACTTGCCGATCCGCCACGATCCGCAGCGCGGTGGCCAGGGCCACCGACGCGTAGCGGTCGTACAGCTCACCCAGCGCCGCCTGCTCGCCGGAGCGGATGCGCTGCGCCAGGAGCGCATCGTCGCGGGGCGCATCGGTCACCGGTGGCCAACCTCCCCGCGATACGCGCTCGTCAGGTGAACGCCGCCGCGTGGCACGCGTATCACGGTTCCCTCGCTCCAGTCACGTGGCGTCGCCGTCGCTGAGCGGCGACCGGGTGACCGCAGGATAGTCCTGAGCGCGTCGCCCCGCCGCCCTGAAAGGCGGCTGGCACCGGTGCACATGCATGATCCCGTTTCGGACGTGAGCATGCCGCCGCTCGGGATCCGGAACATCCGTGGTCCACCGGCGAGCGTGACGCCGGATCCGAATCGGCGCTCGTGCGCACCGGCTGAGCCTATCTGCTCAGGATCCCGAGCGAGAGGGCACCGCCGCCGGATTCCGTCCCAAATATGTACGGACCCGCCACGGGTGCGCCGGAGACGGCTACTCCAGCGTCCAGGGAATGGCGCGGCCGTCGCGCAGCTCGCGGGCCATCTCGGCCCGGCACGAGAGCTGACGCTCGCGGAGTGGGTGCTCGAACCAGACGAGGTACTTGTGGTGGTCGCTCACCTCGGTGAGCCGCTGGCGGCTGAACTCGTCATCGGGCTGGACCCAGGCGTCGCCGACCGGCAGGCCATGCTCGGGCACGACCTGGAAGCCGATCTCCCGCCCGGCGCACGACGCGACGACGGTGAACGCGTTCTCCCACGAGGCGGTGGCGCGCGTGATGCGCCAGCCCGGGAAGCGCTGCTCGACCTCGGTGCGGACGCGGTCCAGCTCGGCGTTGCCGGTGGTCGGGATGGGAGCGACGAGGGCCAGCCAGAAGGCGGCGACCAGCGCCAGCATCCCCAACGCCGGTCCACGGCGGAGACGACGTGTCATGCAGTACCTACTCAGTGGGTCCCCTCTCCGGTTCGACGCCGCGGGGCGGAGTCGCACGCGGCACTGATCATAGTGCAGGAACCGTACCGATGCTCTGCTAGACTCCGGACGGGCTCCACGGTTTCAGTGGTGCACGCTCGCGAGGACCGATGAACTACGAGCTCTTCATGGCCGAGGCGATCGCCGAGGCGCGACGCGGTGGGGAAGAGGGGGAGATCCCGGTGGGGGCGGTTGCCGTCCTCGACGACGCGATGATCGCGCGCGACCACGATCGCATGCTGCTCTCCGAGGACCCGACCGCGCACGCCGTGCTGCTCACCGTCCAGGCCGCCGCCCGCAAGCTCGGCCGCCGGCTGAGCGACGTCACCATCTTCACCACCCACGAGCCGTGCGCCATGTGCGTGGGGGCCCTGCTCGAGACGCGGGTCCGCGCCCTGGTCTTCGCCGTGCCTGACGAGCGCCGCGGTGCTGCCGGCTCCACCACCGACCTCGCGCGCCACGCGGCGCTGCCGCACCAGCTGTCGGTGATCAGCGGCGTCCGCGAGTCCGAGGCGCGACGCCTCGCCGAGACCGCCACCGCCTAGGGACGCCCGCGCGTCCGCATCGGTCTCCTTTGGTAGACTCCCCCGCGGAGAGGTGTCCGAGTGGTTTAAGGTGCCGCTCTCGAAAAGCGGTGTGCGATGAGCACCGTGGGTTCGAATCCCACCCTCTCCGCCACTCCCTCCACCCAGCGCCGCGACCGATCGTGTCGCGCCCGAGCGCGCCGACGCCGCGGAGAGGTCGCCTAGAGGCCTATGGCGCCGCATTGGAAATGCGGTTCGGGGCAACCCGTCGGGGGTTCGAATCCCCCCCTCTCCGCCACGCATCCGGCGCCGCGCCGATACGCCCCTGGCATCACGCGCTCGTCGTGGCGGCCTTAGGCGCATGAGTGCCGGGCGCCGCCCGCGACCGTGGAGCACGCTGAGCGTGATACGGCGAGGCGCTTGCCTCCGCGGGCGGTCGGTGGTGCCTACGGTCGCCAGGACGGGCATCTGGCAACGTGAGGACCCGCCCCGCCAGCCACGACGTTTGACCATGCCGGGATCGGCGACTACCATCGCCGCCGGTCGTGCTAGGCGGGGAACTAGCGGTGCCCTGCACCCGCAATCCGCTACAGCGGGGCTGAATTCCCGGTCGAGGTCTTCGACCTCCACCTCCCACGAGCGGTGACCGACGTTGAGAGTCGGGTCCCACGCAGCGAAGGTCCGCGAACCCCGTCAGGTCCGGAAGGAAGCAGCGGTAAGCGATCGCCCTCGGGTGCCGTGGGGCGACCTGGCTGGAGCCGGATGCCGCGCGCGTGTGCGGGGGACGTCGATCGACACCGGGTGCACGACCGTTTCATCCTGATCGGGAGCCCGCCGCGGTGCGGGCTGCCCGGCGGGCGATCGGTGTAGGGTAGGGAGCAGCAGATGGCCACCTCGTCCGACGCCCCCATGACCCCCGATCCGGCTCACCGCGCGCTCTACCGCCGCTTCCGCTCGCAGCGCTTCGCCGACCTGCTCGGCCAGGAGCCGATCGTGACCACCCTGCGGCACGCGGTGGCCGCCGACCGCCTCGCGCACGCGTACCTGTTCGTGGGACCGCGGGGCACCGGCAAGACCTCGACCGCCCGGATCCTCGCCAAGGCGATCAACTGCACCGCGCGCGGCGAGGACGGCGAGCCGTGCGATGCGTGTCCGGCCTGCGTCTCGATCCGCGAGGGGCGCGCCCTCGACGTCGTCGAGATCGACGCCGCCAGCCACGGGCTGGTCGAGGATGCCCGCGACCTGGTCATGCGGGCCCTCACCGCGCCCTCCGAGCTGCGGCGTCGGGTCTACATCATCGACGAGGTGCACATGCTGAGCACCCATGCCTTCAACGCGCTGCTCAAGCTGGTCGAGGAGCCACCGGACCACGTCGTCTTCATCCTGGCCACCACCGATACGCACAAGGTGCCGGCCACCGTCATCAGCCGCACCCAGCGCTTCGACTTCCGGCGCATCGGGACCGATGTGATCGCCGGCAAGCTGGCCCGCATCGCCAGCGCCGAGGGCGCCGAGGCCGATCCGGCCGCGCTCGCCCTGGTGGCCCATCTCGCCGACGGGGGCATGCGCGACGCCGAGTCGCTCCTCGACCAGGTGCTCGCCTTCGCCGGCGACCACGTCACCGAGGCCAGTGTCCGCGAGGCAGTCGGACTCGCCGATGACGAGGCGGTCGCCGCCCTGGTGGACGCCTACGAGGCCGGCGACGCCCCGAGCGCGCTCGACCTGGTCGACGCCGCCGCCGCCGCCGGCCGCGACATGGCCCAGCTCGCCGTCCAGGCGGAGGGCGAGGCGCGCACCCGGCTCCTCGCCTCGGCCGCCGACCCGGCCCGCGCCCGTCGCCTGGCGGCGGTGCTGCGCGGCGTGGCCGAGGCCGCCGGGGTCGGGGCGCGCGAGGGCCGCGCACGGCTGCTGCTCGAGCTCCTTGCCGTCGAGGGCGCCGGCACGCCGCCGGCCGCGGTCCAGGTCTCCGAGCCCGCCGCCGCCGCGGCGGTTCGACCACCCGCCCGCGCATCCGCGCCACCGGCCCCGCCGCCCGCCGGCGCCAGGCGGACAGCGCAACCGGTGGTCACCGCGGCGGCACCCGCGCCTCCAACCAACGGCCCGCGTCCGGAGATCGACGACGTGCGCGCACGCTGGCCGGAGGTCGTCGAGCGCGCCAGCCCGGCGATCAAGGCGCTCCTCAAGGAATGCCGCCCCGTGGCGCGCGAAGGGGCACGCCTCACGCTCGCCTTCCCCGAGGAGCGCTCGTTCATGCGACAGAAGGTGAGCGCGCGCTCGGGCCCCATCGAGGAGCTGCTCGGGGCCGTGCTCGGGGGGAGCTGGGCGATCGAGACGGTCGCCACCAACGTCGAGCTCGAGGCGCTGACCGTCGAGCAGGCCGTCGCCGGCGATCCCGACGACCCCACCGGGCGTGCCATGCTTGAGGGCGTCCTCCGCATCACCGGGGGCGAGCTCGTCGACGTGCCGGACGTGCGCTGACCCACCGTTCGTAGAGGAACCGACCAACGTGAACATCGCCCAGATCGCCAAGATGGCGCAGCAGATGCAGACCCAGATGGCCAAGACCCAGGAGGAGCTGCGTGACACGCTCCTCGAGGCGACGGCCGGCGGAGGCGCGGTGCGCGTCGTCATCACCGGCGCCCAGGAGATACGGTCCATCGAGATCGATCCGGGGGCCGTGGATCCCGACGAGGTCGAGATGCTCCAGGACCTCGTGGTGGCCGCCGTCAATGATGCGATTGCGCGGAGCAAGGAGCTCGAGCGCGACCGGATGGCCGTCGTGGCCGGCGGCATGGGCCTGCCCGGCATGCCCGGGCCGATGATCCCGCCCCCCATTCGCTGACGCGTCCCACCCCTCACATCGATGGCCGGCCTCATCGCGCCCGTCGCGCGCCTCATCGAGGAGTTCAGCAAGCTCCCCGGGGTTGGGACCAAGACGGCGCAGCGCCTCACCTACCACATGCTTCGCGCCCCGGCCGACGAGGCGCGGGGGCTCGCCGCCGCGCTCGTGGCGGTGAAGGAGCAGGTCGCCTACTGC
>DASSPJ010000009.1:0-2379 GCA_035699665.1 Candidatus Limnocylindria bacterium
CCGCGGCGCCGTCGAGGCCCAGCAGCCGCTCGTCGTCATCGCAGCGGCCCGACCGGGCGTGGACGCGGAATCGCTCCTTGACAGCCTGCCGACGGATGCCACCCGGGTCCTCACGCTGGGGCCGCTCGATGAGGCAGACGCGCTGGCGCTGGTCCGGGCCCTCGACCCGAACCTCGACGAGCGCGCGGCGGCCAGGATCTGCTCGCAGGCGCGAGGAATCCCGTTCTGGCTCGAGGGCCTGGCTCGGTACGGCCGCAGCCCGGGCGGCCTCGACCAGGTGCTGACGCGGCGGCTGCGCGGCGCAGGCACGGAAGCCAGCCTTGTCCTCGGGACTCTGGCGCTGGCGGGACGTCCCCTGTCGCCGGCCGAGGTGTCCGAGGTGGCGCAGCTCCCGCAGGAGCGCGTCGGAGCGGCCATCGAGCTCCTGGGCGCGCGCGGCCTGCTGACCACCGGGGACGGCCTGGCGCAGCCGATCCACGACCTCGTCCGAGCCAGGGCGGCAGCGCAGGTCCCCGACCCCGTGCGCCGCTCGATCCACGCGCGATTGGCGGCGCACGCGGAGAGCAATGCACATGGCGACCTGGCGCGGCTGGCTTCGGCACTCGACCATCGCCGCGCCGCTGGTCTGCCGCCCGTGCCGCTTGCGATCCGCATCGCCACGGCGCCGGAGCGGCGGCTGCTCGGTCCCGAGGCCCTGGACGCGCTCGCGGCGATCGCCGACGAGGCCGAGCCCCTGTCTCCCGAGACCATCGCGCTCCATGCCGCGGTGGCCGCACTCGACCACGAGTTGGGGCGCCACGAATCGGCACTGGCCCGTTGGTCCCTGGTCGCGGCGCGCGCGGAGCAGCCCGCCCTCCGTGCCAGATCAGCACTCGACGCCTCGCGCGCGGCCTACGCGCTGGGTCGCGCGCAGGAGGCTCGCGCGTTGCTCGAACGCAGTCTGGACCTGGGCGGGACCGATGAGGTGCTGGCGCTGGAGCAGTCGACCCAGGACGCGGCGATCGCGCTGTGGCTCGAGGGCCGTGGGTCCGAGGGCCGGCAGCTCGCGGCTCGCTGCGTGGCGCTGGCGCACCGGCTGAAGCTGGTTAGCGACGATCCGGATCGTGCCGGTCTGACTCGTCGCGCCGTCCTCGGTGCACTGCGACTGCGATACGAGGCAGCGATGCAGGAGGGGGACCTGTCCTCACTGCTCACGGCTGCCGAGGAGCGCGAGCTGGCGGCCAGCGGGCTGGGCCTCGAGGAGAAGCTCGACGCGGAGCTCGCGCTCGCCGTGGCGCTGCGCCTCAACGGCAGGGTCAGCGAGGCCGTCACGCATCTGCGTCGTGTGTGGGAAGACGCGCGACGCGCCGTGCTGCCGCGACCGACCGTCGACGCCGGGTTCTGGTTGGGCCGGTCACTGATGGTCATGGGCGAGCTCGAGGACGCCGAGCGAATCGTCGATGAGGCGTTCGATCTCGCGCGGCGCGTCGGGGATGTGCCGCGAGCCCGCCACCGCGTTGCGCGCGTCGCTGCGAGCATCTGGTTCGAGCGCGGGCGGACGGCTGCGGCCGTGGCCCTCCTCGACCGGGAGCTCGGCGGTGAGGCGAACGAGCATCAGCGGATCGTGCTGCACGCGGACCGCGCCGTGTGGGCTGGGCGCCTGCACGGCAAGACTGCCGCGGAGCTGGTCAGGAGCCAGCTGGCGTCCGCGGAGTCATGTGCAACGGGGGTGGAGTGCCCGCGCTGCACCGGGGAGCTCCTCCAGATCGCGGCCGAGGCGCTCGCCCGCATCGGCGACGGGTCGGCCGCGCGCCGGGCGTTGCAGCGCCGGGAGGGCATCGGTGGCTCGGGCGACGAGCTCGACCGGGTGATGGTCGCGCACGCGGGCGCGCTGGCGCTGGAGCCGATCGACGAGCGGATCGATGCGCTCGCGGCTGCCGCGTCAGCTGCGGCTGCGACGCCGTACCGGCTGGGAGCTCTCTGGATCGGGCTCGATCTCGGACGGGCGTACGCGTCGCTCGGTGATCGCAGGGCCGTGTCGGAGCTCGATCGCGTGCTCCGGGCAGCCACGGCGTCCGGCGCGGTCACCATCCGGGAGCTGGCGGCCCGGACGCTGCGCACGCTCGGGGTGCGCACCTGGCGCCGTGCGGGAGGCGGTTCGCTCCTGACCCCGAGGGAGGAAGAGGTGGCGAGGCTCGTCGCTGCCGGCGTCACGAACCGCGAGGTCGCTGTGACGCTCTTCCTCTCCCCGAAGACCGTCGAACGGCATCTCGTGAACCTGTTCCGCAAGCTCGAGGTGCGCAACCGCACGGAGCTCGCGGCCCGTCTGGCCGAGACCGACGGAAAACGTACAGGGTTCGCCCGATGAACGAGGGTCCGCTCCGCCCGTAGCGTCGTCCC
>DASSPJ010000010.1:0-19647 GCA_035699665.1 Candidatus Limnocylindria bacterium
CCACTGGCCACGGTGGAATGCACGCTGACGTCGAGCGGCATCAACTTCGAGGAGCCCTGGAATCTCGAGGGTTTCCTCACCCCCTGAGCACCTACCCGAGAACGGCGATGGGCGCTCGCGAATCGCCGGGCGCCCTTCCCGCATCGTGGAGCCTCGCGCAGGCCGGGCGGGTAGCCACTTCCGGGAGCAGTCGTCAATGCACCCAACGCCACGGGTCGAAACGATCTGGACGGAGCGCCTGGAGCTCGTGCCGCTCCGGCCGCGGTTCGTCGATGCCATGGTCGCGGGCGATGGGGCGACAGCCGGGGCCGAGATCGGTGCCCGGGTTGGTCGCTGGCTGATGAGCGATTCGACCCACCTCGTCCAGCTGCACGTGGCCCAGCAACGGGGCGAGGCCAATGGGTTCCCTGGTCTGGGGCGCGTGATCGTGCTGGCGGCGACGCGCGGCGGCCGGCGGATGATCGGTTCGGTCGGTTTTCACGGAATCCCCGATGAGCGTGGTCGCATGGAGTTGGGGTGCCGAATCCACCCCGCCCACCGGGGCCGAGGCTACGCTGCGGAGTCGATGATCGCGCTCATCGATTGGGCCACGGCTTCGTTCGGGGTCACGCGTTTCCTCGCCGTGGTCTCGTCACATCCGGCGTCAGGGGACATCGTGTCGCTCGAGATCGCGAACGGGCAGCGCGCGCCGTCCGATCAGCAGGTCGGTGACATGGCATCGCTCGTTGAGCTCTTCGAGAGGCCATGAGAATCGCGCGCGGGAGCGCTGGGATGGCTCGGATCCGTCACTCGGCGCCCCGGAGCGATCGGAGCAGGGCACTCACCGCGGCTGGCGATGATTCCTCGGGAACGAGCCCCTCCGCGGACTCTTCATTCGCAAGCCACGCTTCGACCATGTCGATGTGGAGGTCCATCCTCGTACCCAGCCATCCGTGGCCCAACCCGGCGACATGGCGGGCGACCGCATGGGGCATCACGGCTGCCAACGCCGCATTGCTACGCCGGACGGCTGTCTCCTTTTCGCCCGCCACGAGCAGCGTGGGGCACGCAGCGAGAATCTCGCTCCGCGACGCCCTCGTTCCGCGCGCGTCCGCCAACGACTTCAGGAACGCGATGCGGGAGGCAACCCTGAGCTCGGCCTGGACGGGCTCTGGGATCCGTCCCACCGACCGGCTCAGGGCGCTGATGACCGCCTGGGTATGGAGGAACGGGGCGATCGCCGCGATGAAGAGCAGGTACGGCCCGTTGCCCCACCACGGCAGGATGCCGGCACCATCGATGATCACCCGGTCCATGACATCGGCCCGGCGGGCCAGCAGGGTGTGCGCGACCGCGCCGCCCAGCGAGATGCCGACCACGTGTGCCTTGCGGGCCGGAATGCGGTGCGTGATGAGGTCGGCGATGTAGTCCGCGGCATCGGCGCTCGACGTCCAGGTGAGCCGGTTGCTCATCCCGCAACCCGGGAAATCGGGGGCCAGACAATGGAACGCCGAAAGCCTCGCCATGTGGTCTGCCCACATCAGGCCGCTGAGCCCTGCGCCGTGGAGGAACACGACGGCGGGTGCGCCCGACACCCCCGATTCCCGCACATGCCACTCGCTCATGTCTCGTCCACCAGGCCGATGGGTCCCTCATCGGAGCGGGTGTCGTGCCCGTACCGTTGCTCAGCTGGCTTGGATGCCTTCGCCGCCCGGTAGACCGCCACGCGCCAGGCCGGCGATCCGCCATCGTGGATCTCCGCGTAGCCGGCCTCGGCAAGCAGCCGGCGAACGGTCCGGTGTCGGTGGGCGAAGTAGCGGGCTGGGCTTCGCGCCAGTGAGTGCGTCACGTTGTAGGCCAACATGAAGGCTCGCATCCACCACGTGTCGCGCGGATAGGTCAGCCCCACCAGCCGCGGCCCCGGCATCACCGCGGCCGCCAGCAGCGCGGGCAGATACGGGTAGCAGCAGATGACCGAGTCGAGCGTGACGATTTCGGCACGCGGGATGTCAGGTGCGAGCTCCACGATGTCGCCGTGCCGATAGTCGACATGCTCGGCATGGCCCCGGCGCCGCGCTTCCTCGCGCGCTGCGGCGAGGTACTCGCGGGAGGCGTCGACATCGATGGCGTGACCCGCTCCGGCCTCCAGCAACGCGAGATGGACGGCGCCGATGCCAGCGCCAACATCGAGCACCACCGCCCCGGCGACGCCATCGGCGCGAATGACATCGATGAGTTCCTGCGTGGTCGGCCGCGGACCGCGCGCATGGAGGCTGGCCAGATCCTTGGCCGCGTCGCGTCCGTCGTAGCCGATGAGCGCGAGGTCCTCCTCACAGCAGAACCGGCGTGGCCATCCTGCGGGCATGGTCACAGGATCCGCCAGGGCGTCAAGCATCGCCCCCGCGAGATCGTCAGCCGATCGACCGCGTTGGGCCCTTGACAAGGTTCATATATTCACAATATGAATCGTATCGCGTCACGGCCGCGCGAGTATCGGAGCGCGCTGCGCGAGTCTCAGGCCGAGGAGACGCGAGTTCGCATCCTGGACGCCACCCTGCGCGTGATGGCCCAGGGCCTGGCCAGCCTGTCGGTCCCGGCGGTGGCCAGGGAGGCTGGCGTGTCGGTCCCGACGATCTACCGCCACTTCCGCACCAAGCCCGATCTCCTGGCCGCGGTCTACCCCCACGCCGCGCGCCGGGCGGGCCTGGACGCGATCGCCGATCCGCGCTCCCTGGACGAGCTGCGACCGATGATTCGTGCGGTCATCGAGCGCCTCGACGCTCTCGACGATGTGTCGCGCGCCACGATGGCCAGCCCCGCCGCGGCCGAGGTTCGGCACGCGACGATGCCGACTCGCTACCAGCGCATTGGACGCTTCGTGGACTCGATCGAGCCGAAGCTGCGCAAGGCCGACCGGGACCGGGTCACTCGGCTCCTCGTGGTCATCACCGCGTCGTCGTCGCTCCGGATGTGGCGAGATCACCTGGGGCTATCGGCGGACGAGATCGCCAAGGAGATCGACTGGATCGTGCGCGCGGCGATCTTCACCTGCCAAGAGAGGAAGAAGCGATGAATGCACCCGCCGTCCGACGCCTGGCAGACCTGCGCAGCGCCGATGCTGCCGAGGTGGGCGGCAAGGCTGCCCAGCTCGGGGAATTGATCGCCGCCGGTGCGCGCGTGCCCGACGGACTGGTGATGACCGTTGCGGCCGGCGGACTGTCGGCGGACGAGCGCGGCTCGCTGCTGCGCGCGGGCGCGGCGGATCTGGGCGACGGCCCGTTTGCCGTTCGGTCGAGCGGCGTCGCGGAGGACGGTGCGGAGCGCTCCTTCGCCGGCATGTATGAGACGGTCCTGGACGTGTCGGCCGACGGGCTGCCCGCCGCCGCGGACAGGGTGCTGTCCAGCGCGCAGGGGGCCCAAGCAGCGGCGTACGGACCCGCCGCCAACGGCGAGATGGCGGTGATCGTCCAGCGCATGATCGGCCCGGCGGCCGCGGGCGTGGCGCTCACCGCCGACCCGATCAGCGGGAATCGGCGCGCGTGTGTCATCACGGCGGTGCGCGGTCTCGGCGAGCGCCTCGTGTCCGGCGCGAGCGTTGGTGACGAGTGGGTCGTCGCTGACGGCATCGCGGCGGCGCGGCGGCAGCCGGAGCAGGCCATCGACCGAGACCAGGCCCTGCAGGTGGCCCAGGAGGCACGCCGAATCGAGGCCGTCATGGGCGTCCCACAGGACATCGAGTGGGCAATCGATGCCGACGGCGGGCTCTGGATCCTCCAGGCTCGACCGATGACCGCCCTCCCGCCCGACGTCTCGTGGGAACCCCCCGCGCCCGGCGCCTACACCCGCCAGCTCCGATTCGGCGAATGGATCTCCGAGCCGGTGACGCCGCTCTTCGAGTCCTGGCTGCTGACCGCGATGGAGGAGCGGACACATGCCGGCTACCTCCAGGAGATCGGTCAGCGCATCCCGCGGCCATACCACGTGGTGGTGAACGGCTGGTACTTCTACACGATCAACTGGGCCACGCCGAAGGCCTTCGCCCGCAACCTGCCGAACATGCTGTGGCACCTCATCCGATCGCCACGCACGGTCGCCGGGATCAACCCCTCCACGGTGCGGCACGCCGTCCCACTTCTCGAGCGCAAGTGGCGAACGGAGCTGCGGCCTCGCTTCCGCGCAGCGGTGGATGACGCCGAAGGACGAGTCGAGCAGATGCCGGTGACCGAGCTGCCGGCGCTGATCGATGACCTGGCGGACCTCGCCGGCGAATCCTTCATGTGGGTCACGGCATTGGCCGGTGCCGCATACAAGCTGGAGGTCAACCTCGCGCAGTTCTACCGTCGCCACCTGGCACCGTCGCTCGGCGGCAGCCACCTGCCGCTCCTCACCGGCTTCGAGGCACCAACCGATCCGGCTCGACACGCCGTGGCCTCGCTGGACTGGTGGCATGCGCCCGGCCCGCGCGGGAGGTCGGCGACCCGGCCGCCCGCCGATCACGCGGCGCTGGTCGAGGCAAGGCATGCCGCCGAGGAGGCGGCCTTCGCCACGCTCGCGTCGTCCCCGCGCCGTCTCCGTAGCTTCCGGAAGGTGCTGGCGGATGCACAGCACCTCGTCCCGGTGCGTGAGGAGCAGGTGTCCGAGCTGACGATCGCGTGGCCGGTCATGCGACGCGCGGTGCTGCGGATCGGCGAGGCACTCGCTTCGGCTGGGGTGATCACCGAGCCCGATGACGTGTTCTTCCTGACCCGTGACGAGGTGCTGTCGGCGCTCAGCGACGGTGGCCAGGCATCGCCCGTCGACGTGGCCGCCCGCCGCGCGACCCGGGATGAGCAGGCTCGCCTCGTGCCGCCCCTGTTCGTCGGGCGGGTGCACCCGCTGCTGAAGAAGCTGATCGACGGCATGGCGGGGGTGCTGGGTGCCGTCCCATCGGCGACCGCTATCGTCTCCGGCACGCCGGCGGCGCCGGGTCGCGCCAGCGGAGTGGTCCGCGTGATTCGCGGTCCGCAGCAGTTCGACGAGCTGGAGCCCGGCGAGATCCTCGTCGCCTCGCTCACCGCCCCGGCCTGGACGCCCCTCTTCACGCGAGCGGCCGCGGTGGTGACCGATGTCGGGAGCCCAGCGGCGCATGCCTCGATCATCGCCCGCGAGTACGGGATCCCGGCCGTGGTCGGCTGTGGCGACGCGACGGCTCGCCTGCGAACCGGCATGCGAGTCACGGTCGACGGCACCGCGGGGAACGTCGAGCCGGCCTAGCTCGTGGTGCCAGCGACGGATCGAGCCGCTCGATGGATCGCGAGCCGGGTAGGATCGCCGCGACGGGGCGGCCGGATGCGAGCCCGGAGGTGACATGGGCAACGAACCGATAGGTGACGCGATCAGGACAGCATCGGAGTACCTGACCGCGAACCCGGAAGCGGCACGGTCGACCGACAGCGCCGCTACCGCCACGCTGGTCGACGGCCTCGTCGTTCGCGTCACGGGGCCCTCGGGAGAGAGCCTGACCACCGACATGGTCAGGTCCGTCGGCGGTTCGGCCAGCGCCCCGTCCCCGGGCTGGCTGCTGCGCGCCGCAGAATCGAGCTGCGTGGCGACACTGGTCGCAATGCGAGCGGCGATGCTGGGGATCACGCTCGAGACCGTCGAGGTGACCGTCGACTCGGAGTCGGACGACCGCGGCCTGCTGGGCATCGACGAGGAGGTCCCCGCCGGCCCGCTCAGCGGCCGCGTCGCCGTGCGAGTCACGGCGCCTGGCGTCGACGCCGCCACGCTGGACGAGATCGCGCGGTGGGCGGTCAAGCACTGCCCGGTCTGCGATGCTCTCGAGCGTCCCGTCCCGATCACGGTCGAGGTTGCGACCGCCTGAGCGACCGATCCGCCGAGTAGACTCGGCGGATGAGCGAGCGGTACGACGCGATCGTCATCGGACTCGGGGGCATGGGCAGCGCGGCGGCGTTCCACCTGGCGCGGCGCGGGCAGCGCGTCCTGGGCCTCGAGCAGTTCGAGCTGGGGCACGAGCGCGGCTCGTCGCACGGCCTGACCCGCATCATCCGCCTCGCCTACCACGAGGATCCGTCCTACGTCCCGCTCCTGCGGCGCAGCTACGAGCTGTGGCACGAGCTCGAGCGGGCGGCGGGGGAGCGGCTGCTGATCACCACCGGCTCGATCGAGGGCGGGCCGGAGGACGGACCGATGTTCACCGGGGCGCTGGAGGCGGCGCGGCTCCACGGGCTCGAGCATGAGGTGCTCGACGCGCCAGAGATCGCGCGGCGCTATCCGACCTGGGCCAATCTCGCCGCCGACACGCGCGTCGTCCTCCAGCCCGACGGCGGTTTCCTCCTCTCCGAGGCAGCGGTCCGCGCCCACGCCGAGGCGGCCACCGCACATGGGGCCGAGCTGCACTTCGAGGAGCGGGTCACCGCCTGGGAGGCGCTCGCCGACGGCGGCGCCGGCGTCACCACGACCACCGCCGCGTACGAGGCGGAGCGGCTGGTCATCTGCGCCGGGCCGTGGGCGCGCCAGCTCGTCCCGCGGCTCGGGGAGCTGGCAGTCCCCGAACGGCAGGTGCTCGGCTGGTTCACGCCCATGCGGAACCAGGCCGCTTTCTCCGTCGAGCGCTTCCCGGTCTTCATCCTCGACGTCGAGAGCGGCAGCTGGTACGGATTCCCGGCCCACGACGGCCACGGCGTGAAGCTCGGCTGGTATCACCACTTCCGCGAGCCGATCGACCCTGACGACTCGGACCGATCGGCCAACGCGCGCGACGAGCAGGCGTTGCGCGGTTTCATGGAGCGCCACCTGCCCGACGCCGCGGGGCCCACCGAGATGCTGAAGGCCTGCATCTTCACCAACGCGCCGGACGAGCACTTCATCGTCGATCGGCTGCCCGACGCGCCCCAGGTGACGCTCGTCTCCGCCTGCTCGGGCCACGGCTTCAAGTTCTGCAGCGTCATCGGCGAGATCTGCGCCGACCTGGCCATCGATGGGGCGACGCGCCACGACATCGGGCTCTTCAGGTTGGACCGCTTCGACGCCTGAGCACGGGTCCGCGGCGTGTGGACATGAATGTGGACAACTTGGTGGATGAACCCCCTTCCGGTCACCGAATCGGGCCTCTACCATCAACCGCCGGCGCGTATCGTCACGGCGCCACATCATCACCGGCTATCGGGAATCATCCATTGACCGACACCCTGGGAGGGCCGCTGCACATGTCCGAGCGGTCAGGCGCCCCCATCGAGCGCCCACGCGACGCGTCGCCCCGAGGCGACCATCCACCGGCCGAGGTGGCCGAGTTCATCCGTCACTGCCACCGGCGACGGCAAGCCCATTGGCCCGAGATCTACGACGACATGTGCCTCGTGGCGGCACGTCGCGAGTTCAACAGCTGGGGCTACGACCACCTCGCCGCCCGCGGCGTGACCTTCGCCCTGGGGGAGATGCCCAGGCTCGCGGCCTGGGTGCGCGACACGCTGCCCCCACCGCCCGACTCGCGGCGGGAGCAGCCGCCCGCCTGATCGATGGCCGCCGCGGGCGCGGCGGCCAGACGACCCGCATCGCACCCACGGCTTGGCGGTGCCGCCGCCGGCTCAGGTTGTCCACAGCCGCGCCGCCGCGCAGCCCCGGATATCCACAAATCCGGGGCCGCGTGCGCGCCGCGCGCTCACTGGCGGAGCGGGATCACCGGGCACTCGAAGAGGCGGACCGGGCTGGTGGCGATGGTCAGTTCGCCAGCCAGCTGCGCCGCCCAGACCGCCTCGGCGGAGGTCAGCTGGTACGGCGCCACGTGCCAGGTCACCGGCAGGACCATCCATCGGCCGCCATTGAAGTCGCGGTCGCCGGGCTTGGCCTCGGCCACGTTTCGCAGCCCCGCGCCAAGGGCGAAGATGCGGTCGTAGGTGGTCGCCGGCGCACCGGTGTGGCTTAAGTCGGTCGGGGTGCCGACGGTGCGGTACAGCGAGCCGTCGACGTAGAAGCCCACGGCCGGTGGCCCGCCGGCCAGCGCCGTACCGGCGATGGCGGTCGACAGCGCGGTGCCGGCGATGAGCGAAGCAGCGAGACGTCGCATGTGCGGAGATCTCCAGTGCGCCGGATCATCGGCCGATCCGGCGTGCCGCCCGACGCAGGATGCGCGGGCAGGGCGGAGGGTCGGGGACGCGTGCGTCGTGGTTGCGACCGGATGCCTGCTCGGAGGTATCGGTTCGGTGTCGTCCGCGTGACGAGCGTCGCGGCGCGCGGCTCAGTAGGTGTGGCGCCTCGCCATCTCGCGCTCGATCATGCGCTCCATGACCAGGTAGGCCTCGATGCGCCGGCGCAGCTCGTTGGCCTCCGGGGTGTAGAGGTGCACGTACTGCTGGAGCTGGAGCGACAGCTTGCGGCTGGTGATCCGAGCGTGGTCCAGGTTGCGCCGCAGCAGCACCTGGTCCATGCGACGCAGGTGCTCCTCGTTGAGGAGGTCCTCGTCGCGCAGCAGCTCGCGGTCCGACTCGATCTGCGGCGTCTGGAGCTGGGTGCGGGTGATGATGCGGTCGTCGGCCATCGGTCCCGAGTCTAGCCGCTCGCCGACGCCTGGGGCTGGCGCTGGAGGACGGTGGCCACCAGGCCGGTCAGGTCATCGACGCCGAACGGCTTGGACAGGATGTGGATGTTGCCGATGGCGGCCAGCTCCTCGGCGCGCTCCTTGAGCTGCTGCACGTCGCCGCTGCAGACGATGATCGGCACCGGCGCGAGGACCTCGTCGGCGCGGGCGAGGGTCACGATCTCCCATCCGGAGGCGCCACCGAGCAGCAGGTCGATGATGAGCAGGTCGGGCCGTGAGGCGCGCAGCTCGGCGATCGGGAATCCCTCCTCGCCGTTGAACAGCGAGACGTCGTAGCCGGACTCTTCCCGCAGGATCTCCGACATGAGCTCGAGGAAGTCGGGGTTGTCGTTGACGACGCTGATGCGCGGGCGCTGCCGGTCGGCTGACATGCGACGGGGTTCTCTGACTCGGGATGGGTGAGGAGTATACCGATGCGCGCCACGCGTCACCCGCCGGCGGCCGGGACCTCGAGCCAGCCCTCGCGCAGTGCCCGCGTGGCGAGCTCGGTGCGAGACGCGACGCTGTGGCGCTCGAACAGGCGTCGCAGGTGCGACTCGACCGTCTTGGGCGCCATCCGCAACCGAGCGGCGATCTCGTCGTTGGAGAGCCCGTCGACCACCGCCGCCACGACCTGGCGCTCCCGCGCGGTGAGCGGGGGACCGCCGGTGCCGGGACGGACGCCGAACGCCAGGCGACCGGCGGCGGCGGAGCGGATCGCGTCCAGGAGCTCGGCGATCGGGGCGGTCTTGAGCACGTAGCCGCTCGCCCCCAGCCTCAGGGCCGCGTCGACGTACTGGGGGTAGTCGTAGGAGGTCACCACCACGACGGCGGGGAGCGGCGCGTCGCCGGCCTTCGCCTGGAGGGCACGCAGGCCGAAGTCGGTGCCCAGGCGCAGGTCGAGCAGCAGCACGTCGACCGCCGCCGCGTCGAGGAACGGCACCGCCTCCTCGAGGTCGCCGGCGGTGCCCACCAGCTCCATCGCCTCGGCGCGATCGATGATCGCCGCGGTGCCCGCCCGCACGACCGGATGGTCGTCGACGATCGCCACCCGGATGGTGGTGGGCGGGCCCTCGCTCACTGGGGCCGCCACTCGAGGCCGACGTGGGTGCCGCCGCTCGGCCAGGCCCGGATGTTGAGGAGCGCCCCGATCTGCTCGGCGCGCTGCTGCATGTTGGCCACGCCCAGGTGGCCCTCGGCCAGGGCGGCCTCGGCCGCCTTCGGGTCGATCCCCGGGCCCGCGTCGTCGACGGTGAGCGAGACGTGGCCCGCCTCGTCGACGTGGTAGCGGACCGTGATCGGTGCCTTGCCGTGCTTGACGGCATTGGCCAGGGCCTCCTGGGCCACGCGGAAGACCGCCAGCTCGACCGCGCTCGGCGGTCGCGAGGGATCGACCCGTTCGAGACGCACCTCGCCACCGGCCATGGGCCGCACCCGGGCGACCAGCCACTCGAGCGCGGCCCCCGCCCCCAGGTCGTCGAGCAGCGGCAGGCGCAGGTCGGAGGTGATGCCGCGCAGCCGTTCGGCGACGTGGCGCGCCATCTCGGCGCCCTCGGCATCGCCGGCCTCGTCGAGGCGGCGTACCAGCCCGGTGAGCTCCTGGAGAGCGTCGTCGTGGAGGTCGGCGGCCAGTCGAGCCCGCTCCTGCTCGGCGGCGGCCACCGCCAGGTCGAGCTGCTGCTGGGTCCGCTGCGCGAAGCCGAGCAGGGGCGCCAGGGTGAAGCGGCGCCAGACCAGCACCATCCCGAGCCAGACGAGGACGACCAGGATCATCTCGCCTCCGGTCGCGGCCAGGATCGCGACCGCCGGCGTGAGCCCCACCACCAGCGTCTCCAGGCGGCCGGTCATCGCCAGCGCTCCGGACAGCTGCGTCCCGAAGGCGAGCGAGACCGCCGGGATCAGCGGGATCAGGGCGACCACGGGCAGGGCACCGACGCCCCACTCCCGGCCGGCCTGGTAGATGGCGAACCCGGCGATCACCGCGGCGGCGCCGAAGTGCCGCCCCCGCCAGCCGGGGTCGGGGTGGTGCCAGGCGATCAGGTGGGCCACGATGAGCGCGCCCAGGGCGAGGATGACGACGCGATCGCTGCGGTCGCCGAAATACACGAACCCGTTGATGGCGATCGGGATGGCCAGCGCAACACCGATGGGGACGGCCGCATCGGTCCATACCGAGCCCAGCAGCCCGCGGCGCAGCGCGTACGCGGCGCCGGCGCCAACCGCCAGCCCGATGATCAGCGCCCAGCTGCTCGACTCGGCGGCCGACATGACCACCGCCAGGCCGCCGACCGCGTAGGCCACCATGTCGCGCCGCGCGGTCATGTGTGGGTCCGGCGCCGGCAGCACGGCCCCGCCGGCCGGGGCGGAGGTGGCCCACTGGGCGGCGCCGGTCACCGACTCGGCGATGCGCCGCACAGGCAGGAGCTGCCACGCCAGCAGGCCGACCACCAGCCAGAAGGGCAGGAGGTTGACGTCGCTGGGCCCGAGCACCGTGACCGCGGCCCCGGGGAGCAGTCCAATGGACAGGAACGCCGCGCGACGGCGGAAGCCATCGGCCATCAACCCGCCGATGATGGCCGGCACCAGCGCGATGCCGGCGGTGAGGGCCAGGACCTGGAACCGGTCGTCCGACAGCCAGGCTGACGACAGGAAGCGGACCACCGCGATCACCGTGAGCGCGGTGACGACGACGGCGGCGATGAGGCCGGCGCGCTGCCACGGCCGCTCGGGGATGTGCCGCGCCAGGGCCGACGCAGCCACCAGCGCGCCGGCGGCCGGCACGAGGTAGCCCGCGGCGATCCCGCCCACCGTGCCGGCGTAGACGACCGGCATCATGGCGAACGGCGTGGCCGTCACGGCCGCCAGCACGGGCGCCTCCCGGCGGCCGACGTCCCCGGCCAGGCCCAGGCGCAGCGCGATCCACACACCCGCCGCCAGGACCAGCCCCAGGCCCACCAGCCAGATGCTGCCGTCGAGCCGGGCGAGCCCTTCGGCGCGATCGAGCGCGTTGCTCTCGTAGAGCACGGCGGAGCCGTCGATGTCCTCCTCCCAGGCGAGCCGCAGGCTCCCGATCCACGGTTCGTCGACCGGCTCGCCGGGAAGCCGGACGGTCTGCGTCGCGGGGCCGTAGGCGCCCTCGGTGACCAGGCGGCGCTGCGGTCCGCCCTCGATGCGGCGCCCGTCGATGGTCACGATCTCGAGCACCAGCTCTCCGGGCTGCACATAGCTGCGCGCCGCCACGCCGTCCGGTGTGACGTCCACGACGCGCACCACGCCATCGACCTGGCCGAGGCGCAGACCGAGGTCGACTGCCCCGTTGGTCCATACGACCAGCCCCGAGACCAGGGCCCCCAACGCGATCAGGGCGGCGAGCAGCGCGTGGCGCGACAGCGACATGCCCGGACGGTAACAGGGGGCTCGGCAGATCGGTATGGGGAGAAACCCGCAATCGCGCTGCGGGAGGTGACCGATGGTGCTCGCCCGCCCGCACGCCGACCATCGGTCCATCAACCACCACCGAGGTCGGACCGATGCAGACCCTTCGCGCCTCCGCGGTCGCCCTCCCCTTCGTCGGGCTGGCGGCAGTCGTCTACCTCCTCTCGCTCCTCGTGGCGGACCTGTGATGACCGATGGCGCACCCGTCCTGGAGGCCCGAGGACTCGCCAAGCGCTACCGGGGCGGTGTGTGGGCTCTGGCGGGCATCGACCTCGCCATCCCGCCCGGCGGGGTGACCGCCCTGGTCGGGCCCAACGCGGCCGGCAAGTCGACCCTCATCAAGACCTGGGTCGGCTTCGAGAAGGCGACCCGCGGCTCGGCGGCGGTGCTGGGCCTCGATCCGTGGCGGCAGCGCTCGCGGGCACTCGAGCACCTGGGCTACGTGCCGCAGTCGCCGGCCCTGTACGACGGGCTGTCGGTCGAGGATCACCTCGATCTCGCCGTGCAGCTGCGGCGCGGCTTCGACCGGGTCGCGGCTCGGGCGCGGCTCGACCAGCTGGGCATCCCGCGCGCTGCCGGGGCGCGCAGCCTGTCCGGCGGGCAGCAGGCACAGGTCGCGCTGGCCCTGGCGCTCGGCACGCGCGCCCCGATCCTGCTGCTCGACGAGCCGCTCGCCTCGCTCGACCCGCTGGCACGCCGCGAGTTCCTGCACGTCGTGTCCGACGCGGTGCGCAGCGACGGCACGACCGTGCTCCTCTCGTCGCACATCGTCACCGACGTCGAGCAGGCGTGCGACCGGCTCGTCGTGCTGGGGGTGGGGCGGGTGCTGCTGCACGAGACGGTCGCGGTGGCCCTCGCGCGCCACCACATCAGCCCCGGGATGGTCGCCGGTGCCGTCTCGACGTTCGCCGCTGCCGACGGAACTCCGAATTCCCTGATCGCCGGGTCCGGTGAGCGGGCCGCAACCCTCGAGGAGGTGGTTCTCGGCTACCTCGCGTCGGCGCGGCCGTCCGTCGGAGCGGCGGCGTGACCGGCGCGCTGACCTGGGCCCGCCTCTCGTTTCGCCAGCAGCGCTGGGAGCTGATCCTGGTCGCGGTGGGCACGGCGATCGTGGCGGGCGTCATGGTCTGGTTCGCCAGCGCGCTGACCGCCATGATCGCCGCCAACCCCACCTGCATCCCAACCGGGGATGCGGGGCCGTCGGCGGCGTGCGCGGCGGTGGTCGAGGAGTACTACGGGATGCAGGGCTGGGCCGACCAGCTCCTCGCCTTCTCGTTCGCCGCGCCGTTCGGGATGGGGGTGGTGCTGGGCGCACCGCTCGTGGCGCGCGAGATCGAGGGCGGCACCGCGCAGCTGGCGTGGACGCTGTCCCGCTCGCGGGTCGGGTGGCTGCTGCGCCGGATCGCGTTCGCGGCGGTCGTGGTCGCCGTCCTGCTCGGCGTCCTGGCGGTGACGAGCGAGATGCTGGCTGCCGCCCTCCTGCCGGACCGCGACCTGGGGCACGACTTTCAGTGGGCGGGGCGCCGCGGTTGGCTCATCGTCGCCCGTGGGATGGGCGCGCTCGGGATCGGGCTGCTGGTCGGCGCGGCGATCGGTCGCGTACTGCCCGCCATCCTGGCCTCCGCCGTGGTCATCGGTCTGGCCTTCACCGGGCTGAGCCTGCTCCACGACCGATGGCTGTCCGGGGAGGCCCTGATCTGGGACCAGGCGACCCAGATCCTCGAGCCCGGCTCGATGTACCTCGCGTCGGGGATCCGGACGCCGGACGGCGCGGTCCACACCTGGTCGGAGGCACAGGCGCGAGGGGTTGCGATCGAGTACATCGACGAGCAGGGTCGGGGATATGCCTCGGAGGCCGACATGACGGCCGGTCGAGTTGCCGGTACCGATATCGCCTTCGTCATCCCCGGTTCGCGCTACCCGGAGGTGATCGCGCGCGAAGCCGCGATGGCGGGGGCGGCGGGCCTCGCGGCGTTGGGGCTCTCCGCGCTGGTGGTGCGCCGCCGGCGCCCGGTGTAGGCCGATGCTCGGCTGGCTGCGCGTCGCGTGGCGCCTCCAGCGATGGGAGCTGGGGCTGTCGATCGGCGCGCTCTGCGTCCTGACCGTCGGCGCGCTGGTCACGCCCATGACCACGCTCGTCGGGAGCGACGCGTGGATGACGCTGCTGGCGTTCACGCTGATCGTGCCCATCGTCTCGGGCCTGGCGCTGGGGGTGGGCATCGTGGGGCGCGAGATCGGGATGCGAACGGGGCACCTGGCCTGGACGCTCGAGCCGCGACGGGACCGATGGCTGCTCGGTCGCGCCTGGCCCGTCGTGCTCATGGTCGGTCTGCCGTGTCTGGTGCTGAGCGTCGCAACGGCACGGCTGATAGAGCACTCTGGCCCGTCGCAGGCCTATCAGCTCGCGATGACCGGGCCCAACGTGGCCTTCCGCTTCGTGCTGGCGCTGGCGGTGGGGATCGGACTGGGCGCCGCCCTGCGGCGCGAGCTCCCGGGCCTGCTGGTCGGGCTCCCGCTCATGGTCGGGCTGGTGGCGGTCATCGGCGTGGCCACCGACCCGTGGCTGCGGGCCAACGCCGTCATGGTGCCGCAGGGCGAGATCGACGGCCGGGGATTCGTTCGGGCGCTCACGTTCGAGATGGCCGAGCGCGACACCGCGGGGAGGTGGGTCGTGCGAGAGCCGCAATGCGACTCGCCGGCCAGCTGCGACGCGGCCTACGCGACCATGACCATGGTGATGACCGCCGTGCCGCCGGCGATGCACGGTCCGTACGCCGCCGTCGAGGCGCTGGTCGCGCTGGCCGGCGTGGCGGGCTTCGGCGGCCTGGCGCGGTGGGCGATCTCACGGCGCGGTCCGGACTGATGGCCGGCTGGCTGCGCGTCGCGTGGCGGCTCCAGCGATGGGAGCTGGCGTTCGTCGCCGCCGCCTGCGCCGGGCTGGCCGCCGCCGCCGGGTTGCTGGCGGTCGACATGCGCTCGGTGCTGGCGGCATGCGATCCGGCAGCGGCCGACGCGGTGGCATGCACGTCTCCGTATCGGTTCCAGGACAGCCACGGCTCCGCGGTGAGCCTGCTGACCATGCTCGCCACGGTGCTGCCGTTCGGCATCGGCCTGGTGCTGGGCGTCCCGATGGTGGCGCGCGAGGTGGAGCACCGCACCGCGCATCTCTCCTGGGCGCTGGCCGGCTCGCGCCTGCGGTGGCTGGCCTGGCGGGCGGCGCCGGTGGCGGTCGTCGCGCTGCTGCTGGTGAGCCTGCCGGCGGTCGCGGTGGACCAGATGCTGCGCGCCCGGTGGGCCAACTCGGACCTGGGCCTCCTCGAGTTCGGCGCGCACGGCGTCCCGCTGGTGACGCGGACCGGGCTGGCCCTGGGCATGGGTCTGCTGATCGGCGCGCTCATCGGCCGGCTGCTTCCGGCGCTGCTGGTGGGGATCGGTCTCTCGGTCGCCGCGTCGGTGGGGCTGGACCTGCTGGCCCCGCTCTGGATGCCGGCCGAGCCGCTGCCCGCGGTGGTGCAGGGCGACGAGCGCCTGGGAGCGCGATGGCGGTACTCGGTGTACCGGGCGCCCGACGGGGCGTGGATCAGCGAGCGCGAGGCCCGGGCCCTGGAGGAGGCCGCCCATGTGCGGGCTGGCAGTGCCGAGCCCGACCCGGCGTCGCTGCCCGAGGAGGTGGGGTACGGGACGCCGTCGCATCGGTACCCCGACGTGGTCGTGCGTGAGTCGGCGGCGCTGGCAGTGGCCGCGCTGGGGCTCATGGGGGCGGCCGGGCTGCTGGTGCACCGCCGGCGGCCGGGCTGATGGCGCTCAGGTGAACGGGCTATCGTCTGCGGCATGGACCGATTCGCGCCCGAGCTGCTGGCCCGCCTCGACGAGGTCGGGGAGGTGGAGATCGAGACGCGCTCGGCGAGCGGCCAGCTGCATCGCACCATCATCTGGATCGTGGTGGTGGGCGAGGAGCCGTACGTGCGATCGGTGCGCGGCGTGGCCGGGCGCTGGTACCGCGAGATCGTCGCCGAGCCGATGGCGGCGCTGGTCGTCGACGGAACGCGGCACCTGGTCCGCGCGGAAGCCGCGGCCGACCCGGCGAGCATTGAGGCGGTCAGCGCGGCACTGCGCGCCAAGTACGGCAGGCGCGCTCGGGCGTCGACCGCCGCCATGCTGGTGCCGCGCACCCTGCGGACCACGCTGCGCCTGGCCCCGCGCCCCGACGAGGGGAGATCCGCCAGGTGACCAACGGTCCCGCGGTTCATCGCCCTTACGAGGGGAGATGCGCCAGGTAACGAACGGTGTGTTCGGTCCGCGTCTGGTTGCCCCCGAGTGGCAGAGTCAGCGGCTCAGAGCTGCGGCTTGCCGGCTGCGGACGGCACATGGCGCGCTGGGACCCTGGTTCGTTGCGCGGGGGTGACGAGGCGCCCCTGGCGCTGGCGCGGCGCGGGCCGGCTTGGTACCGTCACCGCGGGTCCCCGTAGCTCAGTGGACCAGAGCAGCCGCCTTCTAAGCGGCCGGTCGCAGGTTCGAATCCTGCCGGGGACGCCATAACAAACTTTCGGGCAGCGCCACCGTGAGCCCAAGTTCGCCGGCGGCCGGCGTCATGCGCGGCCACGAACCTTGGACCCTCCACTTCCACGCGTGCATGGATCGAGCGGATCATCTCGGCGCGTTGCGCCTCGGATCGAGATGCTCAAAGCGCGCTGAAATCGCGCAGTCTTCGGACCACGGCGCGCGGCTCCACGCGGGGTGGCGGGGCAGGCGCCGCTCGTTCTTGATCAGCAGCGCATGTACGTCCTCAACCATGTGTTGGTCGATGAGTTGACCGCGGAGGCGGCAGCGCAGGTCCTCGGGCTGTCGATCTGCCGGTCATGCAACTCGATGAAGGTGCGACGGACGGGGGTCGCCCGTAGGACGACCCCGATGCCGCCAGACCGCCCCTGGCGCCAGAGCGTGAGTTATCCTCCGCGCCACATCAGTGCGGGGACCGGAGGTCGGTGTGGACATCGCGGGTGATCTGCGGGCGCGCACGCGGGGAGAGGTGTTGGCGCCGCGGGATGGCGGGTACGAGGCAGCCCGCGCGGCGTACAACGCAATGGCGACCGGCCAGCCCGCCTATATTTTCCGCCCCGCAGACGTGCCCGACATCGTGGCGGCCGTCAGGTGGGCCGGGGAAGTCGACCTCCCCATTGGCGTCCGCGGAGGTGGCCACAGCGTGGCCGGACATTCGTCGCCGAACGACGCGCTCCTCGTCGACCTCTCGCGTTGGCGTGGCGCCGTCGTCGATCCTGTCGCATGCACGGCGGAGGCGCTCGCTGGATCCCGGCTGATGGATCTGGACGCGGCGACTGCCGCGTACACGCTCGCGGCTCCTTCGGGCACGTTCATCGACACCGGCATCGGCGGCCTCACGCTGACTGGCGGCATCAGCTGGATCCTGGCCTCACAGGGATTCGCATGCGACGCCCTCATCGGGGCCAGGCTGGTAACAGTCGACGGCGACGTCATCGACATCGACGACCAGCGCGAGCCGGAACTCCTGTGGGGCCTTCGCGGAGGTGGCGGCAACTTTGGGATCGTTACCCATCTGCGATACGCCCTGACGCCCGTGCCGCGCATGTTCGGGGGAGCGCTCCGCTTTCGAGGTGCCGGTCTCCGCGACGTGATCATGCGCGCGTTGGAGATCGAAGCGACGGCACCTGACGAGCTCGTCATGGCGATCGTTGCGTGGCGCGGAGAGGACGGCGCGCCGGGGATCTCGGTCAACTTCGCCTGGCGCGGTGACCCGGACGCCGGGGCCGCCGCCGTTCGCGCCCTTACCGACCACCCCGCTCTGTTCGAGACGGACGTCAAGGCAATGGGCTGGCTGCAGCAGCAGGCTCAATATGAGCCGATCCCGTTCGGCCTTCGCCAGTACTGGAAGGGCCATCTCGTCGGCAAGCTGGATGAGAGCCTGGCGGATGCGCTGATTGCGGCGGCCGCCGATGCAGGCGAATCATCGTTCTGCCTCGTGGAGCTCATCCACGGCGTGGCCCACCGCATTCCAGAGGCCTCCGCGGCATTCGGCGGACGCGCCGCCGTTGCCAACGTTACGGCGCTCGCCATCTGGAATGACGCGGAGGCCGACGAGCGGGAGATCGCCTGGGCGCGCCGCATGGCCGACTCAGTGGCGCCTCTCTCGCTTCGGGGCGGTGGTTACCTCAATTATCCCGAGCTCGATCAGACGGCTGCGCGGGTAGCTGCAGCCTTCCCGTCAGCGACCTGGGACCGGCTGCGTCAGCTCAAGCGTCGACTCGATCCAGCCAACCGCCTGCGTTTCAACGCCAACATTCCACCGGCCGACGGCTGAAGGCCTTCACTCGTTCTCGCAGAAGAGCCGGCGACCGCCCTCACGTGCTTGGCCCTGCGTCGATCAGGCCGATCGCGATTCCGAGTCAGCCTCCAGCCTTCCCGCGATGGGTATGTTTGCTCGTACGTCCCAAGCACTTGCCGGGGACGCCAACGAGTTCGCGCGCCGAAGGGCGTCCAGGCTGGGCTCAGCCGGGCGGGGCGGGCCCCCAGTCGGCCTGGTCGTCGGTTCCGCCATCGGTGAGCTGGGTGAGGCCGCTTCCGTCCGCGTTCACGACCCACAGGTTCTCTTGGCTGCCGTCCGGGGCGGAGCGCGTGAAGACGATCCGCGTCCCGTCGGGCGACCAGTCGGGCCAGTAGCAGCCGAACGACGCCGGATCGGCGAGGGGTCCGCCACATCCATCGGCGATGGACAGTCGCGTCGGCGAGCTGCCGTCAGCATGCACGATCCAGATCGCCTTGTGGTGGTCCTCGCTCTCGCGAGCGACGAAGAGGATCGTGTCACCGGTCGGCGACCAGCTCCCCCCGAAGATCTCGTCCACCATGACGTCGGGCGGCGAGATCTCGCGGCTATGACCGCCGTCGACGTCGGCTACGAAGACACCTACCTCGCCGTCCTCAGTGGAGCGGACGAACACCAGCCGATCCCCGTCGGGAGCGTAGTCGCCGGGGATGTCCTCGCCTCCGGGGTTGGACGTGATCCGCGAGATGCCGCCTCCGTCGGAGGCGCGGATGGTGTAGATGCCATTGCGGCTCGGATCGTCCACGCCGAAGGCCTCGCAGGTGAGACGCTCACCGTCGGGGGACCACGCACCGCCGCAGTAGGCCTCCAGGGTCGGGTCGGGCGGAGGGAGGGTGCGAAGCTCGCCGGTCTGGGGATCGACGAAATGGGCTGCCATGCCGTCACCGCAGCAGAAGATGTGGATCTCCGCGCCGTCCGGTGACCAGAGAGGGCCGGCCGAGGGGCCGGCGGAGAACAGCTGCTGCAGGTTGCTCCCGTCGGCATTCACGGTGTAGGTGACGCCCTCGCCAGCGAGCACCCCTTCGGAAGGATCGCCGCGCATGAACGCGATCTGCCCGGTCGCATCCGAGGCCAGGGTGGCGGTTGGTCCGGCCGCAACCGAGGCAGGGGATGCGCCATCGCGGCTCCCGCAGGCCGATGACATCAGAAGCGCAAGTACCGAGAGGGTCGCGGCCACCCGTGTCGTCATGCTGCTCGATCCTTCCTCTGGCGCACTGGCTACACCCATGGCGCGCGGGCGGCGCAGACCGTTCAAATCTCGCCGATCGATCGTCCTGGCGGCGGCGTATTGTTCGACGCG
>DASSPJ010000011.1:0-8846 GCA_035699665.1 Candidatus Limnocylindria bacterium
CGGGAAGGGCGCCCGGCGATTCGCGAGCGCCCATCGCCGTTCTCGGGTAGGTGCTCAGGGGGTGAGGAAACCCTCGAGATTCCAGGGCTCCTCGAAGTTGATGCCGCTCGACGTCAGCGTGCATTCCACCGTGGCCAGTGGATTCCGGTTCGCCGCTTCGAGGACGATCGACCAGCGTGGCGTCTCGATCGAGAACGCGCGAAACACGCGGTTCGTGTCCTCCAGGAGGAAGAGGCCCGACCACGGAACCGGGGATTCGAACCTGGGCAGCGGCTCGATGCTCGCGGCCTCGACCTCGTACGTTCCGGCTGACCCGCAGTCCAGCACGCCGTAGGTGTGGTGCGCTGCGACCGGAGAGGCCAGCATGACCGTCACGAGCGACGCGCCACCCAGCGCGCCAAGGGTGCGGCGTCGTTGCATTGTCGGTTCCTCCTTCATCTGATCCGCATGTCGGCCGACGCGTTAGCGCGTCGTGACGTACAGGTCCTGTGATCCCTCCCCTGCCCGGAACGAGCCGAAATACAGCGTCGTCGCGTCCCACGACAGCGAGGCCCGCAGGTCATTGGCGCTGCTGTTGATGTCGCTCCCGAGGTTGGTTGGAGCCGACCATGGATCGGCTGTGCTGGCGCGCGTCGACGTCCAGATGTCGAGGCCGCCGAGGCCGCCGGAGCGATTGGAGTCGAAGACGATCTCGAGCCCATCGCGGCGCAGGTTCGGCCGGAAGTCGTCCTGCGCGCTGTTCAGGCCGAGCGCCAGGCTGGGCGTCCCGAACGCGACCCCGTCGAAGGGGCTGACGTAGATGTCGCCGCCCCCGGCGCGGGTGCTCGAGAAATAGAGCTCGGTCTCGAGCAGCGACGGGCTGGCCTCGTTGCCTGCACTGTTGACCGTGCAACCCAGGTTCACCGGCGCGGGCCAGCCGCGGGTCGCGTGGAGCCGCGTCATGTAGAGGTCGTCTCCACCACAGCCACCGGCGCGGTTGCTCACGAACAGGAACGTCTTGCCGTTGCGGTGGGCCATCGGGCACAGCTCGTTGTCCGGGCTGTTGACCGCGGTGAAGTTGAGCGGGTCGCCCCAGCCACCGCTCTCGTTCCGCACCGCGTACCAGATGTCGAGCCCGCCCATGCCGCCGGCGCGGTTCGAAGCGAAGTACAGCACGTCGCCTCGCTGGGCGACGAACGGGCAGCCCTCGAGAGCCGCAGTGTTGAGGCTGCCACTGGTGCCCGAGATCGACTCAGCAGGCGCTGCCGCCGACCACGGTCCAAAGCTCATCCCAGCGGCGACGCTCCCCACCGCCAACGCCACCACGGCGCCGGTGGCGCCGCCGATCAGCCTACCGATGATGCGCATGTCCTTGCCCTCCACGTTCCGACACGCAACCAGCGCGTCCCCTCGTCTCGGGCGAGCATCGATTGCGCGCCGCGACCTGCCCATTCGCCGATCGGCGTATTTACGTCCGGATCGCGCGGGCGTATGGTCGCGGCCTCATGCAGCTCATGCGTGCTGACATCCAGGCGGTGCTCGAGTTTCTGGCCGAGGTCGATGAGCTCGACGACCGGGAGCCGTACCCGCCAGGACTTCTCGAGCGCCTGCGCCGGTTGATCCCGAGCGCGGTGGCCACCTACCAGGAGGTCGATCTGCGGTCACGCCGGTACGTCACCATCGTCTCCGACGATGTCGCGGCGGACGACTATGACGACGTCGCCGATGAGGATCTGTACTGGCACGTCGGGCCGTGCGCGATCGCTGACTACCGGGCTCGAACCGGCGATCTGAGCACCATCCGCATGTCCGACATCATCGGCAAGACGCGCTTCCATGAGCAGCCGGTCTACCGCGAATACTTCGCGCCCGGAGCCATCGAGTACGTCCTGGACCTGGGCCTGGGCGCCGGCAGGGACGGCTATCGGTCGGTCGTGCTGCTACGGGAACGGGACGAATCGGACTTCTCTGAGCGCGACCGCGCCATCATGGAGATGCTCCGCCCGCACCTTCGCGCCCGGGAGGCGCGCGCCGCCCTGCGGCAGGCCCTGCTGACGCCATCCGTGGCCGCGGGGCGGTCTCCTGACCAGGGTCCGGAGCTCACGGCGCGGGAGCGAGAGATCGTCGCGCTGGTCGCTTCCGGCAAGACGAATGCCCAGATCGCCACCGAGCTGTGGGTGACTCCCGGAACCGTGAAGAAGCACCTCGAGAACGTCTACCTCAAGCTCGGCGTCGGCAGCCGGGCCGCGGCCGCGAGCCGGGTACGGTCAGGCACGTAGGGGACCGCATGCCCTCGCGGCCATCGCCTAGAAGGGCTTCAACATCATCAGCAGCAGGATGGCCGCGAAGCCGACGCCGCCAATTGCCACCAGGATCCACGGCGTCGAGGCCATGAGCAGCGCCTCGAGCTGATCGGGCGGCAGCGGCGCCGGAGGCGGCGCATCGGTCTTGTCCCCTTGCAGCTTCTGGCCGATGGCGGACCGGATCCGGTTGTAGTGGCCGGCGGCCACCGGGGTCATGAGCCCGGTGATCACCACCAGCAGGCCGATCGCCACCCAGATCCACAGCCGGCCCCAGTATCCGCCGGTGAAGCCGGCTGCGATGCCCGACAGGAAGAGGACGATGAAGCCGATCGACATCAGGCTGCGCGGAGACAGCTGCCACAGCGAGTAGTCGAGGATCGCCGCGATTCGGGCCGGGTCGCGCTCGGAACGCAGGCGGAAGGCCATGGTGGCCGCCACGCCATGCCCAGCGGCGAAGGCAAAGGCGCCCAGCACATGGGCGTACACGATCCACGGATGCCAGTCCATCTCGGGCGACCCTCCACTCACACATTCACTCGTGATGGTCGGCAGCGGAACCCACCGTCACGCAGGATAGCCGCGTCGTGGCGCATGGCAAGGCATTCGTGCTTGCCCTGGCGCCCGAGGCGCGCCGTCAGGCACGTGCTGCGAAGAGGCGCCGAGCGCCTTGAAGCCCTTTCAATTCGTGCGTCCCTCGATCCTCGAAGGCCACGCCGGCGTCACGCGCCAGGACGGTGATCGCCTCGGAGACGAGGATCTCGCCGGGCTGCGCCAGGCCGAGCATCCGGGACGCCTCGTGAATCGCAACGCCCCGGATCGTGTCCTCGACAACCTCGACCTCCCCCGCATGGACGGCTGCGCGCACCGCCAGGCCCAACTCGGCCGCCATGTCGCCCAATGCCGCTGCGCATCGCACCGCGCGCGCGGCACCGTCGAAGCTTGCCAGCACTCCGTCACCCGCAAAGTCGACGATTCGGCCGCGGTATTGCTCGATGATCTGTCGCGTCCGAAATTGGAAGTCCGCCAGCAGCTCGCTCCAGGCCGTCGCACCGATGCGTTCCGCCGTGGCGGTGGAGTCCACGATGTCCGCCACCAGCAGCGTCGCGAGAACGCGCTCACCCAGCGTCATCACCGGCGCCATCCACGTCCTTCCACCGCCCCAGCCGATCATCTCGAACGGCTCGTCCCCGACGACCCAGGAGTCGTGGCCTGCCGGGATGTCCATCAGCTCGAGCGGACCGGCCTCGAACTCGGCTCCACCGTCGAGCTTGACGTGCAGCCGGCCCTTCAACACCACACCGATGTGGCGCACCTGGCAGCTATCGGTCTTGACCGCCGGCTTCATGTGCGTCGACCACCGCCAGCCGGGCTGGTGGATGTCGTGGGTGATCGTCAGTCCGCCGAACCCGATGATCGAGGAGCTCACTGGGCCCAGCTCGACCATCTCGTCGGGATCCCGGAATGAGCGGACGTACCGGCCCTTGGTCATGACGCTTCCATCTCGTCACTCAGCCTCACGCGACGTAGAGGGCTACCGTGGAGAGGAGCTCGCTGAGGCTGATTGGCTTGGCGAGGAAGGCGTCGCAGCCCGCCTCATGTGCCGCCGCCCGGTCGGCGGCTAGTACCCGAGCCGACGATACGATGATGGGGATATTGGCCGTCGAAGCCGAGGCCCGCAGCTCCCGGGCCAACTCGAGGCCGCTGCCGTCGGGCAGGCCGATATCGAGCAGGACCAGGTCCGGGAGCTCGTCCGTCAGCCTCGACCGAGCCTCCGCCAGCGACGGTACCACCGTCAGCCGATAGCCGGCAGGTACGAGCGCCGCCCGGAGCAGCGCGGCGTTGCGCGCATCATCCTCGACGGCGAGGACCCATGCTCCTTGGTTCATTCCTCGGATCTATCCTGGAGGCGGTCAAGCCAAGCGTGCAATCCCTCCATGGCGCCGCCGCCTTTCGCCAGCACACCGCGGACGTGCTGGTTCAGCCGCTGCTTGTCGTGGTCGCTCAGTTCGTGACCGGTGATGACCAGTATCGGAATGTCTTCCGTGGCGGAATCGGCTCTCAGGCGAGCGGCGACTTCGAAGCCATCGAGCCCGGGGAGCAGGAGATCCAGTACGATCGCGTCGACCCGCTCGGTGCGGGCGCGCTCGAGCCCCTCCTCGCCGGTGGCGGCCTCGATCACCCGGAAGCCCTCGGGTCCGAGGGCGGAGCGGTACAGCGCCAACGCTGCGGGGTCGTCGTCGACGACCAGCACCGCGACTGGATGTTCCAGCACCTTCGTCGTGAGGCTGAGACGTCCGAGCGCGGCCAGGAGCGTTTCGCGACCCACCGGTTTGACGAGATAGTCGGTCGCGCCAAGCGCCAGTCCAAGCGCGGCATTGTCGACGATGCTGATGACCATGACCGGGATTGCCTCGGTTGCCGGATCGGCCCGCAGCCGCTTGAGGACCTCCCAGCCGTCGAGCCCGGGAAGCAGAACATCGAGCAGGATCGCGGCTGGGCATAGCCGATGCGCTGTCGTGAGGCCGCTCTCTCCGTCGGCCGCCATCGCAACGCGATAGCCCGCCTGGCGCAGCTGCAGGCGGAGCAGCTCGGCCGCGTCGCTGTCGTCCTCGATGACCAGCACCAGCGGGCCGTCCCCATCGTCCGGCTCGACCGTCGCCGCGTGGGTGGCCACGAGGCGGCGCAGGGGTAACCTGACCGTGAAACGACTCCCGGAGCCGGGGGCCGAATCAAGCTCGATCTGGCCCCCATGGGCCTCGACCAGCCGCCGGGTGAGCGCCAGGCCGAGGCCCGTCCCCTCGACGGAGCCGGGGCTGACCTGCTCGAACGCGGCAAAGACGCGCGGCTGGTCATCCGGATCGATGCCGAGACCGGTATCGCTGACCGTCAGCCGGAGGCGTTCGTCCTCTCGGACGAGCTCGACGCTCACCCGACCCTCAGGCGGGGTGAATTTGATGGCGTTGGAGAGCAGGTTGTAGGCGATCTGGCGCATCCGGGCCGGGTCGACCTCAGCGATGAGCGCCGATGGCATGTCGGCCAGCAGCTCGTGCTGCTTTGCCTCGGCCAGAGGTCGGACGGTGGCCAGCGTCTCGGCCACGAGGGTCACCATGTCGATCGGCTCATGGCGCAGCTCGAGGCGGCCTGCCTCCACCCGCGATAGATCCAGGATGTCGTTGATGAGCTCAAGCAGGTGCAGCCCGGCGCCATGAATGTGGCCAGCGAATTGGCGGACATCCGCCGCCGCCGGATCGCCGCTGGCCGTCGGTGTGCGCAGCAACTCGGAAAAGCCGATGATCGCGTTGAGTGGCGTTCGCAGCTCGTGGCTCATGGCCGCCAGGAAGTCACTCTTCGCCGCGCTCGCGCGCGACAGCTCGACGTTCGTCGCCGCCAGCCGTTCTGCGAGGGCGCTGCGCTCGGCGAGTATCTCCTCGCGCTCGGCGGCCGACAGGGCTCGATTGCCGAGCACCTCGAGCAACTCGAGGTCGTCCTCGGCGAACAGCCGTGCAGCGCCAGCGGTCCGGAGCATCAGCTCGCCATGCCGCGATCCGTTGCTGAAGGGAACGCGCAGCACGGGCTCCACTGCGGTTCCGATCGCGCCGGAGGGGGCCTCACCCGCTCCTGCTGTGTCGTCGAGCCTGACGTCAACGCGTTCTGCGCCGGTGAGCGCGCGAGCGGCGTCAGCCAGCAGCTGCCAGATGGACGATGCCCCGATTCCCGGCCGGCTGTGCGCCAGCTCGGTCACGAAGCGGTAGGCGACCGCCTGCTGCCCAAGACGCCGCAGCCAGCGCGGCGGAAGAAAGGCCAGCAGGAAGGCGAGGCCGGACAGGGTCACCCCGCCGCGAGCCAGAACCGAGGCGACCGGACCGCCGGCCGCAGCGACGAGGATGGTAGCCGCCATGAGGGCCATTGCGGCGGCGGCAGCCGCCAGGCGCCAGCGTGCGAGGCCTGCCCTCCGAACCGCTTCGCGGCCGAGGATGATCGCGGCCGCGCCGTTACCGATCACGAAGTAGCCGACGGCGAGAAGCACAGCAGCGGGCTGATCGGTCCCGACGGCGAGCACTGCCGTGACTGAGGCGAGGTAGCCGGCGATCGTCAGCGACGCGACCCAGCGCGCCAGCGGCCGCAGGTGGCGGGTCAATCGCAGCGCCAGCCCCGGCTGGGCGAGCAGAAGCGCGAGGCCGACCTGCCCCAGCCACGCGGGCAGCTGCGGCCAGAGGTCCACCGCGAGCTGGACCGCAAACAGGCCGGCCAGTGAGCCGAACAGCAGCGCGATGTCGGCGGTCAGCGGATTCGGACGGCGCCATAACGCGACGAGCGCCGCGCCGAAGAGGGCGTAGAAGAGGAGCTCGTACGCTGCGGTCAGCGGGTCCATGACGCCTGCATCCTATCCGCGCCGGGGGCCGGGCCCGGCCTATTGCTCGCCGAGCGGAACCGGAAAGGTGGCGGACCGTGTCGTGGCGGGTGCCGGTAGCTCCCCGCCCTCGATGACGTCCACGAAGATCGGCGCGAGCTCGGGGTCAAACTGCCCGCCGCCTCCGGCGTGGATCTCGGTCAGCGCGTCGGCCACGCTGCGCGCGGTGCGGTAGTGACGATCGTGGGTCATGGCGTCGAAGGCGTCGGCGATAGCCACGATGCGAGCGCCGAGCGGGATCGCGTCGCCAGCCAGGCCGTCGGGGTAGCCGCGCCCGTCCCAGCGCTCGTGGTGATGGCGGATGACGGGCAGGAAGCGCGCCCCCGCGCCGAGCGGGCGGCAGATCCGCTCACCGATCTCTGGGTGGCGACGCATCAGCTCCCACTCGGGCTCGCTCAGCGGGCCGGGCTTCGTCAGGATCGCCTCCGGAATGCCGATCTTCCCGACGTCGTGCAGGAGGGCGCCGTAGGCGATGATCTCGGCCTCGGCATGGTCGAGGCCGAGGCGATCGGTAAGCCGCGTCGCCAGGAAGGCCAGCCGTTGGCAGTGGTGCTCGGTCAGCGGGTCCTTGGCCTCAACCGCGTTGGCAAGCGCGGCGACCACGGCATGGGCTGTCTCCATGCGCACCAGTGCGGCTCGTAGCCGCAGTGCGGCGCGGATCCGAGCCAGCAGCTCCGGCTGGCGAAAGGGCTTGGCCAGGTAGTCGTCAGCCCCGACGCCGAGCCCGCCCACGATATCGTCGAGCTGGACCCGGGCGGTGAGCATCAAGATCGGCAAGGTGGCGTTACGCGGCTCGGCGCGTAGGCGGGCGCAGACCTCGAGGCCGTCCACGCCGGGAAGCCCGATGTCGAGCACCACCAGGTCAGGCCGTTCGACGGACACGATGTGCAGCGCGCTCTCGCCGTCCGCCGCGGTCATCACGCTATATCCGGCACCCTCCAAGACACGGGTCATCAGGACTCGGCTGGCCGGGTCGTCCTCGACAACCAGGATGGTGGGACGCGTCCCTACCCCTGGCGCCTTGCGAACGAGGAGATCAGGGTCACGAGACGCCCCAGGGACCGGAACGGCTGCAGTCTTGGTGCTCATGCGGGACTACCCCCCGAATGTGATCTGGCATCCATAATGGGAGAACCACCCGTGGAATGGCACTGGGTCGAAAGTCCTGCTCGGCAAGGCAGTCGTGCCGGAGTGTGAACAACGTCGAGTCGCTTTCATGTCAATGGCGCGGATGCGGACGGCGCTGAGCACTCCGGCCGCACGTGGCACGCAGGTTCGGAATAATGACCGACACCCGGCGACGGATCGGGCCTGCAGATCGACTGCCGCTTCGAGACGCACTGACGATGAGAAAGCCCAACTCATCTTCGTCTTGGCGGCACACATCGCCCGATCGGTCTCCTCGAGGGGAGCCTCCGCCAACCCGTCAAGGTCAAGAACAGCAGTGCCGACACAGCCGTTGCAGCGAAGGAGAAGCATCGCCGCGGGCCGGGGAAAGACGTCGGCCTAGAGGGTCACCAGCGCCGTCATCAGCAGGCCAATGGTAAGAGCGATGCCGAGCACAAACAGGAAGGGGGGTGGCGGCCACGACGACAGGGAGCAGCAACCGGCTGACGCGAGATCAGGACGATCGTCAGCCCCAGCGCTAGGGCGCCTGCGACGAGGAAGGCGCCGCTCCAGTGGATCGCTGCGCTCATGGGATCGCCTCCATGTACGCCACGCCCTAATAGCCAAAGCGCATGAGGATCATGCAGGAGAAGATCACCACGAAGCCGATGAGCTCGAGGGAGACGAGCAGCTTGACGCGGTTGGTGGCCGCCTCGAGCGCGGGGGTCGGCGAGCCGTCCGGGTTGATCGGTGCGCGCTCCATGGCCCGCAACCCGGGGATGATGACGAACAGCCCCCACAGGTAGGTCAGGACCGTGACGATGAGCGCCACGAGCCACGTCAGGCCGTAGGCCGTGCCGACCAGGACGTCGAGGCTCTTGATCGGCCCCAGCAGGGTGCCCCGTACCACGCCCAGGACGATGATCAGCGGCACCACCACGTGGAAGATCGGCGTGGCGCGTGCGCCGATGAGGGCGGCCACCTCGCGCTGCCGGAGGATCGGCAGGCGATTGATGGCCGGGATCACGATCACGTCCAGCACAAGC
>DASSPJ010000012.1:0-2314 GCA_035699665.1 Candidatus Limnocylindria bacterium
CCCTCGTCGGAGGCCTCGTGGGCGGCGAGGTAGTGCCCGGCCAGCGCGCCGGCCAGCTCCTCGTCGCCGATCGCCTCGAAGGTGCGGGCCGCGGCGAGGTGCCGCGCGCGCCGGTCGCGCCGCGCCAGCGTCCCGTACGCCACCTCGCGGATGAGCGACTGCACGAACTTGTACATCCCGCGCTCCGGCGAGGCGGGGTCACGCTCCAGGTCGAGCAGCTCGCGGCGCACGAGGTCGCGGAGGCGCGCCTCCAGCGGCTCGAGCTCGCTGCCACTGACCGATGCGAGCGTATCGGCCGAGAAGACCTGGCCGAGCACCGACGCGCTCTGGAGCAGGTCGCGGTCGGCCGGCTCGAGGGCATCCAGCCGCGACGCGATCAGCGAGCGCAGCGAATCCGGCACGCTGAGCTGCGAGAGGTCGCCGGTGGGCCGATAGGCCTCGTCGACGCGCTCGATGCGGCCGTCGGCGAGGAGCGCGCGGACCGTCTCGACCGCGTAGAGCGGGATCCCATCGGCCCGTGACACGATCGCCGCCAGGGCGGCCTCCGGCAGGCCCGGGACGAGGCCGTCGAGGAGGGCGCGCATGGCGTCATCGGTCAGGGGGTCGAGGGCCAGGGTGGTCAGGTTGCGGCGCCCGGTGGCCCAGTCCGGGCGGCGGTCGAAGAGCTCGGGGCGGGCGAGGGTGATGACCATGATCGGCAGGCCGCGCGACCAGTCGAGCAGGTGGTCGATGAAGTCGAGCAGGCCCGTATCGGCCCATTGGAGGTCCTCGAAGGCGAGCACGGTGGTGCCCTGCTGCGCGATGTGCTCGAAGAACAGGCGCCACGCCGGGAAGAGGGTCTCGCGCCCGCCGGGCGGCGCCGCCTCGACGCCGAGCAGGGAGAGGAGCGCCGGCTCGATCGTCTCGCGGTCGGCGGGGTCGTCGACGTACTCGGTGAGCGTCTCGGCGATGCGGGTGCGGGTGGTGGCCTCGTCGTCGTCCTCGGAGAGGCCGGCGCGGCGGCGGACCATCTCGCCGAGCGCCCAGAAGGTGATCCCCTCCCCGTAGCTCGGCGAGCGGCCGCGGTGCCAGAAGATGTCCTCCGCGACGCCGTCGATGTACTTCTCCAGCTCCCACACCAGCCGGCTCTTGCCGATGCCGCCCGGCCCGGTGATCGACACCAGCCGCACGCGGCGGTCACGCCCCACCGAATGGAGCTGGTCCTTGAGCTGGCGCAGCTCCTCGTCGCGGCCGACGAACGGCGCCTCGAGCGTGTCGGCGCGCCGCTGGCCGCCGCGCTGGGCCACCACGCGGACCGCGCGCCAGGCGGGCACCGGCGCCTTCTTGCCCTTGAGCGAGTGGTCGCCGATCGGCTCGAACAGGATGGCGCTCTGGGCGGCGCGCATGGTCGCCTCGCCGGCCAGCACGGTGCCGGGCTCGGCCACGCCCTGGAGGCGCGCGGCCGTGTTGACGAGGTCGCCGGCGACCATCCCCTGGTTCGTCGCCCCGATGGTGACCGCCGCCTCCCCGCTCAGCACGCCGGCGCGGGCCTGGAGGCCGGGGTGCAGGGTCGGGACCATGTCGATGATCTCCAGCCCGGCGCGCACCGCCCGCTCCGCGTCGTCCTCGTGGGCCACGGGCGTGCCCCACGCCGCCATGACCGCGTCACCGATGAACTTCTCGACCGTCCCGCCGTGCACGGTGATGATCTCGGTGGTGGTCTCGAAGTAGGTCGACAGGAGGTCGCGCACCGCCTCCGGGTCGCGGTCCTCGGCGAGGGTCGTGAAGCCGACCAGGTCGGTGAACAGGACCGTCACCAGGCGCCGCTCGGCGAGCGCCACCGCGCCGGGTTGCGCCGGGTGCGCCGCTTGCGCGGGTTGCCGGGGGTCCGTCGCGGCCGCGACGGCGCGTGCCGGGGCGCCCGGGGTCAGCTGCGAGCCGCAGTTGCGGCAGAACCGGGCGTCGGGGCGGACCGACTCGCCGCAGTGCGGGCAGGCGGCCGCCAGCGTGGTGCCGCACTCCTCGCAGAAGCGGGCACCCGCCGGGTTCTCGAAGCCGCACGAGGCGCAGCTCACCGGGTCCCTCCTGTGTCGCGTTGCTGTGTCGCGTTGCTGTGTCGCGTTGCTGTGTCGCGTTGCTGCGCAGCGTAGCGGACGCGGCAAGCGGGCGGCCGCGCGCTGGAGTTGCTCCGGAGCGGTCCTAACGGACACGTTGGGCCTGCATCCTGGCCGGGAGTTGCTCCGGAGCGGTCCGCAGCGCCAAGTTGGGGCGCTCCGGGGCCCGAACTTCGCCGTTAGGACCGCTGCGGAGCAACAAGCTGACTGAGGCGGGCGGC
>DASSPJ010000013.1:0-7780 GCA_035699665.1 Candidatus Limnocylindria bacterium
TACACTCAGCCCATGCCCGAGCCCACGCTCCTGTTCACCTCGGAATCGGTCACCGAGGGCCACCCCGACAAGCTGTGCGACGCCGTCGCGGACGCCATCCTGGACGACGTGCTGGCCCACGACCCGAACGCCCGCAGCGCCGTCGAGGTGGCGGCCACCACGGGGCTCGTCTTCGTCATCGGCGAGCTGACCACCACCCACTACGTCGACGTGCAGGACGTGGTGCGGCGGACCGTCCGCGAGATCGGCTACAACGACTCGCGGCTCGGCTTCGACTGGGAGACGTGCGGCGCCATCACCGCCCTCAAGGAGCAGTCGCCGGACATCGCGCGCGGCGTCAACGACGCCTACGAGAGCCGCGGCACGCGGCAGGAGCTCGGCGCCGGCGACCAGGGGATGATGTTCGGCTACGCCACCGACGAGACCGAGGCCCTCATGCCCGCGCCGATCCACTACGCCCATGCCGTGGCGCGGCAGCTGGCCCGGGTGCGCAAGGACGGCACCCTCCCCTTCCTGCGTCCCGACGGCAAGAGCCAGGTGACGGTCGAGTACGACGCCGAGGGGCGCCCGCACAGCGTGCACACCGTGCTCGTCTCGACCCAGCACGACCCCGAGGTCGACAGCGCCGCGCTGACCGACGCGATCCGCACGCAGGTGGTTGAGCAGGCGATTCCGCGCGACCTCCTGACCGATGCCACCCGCCACTACGTGAACCCGACGGGGCGCTTCGTGATCGGCGGGCCGATGGGCGACTCCGGCCTCTCCGGGCGCAAGATCATCGTCGACACGTACGGCGGAATGGGGCGTCACGGCGGCGGGAGCTTCTCCGGCAAGGACCCCACCAAGGTGGACCGATCGGCCGCCTACATGGCCCGCTACGTGGCCAAGAACGTGGTGGCGGCCGGGCTGGCGCGGCGCTTCGAGCTCCAGCTGGCCTACGCCATCGGCGTGGCGCACCCGCTGGCCATCAACGTCAACGCGTTCGGCACCGGCAGCGTGACCGATGAGCGCCTGAGGGCGCTGATCGACGAGGCGTTCGACCTGCGCCCCGGGGCGATCATCGAGTCGCTCGACCTGCGCAGGCCGATCTACCGCCAGACCGCGGCGTATGGCCACTTCGGACGGACCGATCTCGACCTGCCGTGGGAGCGCACCGACCGCGCCGCCGAGCTGCGCGATCTCGCCGGCCTGCGCGGGGAGGTCCCGGTCTGACGCGCACCCCGGTTCGCTGGGGAGAGCGCCGCGGCCTCGTCGCCCGGCTCAGGGCGCTCGTCGCGCCGGCGCCGAGCGGCACCCCACGCGGCCTGCCGCCGCTCCCCGCCGTGCTGCGACGGGGCGAGCTGGCGGCCCCGTACCTGGACGCGGAGCGCGCGGCGGACCATCGCCGCGCCGGCGCCGCCGCCACCGCGGCGGCGGATCGGGCGGTGGCCGAGGGGGCGTGGTGGCCGGCGGACGTGTGGGCGCATCGGGCACTGTGGCATTTCGAGCGCGCCGAGATGGAGCTCGCCGCGGTCCGCGCGGCCCGGCGCATCGGTGACATCCGGGTCGCCGGTGGGGACCCGGCGAGCGCGCGCCGCTACTATGCCGAGGCGATCGACGAGGGGCGTGACATCGGCGCCGAGCACGAGCAGGGGCTCGCGGCGCTCGGCCTCGGGCGCGCGGAGCTGGAGATGGGCAACGTCACGGTCGCGCGGCGGCTCGGCCGCATCGGGCTCGACCTGCTCGAACGGGCCGGCGGCACGGCGGACGAGCTGGCCGCGGCTCGCGAGCTCATCGGTGAGGAGAAGGAGGTCTCATGAGCCCCAGGCGCACGATGCGGGTCGGGATCGTCGGCGCCGGCGTGATGGCCGAGGCGATGGTGGCGGGCCTGCTCGCCGACCGCGCCGTCGCGCCGGCCGAGCTCGTGGCCAGCCACCCGCGCCGCGACCGGCGGGAGGTGCTCGCCGAGCGACACGGCATCACCGTGGTGGGCAGCAACGCCGAGGCGGTGCGCGAGGCGCAGATCGTGGTGCTGGCGGTCAAGCCGCAGATGCTGGGCCGCGTGATGCGCGAGGTGGCACCCGCGCTGCGGCCCGAGCAGGTGGTCCTCTCGATCGTCGCCGGTGCGACGCTGCGCACCCTGGGGATCGGCCTGGCCCATCGCGCCGTCGTGCGGGCGATGCCCAACACCCCGGCCCAGATCCGGCGCGGCATCACCGTGTGGGCGGCTGCCGAGGCGTGCAGCGCAGCCCAGCGCGACCTGGCGCGCCGTGTCCTGCGCGCCCTCGGGTCGGAGCACGAGGTCGAGGACGAGGAGTTCGTGGCCATGGCCACCGCCCTCTCGGGGACGGGGCCGACCTACCTCTTCGCGGTCATGGAGGCGCTCATCGACGCGGGGGTCCACACCGGCTTCCCGCGCGAGCTGGCGCACGACCTGGTGGTCGCCACGCTGGTCGGGTCGGCGGAGTACGCGGCCCAGTCGGACCTCCACCCCGCGCAGCTGCGCAACGCGGTCACCTCGCCCGGCGGCACCTCCGCGGCCGCCATCTACGAGCTGGAGAAGGGCCGGCTGCGCACCGTCCTCTCCGACGCGGTGTGGGCCGCCTACCGGCGCACCCAGGAGCTGGGCGCCCGCCTCGAGGAGCAGACGGAGCCCCCGCCGGAGTAGTCGGCTTTTCGTGCGCGCCACCGATTCATCGGCGATGTGACGCCTGGGGCCCCTGGCTGGGCTGCGCCTCTACGATTCATCGGTATGCCTGACGCCTGTGAGGGCTTGGCCCGGACGCCCGGGCCACACACGTACCGATGCATCGAACAGGCGTAGCCTGAACGACGACTCGAGGCGCCAAACCGGCGATTCATCGAATGGGCCGCGGCCGCAGGCGGACGCGAGCAGCGCCGCGACCGCCCGCCCCGCCGGACCGCATGCGCTACGCTCGCGACCGATGTACGCGATCGTGATGGCCGGCGGCGCCGGGACGCGGCTCTGGCCGCTGTCGCGCCGCAAGACCCCGAAGCAGCTGCTGAACCTCGCCGGCGAGGCGAGCCTGCTCCAGCAGACCGTCGCGCGGCTCGAGCCGCTGCTGAACGCCGCGGACATCTTCGTCATCACGTCGCAGGCCCACGTGCGCGCGACACGCGAGCAGCTGCCCCAGCTGCCGGAGGGCAACGTGCTGGGCGAGCCGCTGGCGCGCAACACCGCGGTCGCCGCGGCGCTGGCCACGGCGCTCGCCCAGCGCGACCCGGACGAGGTCGCGCTCGTCCTGCCCGCCGACCACTTCGTGGCCGACCAGGCGGCCTTCGCCGACGCCCTGCGCGACGCGGCGCGGGTCGCGGAGCGGGGCTACCTGGTCACGCTCGGCGTCGTGCCCGACGCGCCGGCGACCGGCTACGGGTACATCAAGGTCGGGGAGCGGCTCCATCCGGCCGGGGCCGCGGCGCGCGTCGAGCGCTTCGTCGAGAAACCCGACGCGCCGACCGCCGAGGCCTTCCTGGCCGACGGCGGCTACCTCTGGAACGCCGGCATCTTCGTGTGGCGCAACTACGTCTTCCGCCAGGCTCTCGAGCGCTTCCTGCCACAGCTGGCCGCCGCCACGACCGAGATCGAGCGCCTCACCGGCCTGCCGGGCTTCCTGGCCCAGATCCGGGACCGCATCGAGGCGCTGCCCGCCATCCAGATCGACGTCGGGATCGCCGAGCCGGCCGCCGCCGAGGGACGCGTGGCGGTGGTGCCGCTCGACGCCGGGTGGAGCGACATCGGGTCGTGGTCGGCGCTGCTCGAGACGCTCACCGCGGCGCAGGGCAAGGAGCTGGTGGCCTCGGGGCGCCATCTCGACCGCGGGTCGCGGCGCGTCCTGGTGCAGGGCGGCGACCGGCTGGTGGTGACCGTCGGGCTGGAGGACGTGATCATCGTCGACACGCCCGACGCGCTGCTCGTCTGCGCCAGCGACCGGGCGGAGGAGATCAAGCAGGTCCTCGACGAGATCAGTGCGGCGACCGGCGACCAGTACCTCTAGACCGATGCGCACCGGCCCGGTCCCGGCCACCCTCCAGGTGGATCGCGTCCGCTTCGCGTGGGTCGCGCGGCTTGCCGGCTGGGCGCTCGGCCGCTACGTCCGGCTGGTGGCGGCCACCGCGCGGCACGTGGGACCGCCGATCAACCAGGAGCAGTGCCTCTTCGCCTTCTGGCACGAGTCGAACCTGGCCGCGGCGATCGCGGCCGCCAAGCTGCGCCGCGACCAGCGCTTCATCAGCTTCAGCACCCGCGGCTTCCGCGGCGTGGTGATGAACACGATGCTCGAGTCGGTGGGTGCCGGGGTGGTGACCCTCCCGGAGGAGGGGAAGCAGAGCCGCGCCGAGGCGGCGCGCATGACCGCCGAGCTGGCGCGCCTCGGCCGCGAGGGGTGGTCGCTGGTGGTGAGCCTCGACGGCCCGTTCGGGCCGCTCCGCGTCGCCAAGCCGGGTGCGCTGATCGTCGCGCGGGAGGCGGGGCTGCCGATCCAGCCGTGGGCCGTGTCGGTTCGCCCGCCGCTGCGCCTGGCGGGCCGCTGGGACCGCATGATCGTGCCGCTGCCGTTCTGTCGGCTGCGCGTCCACGAGGGGCGCGTCATGCGCCTCGCGCCGCGCGAGCCGCTCAAGCCGCGCCTCGCCGAGCTCCAGGGCGAGCTGGTGCGCCTCGCCGAGCAGGCCGACCGGCGCATGGGGTGATCGGCCGTTCCAACGGTCCGTACCGCCGGCCTGTACCGGCGTGCCGTGGCGATGAACGCCCTGAGGGTGACAAGCACCACCCGACACCCGCGAAGGAGCGCACCCACGATGGCCCAGAGCACCGCACCCCAGACCGCGCAGCATCTCCCCTTCCCCCTCCCGATCGCGAGCGACCGTCGTCGCCTCGCGGCGGCCCTCCTCATGGCGACCATCATCGGCGCAGCCGCCGGGCTGGCCATCGGTCGCATCACGGCACCGGTCACCGTTCCCCAGGCACGCGTCGGCGTGGCCGTCACCGATGGCTGGGCGCATTCGCCGATCACCCGCATGGGTGGCGCGGTCGCCGTCCCGGCTGCCGGTCCTGCCGTGGCCGATGGCTGGCAGTTCTCGCCGTTCACGCGCCTCGGCGGCGCCTACGACCCCGATGCCGGCGTCGCGGTCACCGATGGCTGGATGCACTCCCCGTTCACGCGCGGCGGCTCCACCCTCGAGCGGCTCGCCGCCCTCAGCGCCAACGCCCTGGCGTACCAGGAGCAGAACCCGGCGGCCGAGGCTCGCGCCCGGTGAGGCCCGGTCGCCACGAGCGACGCCCCAGCGCCCGCCCCATCGGACGGGCGTTTCGGGGCGCCCGGCGTATGATCGGCCATATCGCGCTCGACGGGCCGCTGCCGAGGCCGGCGGGATGAGCGCGGCGGGTGGAGCCGAGCAGATGAGCCAGTCCGTGATGCCAGGCGGCGGAACGACCTTCGTCGGGCGCGACCGCGAGCTCGCCGAGCTCGTCGCCGCGCTCGAGGAAGCGCGCGCGGGACGCGGCCGCCTGGCCCTCCTCGCCGGAGAGCCGGGGATCGGGAAGAGCCGCCTCGCCGACCAGCTGGCGGCGCGAGCCCGCGACGACGGCACCCGCGTCCTGGTCGGCCGCTGCTGGGACGGTGCCGGCGCCCCCGCCTACTGGCCGTGGGTGCAGGTGGTGCGCGGACTGATCCGGACGACCGATCCGGCGATGCTCCGCCGGCAATTGGGGCCCGGTGCAGGTGACGTCGCCCAGATGGTCCCCGACCTGCGCGGCGCATTCGCCGACCTCCAGGAGGCCAGCGTCGCCGATTCGGAGTCGGCCCGCTTCCAGCTGTTCGACTCGACGACCAACTTCCTGCGCGCGGCCGCCGAGGAGAGCCCGCTGCTGATCGTGCTCGACGACCTCCACGTCGCCGATCTCGCCTCGCTCCTCTTCCTGCGGTTCCTGGCAGGCCAGCTCGGCGACACCCGGATCCTGGTGGTCGGCACGTTCCGCGACGCGGAGTTCGGGACGCCGGACCCGGCAACCCGCGCCGCGCTGCACGAGCTGGTCCACCTCCCCACGGCGACCTCGATCGTCCTGGGCGGCCTCGCCGAGTCGCTGGTGGCGGAGCTCATCGAGGCCGTCACCGGCGTGGCGCCGCACACCAAGCTGATCGATGCCATCGTCCGCGAGACGCGCGGCAATCCGCTCTTCGTGGGCGAGGCGGTGCGCCTCCTCGAGGCGGAGGGCCGGCTGGCGGAGATGGCGACCGGGGAGGAGCTGCGCCTCCCGCTGCCCTCCGCCATCCGCGAGGTCATCACGCGCCGTGTCCGCCACCTCGAGCCGGGCACGGCGGCCGCACTGTCGCACGCGGCGGTGATCGGCCCGGAGTTCAGCGTCGAGGTGCTCCGTCGGGCGATGGGCTCGCCGCCCGACCTCCTCGACCGTCTCGGCGACGCGGTGCGGGCGGGCCTGCTGACCACCGTGCCGGCGGCGCTGGGGCGTTATCGGTTCGCGCACGACCTGATCAGGACGACCCTCTACGACGAGCTCGCTGAGACGGACCGCGCCGCGCTCCATCGCGGCATCGCCACGACCCTCGAGGAGCTCTACGCCGCCACCCCGGACGCCTTCCGCGCCGAGCTGGCGCACCACTGGTTCGAGGCGTCGCGGGGTGGCGCGCCCGAGGGCGACGCCGCGGCCAACCGGGCAGCTGACTACGCCCGCGAGGCGGGGGACCTGGCGATCCGGTCCCTGGCCTACGAGTCGGCGGCACGCCTGTACCGCATGGTCCTCGCCGCGCTCGACACCGATCCGCACCCGGACGCGGTGGCGCGGCTCGAGACGCTCATCCGGCTCGGCGATGCGGAGGCACGCGCCGGCGACCTGCCGGGCTCGCGCCGCACGTTCCTCGAGGCCGCCGAGCTGGCACGGCGCGACGGCGACGCGGATGCTTTGGCCCGAGCCGTGCTCGGCTACGGCGGCCGGTTCTTCTGGGCCCGCGTCGGCAACGACCCGCACCTGATCCCCCTGCTCCAGGACGCGCTGCTGATGCGCGGGGCGACCGACGATCGGCTCAAGGTGCGCCTCCTCACGCGCCTGGCGTGCGCGTGGCGGAGCGCGCCGGAGCGCCAGGAGCAGCGACGGGCCATCAGCCAGCAGGCCGTCGCCATGGCCCGCCAGCTCGACGACCCGACGGCCCTGGGCTACGCGCTGGTCGGCCATTACTGGGCGATCTGGGTGCCGGACAACACCGACGAGCGCCTGTCGATCGCCAACGAGATGCGCGACGTCGCCGAGGCGACCGGTGAGCCGGAGCGGCTGATCGATGCGCACATGATGCTGTTCCTGGCCTACATGGACTACGGGCGCATCGCCGACGCCCGGGCGGAGATGGACATCGTCATCAACCTGGCTCGCGAGCTGCGCCAGCCCGCGCAGCTGTGGTTGACATTCGCCTCGGCGGCGGTGCTTGCCCTCCTCGAGGGCGATTACGCGGCGGCGGAGCGGAGCATCGGGATCGAGGCGCAGCCCGGCCTGCCCACCACGCCGATCCAGGACGACGTCTCCGCGATGCGGATGCATCGGTTCCTGCTGCGGCGCGAGCAGGGCCGGGGCGCCGAGGAGGAGGCGAGCGTGCGGGCCTCCGCGGAGGCGTTCCCGTGGTACCCCCTGCATCGCGCCGCCCTGGCGCTGCTCCTGCTCGACGCCGGCCGCATCGACGAGTCGCGCGCCGTGCTCGACGACCTGGCGCCCGACCGGTTCCGGGCCCTGTATCCCGACTGCGAGTGGCTGCTCGGCATGGCGCTGGCGTCGGAG
>DASSPJ010000014.1:0-2084 GCA_035699665.1 Candidatus Limnocylindria bacterium
GTCGCCGCCGAGGTGGCCCCCGAGCCCGAGCCGGAGCCGGTCGCCGAGATGCCTGCTCCGCCGGAGGCGCCCCGCCCGTCGATTCGTCCGATCGGCGAGACGATCCTGCACATGCCGCGTCGCGAGCCGGCGGCTCCCCGCCCGGAGCCGGTCGACCACGAGCCGCTGGCGGCCGAAGATCCGCTGGCCGCCGCACGCCGCGCGCAGCTTGACCTGCTCGGGCTCGACGATCCGGGTGAGGGCGTGCTGCGTCCGGATCGCCCGAAGGTGCTCCCCTACCGATCGAGCGGCGCTGCGGTACCGCGCGGCGACCTCGCCGAGCGCGCGGCGCGCGCCGGGACCGCCAGCTCGTTCTGGGACGCGTCGGCGCGCGAGGTGGCCGATGCCGTCAGCGCGATCGGCGTCCAGAGCTGCGGCCAGTGCGGCCTCTCGCTCTCCGCGAGTGCCCGCTTCTGTCGCCGCTGCGGCACCCGACAGGCTCAGTCAGCCTGAGCTCGCGGGCGGGCAGGTTCAGGACCAAGTTCCGCCGCCGTCGTGCGCTGACGCCGCCTCAACCTGGGTGCGGGCGCTCAGTCTCGACAGGCTGACCGGCAGGAGGAGCCGCCCTCGCCCAGGGCCCCGCCCCTCGTTTCAGCCGCCCCACGGCTGACCGGCGGGAGGAGACGGCATTCCGAGCGGGAGCCGCGGGCTCCTCCCTCCGGTGAGTCTCCCGGGACTGACGTGACGCGAGCCGCACGCCGCGGGACGAGAACGGAGCGCGCGACGCTCAGGACCCGGTCCGCGCTCAGTCGGTCGCGGGTGTCGGGGCTGGTGCCGAGCTGCCGCCGCCGGCCGCGTCGGTCTTGGTCGACGTCCCGTCGGAGCCGCCGCCGGACGGGCTCGACGGTGACGCGGCCGGCTTCGCAGGCGTCGTGGACGACGAGCCCGCAGACGATCGGTCGCTGCGCGAGTCGTTGCGGTAGAACCCGGACCCCTTGAAGATGATGCCGGCGGGGAACAGGACGCGGCGCATCGGGCCACCGCAGACGCCGCAGGAGGCAGGGCCCTCCTCGGTCATGCCGTGGATCACCTCGATGGTGGTCCCACAGTCGCGGCAGGTGTAGTCGTAGGTCGGCACGGGGCGGAATGATTGCAGCCCAGGGGCTGACCCGCAATCACGCGACGGACAGGAACCCGAACTCGGCGATCAGGCGTTCGAGCTGCGCGAGGCGAAGCGAGGCAGCCAGCTGCGCTTCGCGGGGGCCGCCTGCTGGGTGGCCTGCCGCGTGACCACGCGCGCGAGCTGGTGCAGGTCGGTGGCGATCTTCTCCTTGGGGAACTTGGAGATGACCGGCATCCCCTCGTTCGAGGCGATCACCGCCTTGGGGCCGCTCGACACGATGGTCGCGGCGACCGGCATGCCGAGCGCCCGACCGATGTCGGCCACGCTGATGCCGTGGTTGGCACGGTTGACGACGACGCGGGTGACGTCGGCGAGCCCGAGCTGACGCGCCAGGTCGAGGAACTGGGCGCTGTTGCGCACCGACCCCATCTCGGGTGTGACCACGAGCAGGATCTCGCTGGCCACCGTGAGCATGGCCATGGTGCGATCGGCGTAGCCGGGGTGGTTGTCGACGATGACCCAGGCGTGATGACGTCGCGCCCAGCGCAGGGCGGCCAGTAGCAGGTCGACGCTCACGAGCTCCGAGTCGCCCGGCTCGGTGCCCCAGGTCAGGACCCGGACCCCACTCGGGCCATGGGTGGCGACGATCTGATCGAAGGCCGCGTCGCTCCATTCGGACTCCGGGCTGTCGGCCAGGTCGGCGAGGCCCATGCGGGCCGGTGCGTCGAGCACGGCCGTGATGTTCCCGACGCCGACGTCCGCGTCGAACAGCAGCACCGACGCGCGCGTCTGCTCGCGCAGCGCGACGGCCAGGTTCACGGAGACGGTCGTCTTGCCGACTCCACCCTTGGGGGCGAAGACGCTGACGACGTGGCCCTCCCCCACGGTCTCGCTGGCGGCGGCGGCATCCACCCACGCTGACGACTCGGCGGGCAGCGTGCGACCCGATCGGATGAGCATCGCCTGGAGCCGGTAGACCAGC
>DASSPJ010000015.1:0-4026 GCA_035699665.1 Candidatus Limnocylindria bacterium
GGCCGCCGCGTACCTCTTCGGCAACGCGGGGACGGGGACCGATGCCTTCGTCTACGCCGCGCTCCTCTCGTTCTTCAATCTCGGCGCGTGGGGCGTGGTGTACTCGTTCAGCCCCGAGCTGTATCCCACGGCGATCCGCGCGACCGGTGCGGGCATCGCCGCGAGCGTGGGACGCATCGGCGGCATCCTGGGGCCGTTCCTCACGCCGGTGCTGGTCCCGGTCATCGGCCAGGCCGGCGTCTTCCTGCTCTTCATGGCGCTCCTGGTGGTGACCGCGCTCAACGTGTTCGTCCTCGCTGAGGAGACCCGGGGCCGCTCCCTCGAGGACATCGCCGGACCGGCTGCGGCCTGATGCGCGACGAGCGCGACATCCGGCCGCTCGGGCAGACCCTCGGCAGCGCCGCGCTCGGCCTGGGCCTGGGGCTGGGCATCCTGGGCATCGGCTTCCTGGTCAGTCGGATGGCGCTGCCGGATGGCAGCATCGTCGCCGCCTCCACCGGCGCGCCGAGCCCGACACCCGTGGCGACCACGCCTCCGGCGCCCACGCGCGTCACACCCGCACCCACGACCGCGCCGCCCGCCATGCCGACCCCCACACCGGCACCAACGGCGGACCCGATGGTGGTCACCGCGTACAGCGGACAGGGGATCCAGCTTGCCGCGCTCACCATCCCCGCCGGCTACACGGTGACGTCGCCCATCGGCGGCACCGTGAGCATCGACGTCTACCAGTACATCGGCGGCGAGATCCGCACCGGAGCGAACGCGGCGGGGGAGCCGTCGTTCCCGTACATCTTCGTCCGGTCGGCCAGCCGCGAGATCAAGCTCCGTCCGGCGGCGATCGACCGCGACATCCAGCTCCTGGTGAAGGATGGCGACACCAACGCCGCCGGCGCGCCGCTCTTCAAGACGATCACGACCGCCCCGTCGTCGTGGGCGGCGTTCTACGACCGCGGGGTGACCGCGCAGGTCATGGTCTCGGTCACCGCGCGGCCCTCGGGCGTCGAGGTGGACCCCGTGCCCGTCTTCAAGAAGTAGCACTGGCCGTGCGGCGCCCGTGGATCCTCATCCTCGCGGCGCTCACGCTCGCGGCACCGAGCTGTCCGCGCGAGACCGGCCCCGGCGACTACGACCCGGACGCGACGCGGCCGTTCGCACCGTATCCCGCCGAGAGCGATCTTGTGTACCTGAGCGCCGCTTCCTCGCGCGGCGACGTCGTCTACGTGGTCGCCGCGAGCACCGGTGCGGTCGTGGGGCGGGTCGATGGCCCGGACCGCACGAGCTGGGTCACCGATACGGCAGGCCGGACCGGCTACTACGCCGTCACGCGGCGCGAGGGCTTCACGACGCTCCACCGCATCGACCTGCGCACCGGCGCTCGCCGCATGCTGGCTCGCGACGACCGGAGCGGCAGGTCGTTCGCCATGCCCGACGACGATGGCTGGCGCCCCACCAGCCTCGCGATGAGCGCGGACGGGGCCGGTCTGCTCGTCGCCCGAGCGCTCGCGACGGGCGCGCTGTGGCTCGGCCGCTACGACACCACCACCGGCGCGCTCACCGCCGAGCGCTCCTGGCCGCTTGCCGATGCCGCGACGGTGCGGTTCGACCCGGTCGGCCCGAATCGCTTCGCGGTCGTGGCGTTCGAGACGCGCGACGGTGCCGTCGTCCGCCAGCAGCTGCACGTGGTGGACGCCAACGTGCGCGTCGTCGCGGATCTGGCCGCGGCGGATCTCCCCGACGCCACCCCGTGCGCCTCGCGGCTGGTGCGCGTCACCGAGGGATGGGGGACCGTCTGCGCGTGGCGGAACGACCGCTATCCGACCGTGCTCATCCTGGACCACGCTCTTCAGAAGGTCCGGAGCGTCATGCTGACCTTGGGCTCGGCCGAGCAGGTACGTGCCTTCGCGCCCGCCGAGGGCGGGATCGGCGTCCTCACCGACCGGGGCCGCTGGGCGCTGGTGCGCGATGCGCCGGTCCCGTTCGATGAGCTGCGCGACGCCGATGGCCGGCCGATCCGCAGCGCGACCCTCCGCGCGATCGGTGCGAGCGACGGCGTGGTCGTGCTCGCCGACGTGGTCGTGACAAACGATATGACGGCCCGGACCATCGCGCTCATCGACGTGCGACGGGGACGCATCCTCACTCAGCGTCAGTTCGATGGACTCACCGGCGCGGCCCTCGGCCGCGAGCTGTACGTCCTCACCGGGATCGGCGGCGACCCCGGCGGAGCGCGCGTGGGGCGTTACGACCGGGCGACGCTCGCGCCGCGTGGCCCCGAGGTGACCGTCCCACGGCACGACGAGACGAGCATCTCTGGCATCGCGCTCGTGGTTCCGCCGTAAGCTCGACGCAGCCTCATCCGATTTCTATCATCGGGGCATGCTCATCGCCGGGAGGCCGGTGGTGGTCGCGCCACGCTTCGAGCCGTGGGGCCTACGACAGAGCGTGCTTGGCTGGCTGCGCATGCGCATGGATGCAGTGACTCGCACGGCCACCGGACATGTTGGGATGATCGCGACAAGTGCGCTATTTCTTGGCAGTTGCGTCTCTCCCGCGTCTCCGGCAATGACGCCGACTAGCACAGTGGTGACAACGTCGCCATCGCTGGCGCCAGCAGCGAGCTCATCAGTCAACGCCACTCCCGCGCTCAATCCGCTGGAGGTCAAGATCATCGAGGCACTGGCGCGGCTGGGGATCTCTGGACAGCGGGCTGAGCTCCATCCGTTGGGTGAGGCGTCGATCTGGGCGAAGGTCTCGACCGGAGACCTGTTTGTGAACGCGGGCCCGATACGAACCGAAGACTTCGTCGTTGCCGACAGCCGACGGCTCGAAGGTAGCCTGGTCGAGCGGGGCCGCTATTCCAATGCAGCCGGCACATCGCCGCTTGAGTACAGGTTCGAGTGCATCGCCGTCCGATATCACGCCAAGGGGCCGGTGCCTCCCGGTTTCGCGGATATGGACACGTTCGTCGGCAGGCTCATCCGCGCGCTCGCGTGCGGCGGCTGACGACCGCCGCTTTGCGTGTCGTACGCATCAGCCCACGTGGCGCTTGTAGAAGGCCTTCAGCTCGGCGTCGGAGCTTCCCAGGTAGCGCTGCGTCGTGGCGATCTGACGATGGCCGGCCAGGCGCTGCGCCAATGAGAGGTCGCCCTTCGCCCAGAACGTGATCGCCGCGTGCCGCAGCCAGTGCGGCGAAACGTCCTCCGCGAGGCCCGCACGCTTCGCGGCGTCCCGCACGATGCGCTCGGCCGTCCACACGGTCATGCGGAAGGTGCCATCGGCGCTCTTCTTCTGCGTGACAAAGAGCGCCTTGTCGCGGTCCTTGCGGATCGCCAGGTAGCGCTGGATCCACTCGCGCGCCTTCTTGGTGAGGTAGACGCGCCGGTAGCGGCTGCCCTTTCCGAACACCGTCACCTCGTCGACGACCCGGATGCCGTCCTTGGGAGTGGGAGCGGCCTTGTCGAGCTCGAGCTGACGGCGATCCAGACCGACCGCCTCGGAGATGCGGCAGCCGGTCGCCAGGAGCAGCTCGAGGAGCGCCCGAGCGCGGATGCCGGTGTCGGTGGCCGTCTCGCAGGCCTCCAGGAGGCGCTTCACGCGCTCCTCGGCCAGGTGGCGGGCGTCGGGGCTCGGCTGGACGGCCTTGGCCAGCTCGACCTTCTCCGGCCCCGGCACCGGCAGGTCGATCAAGACACCGAATTTGAGCATCTGCCGGAGGGCGATGAGGTGCAGGTTCTTGGTGGCGGCGCCGATCGTCCCGCGGCCGCCGTTGCGCCCGTTGCGCACCTGACGGCGCGTCAGGTGGCTGCTGTAGGCCTTCAGCGAGCGGATGTCGATGTCCGAGACCTTCGCCTTGCCGCCGTCGCGCTCCATGAAGTTCACGAACTCGGCCATGTACGCCGCGTAGCGCGGGATCGTGCGCTCACTGCGGCCCTTGTCGCGCAGCTCCTGCAGATAGACCACCGCAAGCGTCCGGAGGGGGCTGGAGGGCTTCAGCTGGCGGGGGTCGATGTAGTCTGACGCCAG
>DASSPJ010000016.1:0-22653 GCA_035699665.1 Candidatus Limnocylindria bacterium
TCCAGCTCCCCATCGAGGGGATGACCTGCGCCTCGTGCGTCAACCGCATCGAGCGCTTCGTGAACCGCGTCGACGGGGTCGCCGAGGCGAGCGTCAACCTCGCCACCGAGCAGGCGCGCATCGCGTTCGACCCGGCCGTGACCAGCGTCGCCACCCTGAAGGGCGCGGTGCGCGACGCGGGCTACGAGGTGGTCGAGACCCCGGCGGCGGGAGCCGCCGCGGCGAGCGAGGCGGACGAGCTCGATCGGTCTCGCGCGCACGAGATGGACGAGCTGCGCCGGAAGTGGGCGGTCAGCCTGGCCATCGGCCTGGGCATGATGGCGCTCATGTACCTCCCGCTCGGGCTGGAGCGGGGCCTGGTGGCGCCGCTGCTGCTGATCGCCGGGACGGTGGTGCAGGCCTGGGCCGGCGGGATCTTCTATCGCTCCGCCTGGCGCGCCGCGCTCCACCGCTCGGCGACGATGAACACGCTCGTGGCGGTCGGCACCAGCGTGGCCTACGGCTACAGCGCGTTCGTGACCCTGTGGCCGGGCCTCGCCGGCGCGTGGGGGCTGCCGTACCAGCTGTACTACGAGACGGCCGCCATCATCATCGCCCTCGTGCTGCTCGGGCGCTGGCTGGAGGCCCGCGCCAAGCGGCAGACCGGGGCCGCGGTGCGCGCCCTGATGGAGCTCCAGCCGCCGGTGGCACGGGTCGTCGCCGACGGCGTCGAGCACGAGGTGCCGGTCGAGGCGGTGCGCGTCGGCGACGTGGTGCGGGTGCGCCCCGGCGACCGCATCCCGGTCGACGGCGTGGTCACCGAGGGCACCTCGGCGGTCGACGAGAGCATGCTCACCGGCGAGAGCGTCCCGGTCGACAAGGCGCCGGGCGACGAGGTCATCGGGGCCACCATCAACACCTCGGGCAGCCTGCTCTTCACCGCCCGGCGCGTCGGGACCGATACGGCCCTGGCGCAGATCGTGCGCCTGGTCACCGAGGCCCAGGGCTCCAAGGCGCCGATCCAGCGCCTGGTCGACCGCATCGCCGAGGTCTTCGTGCCGATCGTGCTCGCCGTCGCGGCGCTCACCTTCCTCGGCTGGCTGGCCTTCGGGCCGTCGCCGGCCTTCGCGCTGACCACGGCGATCGCGGTCCTCATCATCGCCTGCCCGTGCGCCCTGGGCCTGGCCACCCCGACCGCGATCATGGTCGGCACCGGCAAGGCGGCCGAGCACGGGATCCTGATCGGCGGCGGCGAGGCGCTCGAGGCGGCGCGCGCGGTGCGTGCCATCGTCCTCGACAAGACCGGCACCCTCACCCGCGGCCGCCCGTCGGTCACGGCGCTGCGTCCGGCGCCGGGCATCGACCCGGACGAGCTGCTGCGGCTGGCCGCCGCGGCCGAGGTCGGCTCCGAGCACCCGATCGGCGCCGCCGTCCTCGCGCTCGCGCGCGCCCGCGACATCGCCCTTCCGGCAGCCACCGGGTTCCGCGCCAGCGCCGGCGCCGGGGTCACCGCCACGGTCGCGGGGCGCCAGGTCGCCGTGGGCACCGCGGCCCACGCCGGGGCGGGCGAGGACCTGGCCGACGAGATCGCGGCCGGCGGCGAGACGCCGCTGGTGGTGACCGTCGACGGCGCCCTGCTCGGGGCGATCGCCGTGGCCGACACGGTACGGCCCGAAGCGCGGGACGCGGTGGCGCAGCTCCGTGCGCTGGGGCTCGAGGCGTGGATGCTCACCGGCGACCGGCGACGCACCGCCGAGGCGATCGCGAAGCAGGTCGGGATCGATCCGGCACGCGTCATCGCCGAGGTGCGCCCCGATGGCAAGGCGGCCGCGGTGCGCGATCTGCGCGCGCGGACCGGGAGCGTGGCGATGGTCGGCGACGGCATCAACGACGCGCCGGCGCTCGCCGAGGCGGACCTCGGGATCGCCATCGGCACCGGCTCCGACGTGGCGCTCGCCGCATCGGACATCACCCTCGTCGGCGGCGACCTGCGCGGGATCGTGACCGCCATCGGCCTGTCGCGGCGGACCGTGGGCGTCATCCGCCAGGGGCTGGCCTGGGCCTTCGGCTACAACGTGCTGCTCATCCCGGTGGCGATGGGCCTGCTCTACCCCGCCTTCGGCGTCCTGCTCAACCCGGTGATCGCCGCGGCCGCCATGGCGATGAGCAGCGTCAGCGTGGTGACCAACGCCCTGCGCCTGCGCGGCTTCCGGCCGCCGGCCGACGCGGCCGAGATCCTGCACCCGCCGCTGAGCGCGCGCGTGCGCGACGTCGGCTACCTGGTGGCCATCGGGCTCGCGGCGCTGGTGATCGGCGGCGCGGCGCTCGTGCTCGCCAATCCCGTCCACGCCGGCGGCGCGCCGCCGGCATCGGTCCAACCCATGGAGGAGATGCGATGAACGACAGCACCGCCATCGACCCGGTCTGCGGCATGCAGGTCGACCGGGCCGAGGCCACGGCCAAGGGGCTCACCGCCGAGCACCAGGGACAGGCCTACTACTTCTGCGGCCGCGGCTGCTTCCTGGACTTCACCGAGAACCCGGAGCCCTACTTCGCCGCGGACTACACGCCGTCCATGTAGGCCCGCGCGGCCGCGGGCCCCGACCCTCCCGTCGTGCCGATCCGCCCGGCGTGGCAAGATGCGCCGCGGGGCCAAGGGAGCCGATGCCGGAGGAAGATCACGCGTGACGTTCACTCGGCGCGCTGCCGCGGCGGGCCTGCTCGGGCTGCTCCTGGCCGGCTGTGCGGGCGGCTCGCCGTCCTCCGGCACGGTGACGGCCTCGGGCGCGCCCGAGGTCACCGAGCTGACGGTGGGCGTGCTGCCGATCGCGGACGTGGCCCCGGTGTACCTCGCGATCGAGGAGGGGCTGTTCGCCGCCGAGGGGCTCACCGTGACCACCGAGGTGATGCAGGGCGGCGCGGCCGCCATCCCCGCCCTCGTCTCGGGCGACCTGGACGTGGCATACGGGAACTGGCTCTCGTTCCTGCTCGCCAACCAGGAGGGGATCCCGCTGCGCGCCATCGCCGACGGCGTGGCCGCCGCCCCGGGCTTCGCCGAGTTCCTGGCCCTCCCCGACAGCGGGCTGGGCGGGAACCCGGGCGGACTGGCCGGCACGCGGATCGCGATCAACACGCTCAACAACATCGGTGAGCTGGTCGTCCGCACCACGCTCGAGGCGGCGGGCGTGGACCCGGCATCCGTCGAGCTCGTCGAGATCCCGTTCCCGGACATGGGCGCCGCGCTGGAGCGCGGCGACGTCGACGTCATCTGGGCGGTGGAGCCGGGCGTCTCGGCGGCCAAGGAGGAGCTCGGCGCGGTGACCGTGGTCGACTCGTTCGCGGCTGGCATGGCCGGCTTCCCGGTGGCCGGCTACCAGGTGAGCGCCGACTTCGCCGCGCGCAACCCGAACACGGTGGCGGCCTTCCGCCGCGCCATCCAGCGGGCCGCCCAGCTGGCCGGCGACGACCGCGCACTGCTCATCGAGACCGTCGAGGGTTACGCCAACCTGCGCGCCGGCCTGGCCGGCGAGCTCTCCTATCCGGCGTACCGAGCAAGCCTGGAGGCGGCAACCCTGCGACGCGTCTACGACGCGATGGTCGAGCACGGGTTCGCCGATCCCGGGCTCGACGTGGCGTCGCTCGTGCTCGCCGGCCCGTGAGCCGGCGGTGAGCATGCCGCTCGCCCCGGTGGCGCGTGGCGCCGCGGGGCTCGCCGCGCTGTTCCTCCTCCTCGAGGCGATCACGCGGGCCGAGCTGGTCAACCCGGTCTACCTGCCGCCGGCCTCGACGGTGGTGGCCACCGCGGCGCGGCTCCTGCTCGACCCGGTCTTCCTGGCCAGCGTCGGCGGCACGCTGGTGGCGTGGGGGCTGGGGCTCGCGGCCGCGGCCGTGGTCGCCGTGCCGCTGGGCCTGCTGCTCGGCGCATCGCGGCGGGCCCACGCGGCGACCGCCGCGGCGATCGAGCTGCTGCGGCCGATCCCCTCGGTGGCGCTCATCCCGCTCGCCATCCTGCTCCTCGGGCGCGGCATCGACATGCGGGTCGCCCTGGTGGCCTACGCGGCAACCTGGCCGCTCCTGTTCAACACCGTCTACGGCGCCCACGCGGTCGACCCCGTGGCGCTGGAGATGGCGCGCGCCTACGGCCTCGGCCGCTGGGCGGTGGCGCGCCACGTGGCCTTCCCGAGCGCGCTGCCGTTCGTGCTCACCGGGCTCCGCATCTCGGCCGCCATCGCCCTCATCCTCGCCATCAGCACCGAGCTGATCGCCGGCGGGGGCGCCGGCCTCGGAACGTGGATGCTGTCGAGCTCGCAGACCGGGGTGCCGCGCGAGCTGCTGTACGCCGGGATCGTGGTGGCCGGCCTCCTCGGCCTGGTCATCGATCGCCTGATGCTCGTCGCCGAGCGGCGGCTGGTGGCGTGGCATCCGCGGCTGCGCGCCGCGTGATGACCGCGCGCGGGCTGGGCCTGCGGCTCAGCGTGCTGCTCGGCCTCATCGCCGCGTGGCAGGTCGCCGCCACCCTGGCCGCCAGCCCGGCCCTGTGGCCCCCGTTCACGACCGTCGCCGGGCGCCTCTGGGAGGCCTGGATCACCGATCCGGCGGCCTGGGTCGAGAGCATCGCGCCGAGCCTCGGCCGCCTGCTGGCCGGCTGGGCCGGCGCCGCGGTGGTCGGCATCGCGGCCGGCACGCTCATCGGTCTCAACCGGACCGTTCGCGACTACCTCGACCCGGCAATGGCCTTCCTGCGCGCCATCCCGCCCCCGGTCCTGCTGCCCCTGTTCATCGTCCTGCTCGGCATCGGCGACGCCATGAAGGCGGCGCTGATCGGGTTCGGGGCGGTGTGGCCGATCCTGCTCAACACGGCGGATGGCGTGGGCTCGGTGGAGCCGCTGCACCGGGACACCGCGCGCGCCTTCCGGGTGCCGCGGTGGACGGTCCTGTGGCGGATCGTCCTGCCCAGCGCCGCACCGCGCATCTTCGCCGGGCTGCGCCTGGCGATGGGCATCGCGGTGATCCTGATGGTCATCGCCGAGATGGTGGCCACCCTCGACGGCGTCGGCTTCGAGCTGGTCCAGGCCCAGCGGAGCTTCCGCATGGTCGACGTGTGGGCGACGATCCTCCTCCTCGGGCTGATGGGCTACGGGCTCAACGCCGCCCTCGCGCTGGTCGAGCGGCGCGTGCTGGGGTGGCACCGCGGCGCGACGGCGACCGCCACGTGACCGGCTCGCTGCTCGAGCTCGAGCACCTGGGGTACCGATACGGACCGGCGACCGGCACCGCGCCGCTGGCGATCGAGGATGTCTCGCTGACGGTCCCCGCCGGGTCGTTCGTCGCGATCGTGGGTCCCTCGGGGAGCGGCAAGTCGACGCTGCTGCGGCTCGTCGCCGGGCTGCTCACGCCGACCGCTGGCGCCGTGCGCATCGACGGCGCGCCGGTGCACGGCGTCCCGGCCGACCTGGCCGTCGTCTTCCAGGACTACGGCCGCTCGCTCTTCCCGTGGCTGACGGTCGCCGGCAACGTGGCGCTGCCGCTCCGGCATCTCGGCCTGCCGGCCGCGGAGCGCGAGCAGCGCGTGCGCGACGCCCTCGGGGAGGTGGGCCTGGCCGGTGCCGCCGAACGCCATCCATGGCAGCTGTCGGGCGGGATGCAGCAGCGCGCGGCGATCGCCCGCGCCATCGCCTACCGGCCGCGGATCCTGCTCATGGACGAGCCGTTCGCATCGGTCGATGCCCAGACGCGGGCCGATCTCCAGGACATGGCGCTCGCCGTGTGGCGCGCCCACCGGAGCACCGTGCTGTTCGTGACCCATGACATCGACGAGAGCGTCTACCTGGCCGACCGGGTCGTCGTGCTGTCGCAGCCGCCGGCACGCGTGGTGGCCGAGGTGGCCGTCGACCTGCCGCGTCCGCGCGACCAGATCGAGACGCGCGCGTCGGCTTCCTTCGTGGGGCTGCGCGCCGACGTCGCGCGGCGCATCCACCGGCCGGCCGGCGGATGAGTGGTCCGCCAGTCTCACCAGGCTGACGGAAGGGAGGGCGGGCCGGATCGCATGCCGGAAGGGCGCTCCCTCCCGTGCCTCAGTCCCGGGGAGCTGAAACGAGGGACGAGCCGGCGCGCGCCGACGCCCCTCCTGTCGGTCAGTCTCACCAGACTGGCGGTCGACGTCCGGCAGGGAGCTGATGTCCTTGCCTAGGTGCCGCAGCCGCAGCAGTGCTTGTCGCAGCAACAGTCATCGCAGCGAACGATCATGCCGATGTTCCTCCTTCCCGAGATCGATGAGCGGTCGGGGCGCAGCTCCGGCGTGGAGGCGCGCTTCCAGATGGGCCAGGCGTCGGTCGAGATGGCTGAGCTCCCGAAGCCGGTGCTTCAGCTCGGTGCGCTTCGACGCGATGAGGGATTGCAGCTCGTCTGACACCTCTGCGCAGCGTCCCTCGCTGCATGATGCGGCGAGCAGTGCCGATTGGTCGAGCGACAGGCCGAGCCGCCGAAGCCCGATCAGCAACCCGAGCCGCTCGGCGTCGCGCTCGGTGTACTCGCGGTAGCCGTTCTCGGCTCGCTCCGGAGCCGGAACGAGGCCATGGCGCTCGTAGAAGCGCACGGCATGGACCGTCGTGCCGAGCTGTTGAGCCAACGTTCCGATGCGCATGCTGCCAGCCTAGAGCCTCGAGCAGCTCTAACGTCAACCCCCTGGCGTGCTGGGGTGGCCTACGGGTCTCGAACCCGTAACCTTCGGAGCCACAATCCGATGCTCTGCCGATTGAGCTAAGGCCACCACGCCGACGCTGCGATCCAGCGCCCGGGCTCGCCACGGGCCAGGACCCGCGGCGGCAGGCGTCATGGTCACCGATACGTCCGGCGCGGTCAACCGGCCGCCCGCCGATGAAGATGCGGCCTGCCGTGGAGCGGGCGTAACGGCGAGTGAATGGCCGAACGTGCGCGGGGTGACAGGCCAGGCCACGCTGGAGGGCCGCTGCTTGGCCGGAGTTCCCGTGGGACGCCAGAACGGCTCATGAGTGTCCGTTACGCCCGTGGGGCGACACGCCGACGCCGCCGGCGGGGCGGCTATGCGCGGGGGCCGCGCACCTGCCGCAGGATGAGCAGCACGATCGCCGAGCCCAGCACGGCGACCAGCAGGGCGCCCAGGAAGCCGCTCGCCTGGTCCTGGTTCAGCAGCCCGGTCCAGATCCATCCACCGAGCAGGCCGCCGATGATGCCGATCAGCATCGTCCCCAGGCACCCGTTGCGCTCGCGCCCGGGCACGAACCAGCCGGCGATCGCGCCGGCCAATAGACCGATGATGATCCAGCCGAAGATGCTCATGCCCTCGGGCATCGATGGTCTCCTCCGCGTGTGTGGGCCCCCGCGTCGCAGGAAGTGTGCCGCCTCGTCATGGTGCCCCGGGACCCGAGACCGGCGCGGACAGGTCGGCGATGACGGCCCCGTTGTTGAGCGCTGCCGCGAAGCGCTGGAGCGGCGGCTGGGCGCCCCCCTCGAGCGGCGCGCCGTCGATGGCCCAGCGGCGCCCGTTGCAGTCGACCAGCGACGCCCCGTCGCCGGCGACGGTGACTGGGCACGGGTCGAGCGGCGACCAGGCGTTGAGCACCGCCACCTCGCTCCCGGGGAGCAGCGCGATGATGAGCGTGACGGCGGCGCGCCCGGCGGGCTGGGTGCGCTCGCCGAGCAGGCCCCGCGGCTCGGTCAGCAGCACCGCGCGCGAGATCGGTCCGGCGACGATCTCGTCGAACGAGGCGACCCCCAGGTTGTCGTCGCCGCGCGGCGGCGCGACCGAGAAGATGAGCGGCCGGATGAGCAGGAGCAGCACGATCAGCGCGGCGAAGCCGACGAGGCCGCCGATCATCGCGCGGCGCACCGGCAGCGGCGGCGGCGGCTCGTAGGCATCGGGGCGGGTCACGAGGCCGGCACCAGCTCGATGACCGTCGCCCCGGTGCAGTTGTAGACGAGCGTCCCGCGGTGGGTCACGCAGCGCGAGTCGATCCCCCGTCGAATGAGGGCAGTGTGGCCGTGCAGCCACAGCGGCGGACGGAGCTGCTCGACCAGCCAGCGGAAGGCGGCGAAGCCGCGGTGCGCCGGGTCCGGCGCGTCACCGAGGTCGCGCGGCGCGGCGTGGGTCACCACCAGCACCGGCCGGCGCCGGCCGGCGCGCAGCCGGGCCCACGCGACCCGCCACCACATCGCCGCCGCGGAGATCTGCATCCGTCCGCCGGCGTTGTAGCGCGGCGAGCCGGAGAAGCCGACGATGGTGAGCCCCTGCTCCTCGACCGGCCGCCCGTCGCGGAGCGGCTCGGGGAGCATGCCGCGCTCGTTGGCGAGCCACGCCGCGCCGACGTCGTGGTTGCCGCGGACGTAGCGCAGCGGCGCGCCGAAGGCGTCGGCCACGAACGACAGATAGGGCGGCTCGAGGTCGCCGGCGCCGATCACCAGGTCGATGCGGCCCATCGCGGCGCGGGTTTCGGCCGCGTCGAGCGAGCGCGCCCGCTCATCCGAGACGGCGAGGATGCGGAACGGACGACCGGATCGGGATGCGAAGAGCGCCCCATCGGGCCACGCGACCTGGAGGCGATGGCTCACTCCTCCTCCACCGCCTCGGACGGCGGCAGCGCGAACGCGCCGGTGTCGTCGGACACGTTGAGCGAGTCGTCGCCGCGCAGCAGGTCGGCGCGGCTCACCTCGTCGGCCTCGGGGCGATGCACGACGGTCCGGGTGTGCCGGCCGCTCGCCGCCTGGCGCAGCTCGTCGGCGCCGGACATCGAGCCGGCCACCGAGTGGGGCGGTCTGGTCGAGGCCTCCACCCCGGGCAGCAGCAGCTCGACGACATCGGCGTCGATCCCCACCACCCCGTTCTGCCGCGCCGCGGCGACCCGGTTGTGGCCGTCGACGACCCAGTAGTCGCGGCCGACTCGCAGCAGGTCGACCGGCGGCAGGGTGACGAGCTGCTGCATGGCCCGATTGAGCCGCTGCCAGCGACCGCGCCAGTTGCCGCCGCGCAGCTGCGGCAGCGGCAAGAAGTCATCGGTGTTCTGGGATGGATGCCTGGCCGTGCCCACGATGCGGTCGATCGGCACGACGCGCATGCCGAGCGGGCGACGGGTGGCCGTCGCCGCGTGCGGATGCAGGTCGTAGAGGGAGGGCAGGATGCGCGGTCGCCCGAGCGAGCGAAGGCGGCGTCCGAGGCCCCTCACGGGCTCCATCGGTCGTGTGCGTCAGGTGGGGTACTGGACAGTGATGCGTACTATGATGCCCCGACGCGCGATCGCACCGCTGTGCGAGCCGGTCGGCCATGCCGCGAACGGCCTGGCTGGCAAGGAGGAGGACCAAGCAGACCGATGGCCACCGTCACCTTCGACCACATGACCAAGCGGTACGGCAACGAGTTCACCGCGGTCAAGGACCTGAACCTGGAGATCAAGGACGGCGAGTTCCTGGTCCTGGTGGGACCATCCGGATGTGGCAAGACGACGGCCCTGCGATGCGTCGCCGGCCTCGAGGAGATCACCGACGGCAAGCTGCTCATCGGCGACCGGGTGGTCAACAACGTGGCTCCCAAGGACCGCGACATCGCGATGGTCTTCCAGAGCTACGCTCTCTATCCCCACATGACCGTCTTCGACAACCTCGCCTTCGGGTTGAAGCTGCGCAAGATGAAGGCGGACGAGATCAAGCGGCGCGTCGACGAGGCGGCCAAGATCCTGGGCCTCGAGAAGCTCCTCGACCGCAAGCCGAAGGCGCTCTCGGGCGGCCAGCGGCAGCGCGTGGCGCTCGGCCGCGCGATCGTCCGCGAGCCATCGGTGTTCCTCATGGACGAGCCGCTCTCCAACCTCGACGCCAAGCTGCGCGTCGAGACGCGTGCCAACATCGCGCGCCTCCACCAGCGCCTCGGTACGACCACCGTGTACGTCACCCACGACCAGGTCGAGGCGATGACGATGGGTGACCGCATCGCGGTCATGAAGGACGGCCTCCTCCAGCAGGCCGGCTCGCCGCAGGAGCTCTACGATGCTCCCACCAACGTCTTCGTGGCCGGCTTCATCGGCTCGCCGTCGATGAACTTCGCCACTGCCCGCATCGACGGCAACACGCTGAAGATCGGGAGCACGACCCTGGCGCTGTCGGAGCGGCCCGAGCAGGTTGTCGCCGAACGCAAGGACGGGACCGACGTGATGATCGGATTCCGCCCCGAGCACCTCGAGCTCTCCAGCGGCGGAGAGCGGGCCGGCAAGCTGCCGGCCAAGGTCGAGGTGGTCGAGTACCTCGGGAACGAGGAGCTGATTCACGCGCAGGCAGAGGACAACGAGATCGTGGCGCTCGTCCCCTCCGACCGCAAGGTCAAGGTGGGCGAGACGGTCGACTTCGTCATCCCGATGGACAAGCTGCACGTCTTCGACCCCGAATCCGAGCGAAATCTGACCGTCTGAGGGCGCAGCGCGGCATGAACCCTGCGTACCTGAGAGCGACTACTGGTTAACGTTCCTTTACCTCACAGCGAACCGGAGGATTCCATGACCCGATTCCGGATGGTCGCCCCGATCGCGGTGCTGGCGCTCGTATTGACCGCCTGCCCCGCCTCGACGACCAGCAGCCCCCCCGGCGCCAGCGGTGGCGCCAGCGGTGGCGCCAGCGGCGCCACCATCGAGGTGACGTCCCTGTGGGGCGGCGCCGAGGGCGAGGCCTTCCAGGCCGTGCTCGATGCCTTCACCGCCAAGACCGGCATCAACGTGACCTACACGTCGGTGCGGCAGGAGTACAACACCGTCCTGCAGAACCGCGTCGAGCAGGGTGACCCGCCGGACGTGGCGATCATCCCGGGCATCGGCTTCCTGCGCAGCTACGCGAAGGATGACCTGCTGGTCCCGCTCGCCGACCTCGGCATTGACGGCGGTGCGCTCGCGTCGGCCTACGCCGAGAACCTGTCCGACATGGGCGTCAGCGTCGGCACGGTCGACGATGTGGCCTATGCGGTCATGGTCAAGCTCAACAGCAAGTCGACCATCTGGTACGACCCGAGCCGCTTCGAGGCGAACGGCTGGGAGACGCCCTCCGACTGGGACGGCCTGGTCGAGCTGACCGAGCAGATCAAGGCCGATGGCTTCACGCCGTGGGGCCTGGGTGCCGGCGACAGCTGGACGCTCACCGACTGGTTCGAGAGCATCTACCTCCGCCAGGCCGGCGAGGAGGCGTATGACACGCTCTTCTCTCCCGAGGGCAACTGGACCGACCAGTCGGTCAAGGACGCGATCGCGACCATGACCAGCCTGCTCACCGAGGAGAACGTGGCCGGCGGCATCGACGGCGCCATGGCGACCGCCTTCGTCGACGGCATCGGCCTGGTGTTCAGCGCCAACCCGACCGCCGAGATGTACTACGAGGGTGGCTTCGTCGGCGGCATCGCCAAGGGCGACGTCAACACCGAGCTCGTGTCCGGCGAGACGATCGACTTCTTCGACTTCCCGGAGATCGACGGGTCGGGCGCCAAGATCACCGTCGGTGGCGACGTGATGGCGGCCTTCACGCAGGACCCGGGTGTCGCCGAGTTCATGCAGTACCTGGCCAGCACCGAGGGTGGCGCCACGTGGGCCGAGGGCGGCACGATCATCTCGCCGATGGCGGGAGTCGAGACGTCCGCCTACCCGGAGGGCGTGCAGAAGGAGGCGACCCAGATCGCCGAGTCCGACCTGGCGCGCTTCGATGGCTCGGACCTCCTGCCGGGCGGCACCGACCTCGGTGCGGTCCTGCAGGCCGCGCTGCGTGATCCAAGCTCGGTTGACGGGGCCCTGGAGGACTTCCAGACCCAGGTGACCGATGCCTGGACGGAGCTCAACAGCTAGGCGAGTGACCCGTGAGAGGGCGGCCGGCAACGGCCGCCCTCTCACGATCCCTGAAGCGGGAGCACACGCATGACCGACGCGTCTGCTGCGGCAGCGCCGCTCGAGCGCTCGAAGGGCGCCCCGAGCCTGGAAGGTGGGTGGAGCTGGACGTCCATGCTCTTCGTGGCGCCGGCCGTCGTGCTCCTCGCGATCTTCCTGCTCTACCCCACCATCAGCACCATCATCCTCAGCTTCGAGAACGGCCTCGACAATTACATCCGCCTCTTCACGCGCGACCCGAACTTCTTCAACGTCCGGCAGTTCCCCCCATCGGGCGCCCTGTGGAACAACCTGCTGTGGGTGATCTTCTACACCGGCGGCTGCGTCTTCTTCGGCCTCCTGGTGGCGGTGATGGCCACCCGCGTCCGGTACGAGGCGTTCATCAAGGCCATCGTCTTCCTGCCGCAGGCCATCGCGGCCACCGCCCTCGGCGTCATCTGGCGCTTCGTCTACTTCCCCAGCGAGCAGACCGGCCTGCTGAACGCCGGGCTCGGCGTGTTCGGCATCGACCCGATCGCGTGGCTGGGCAGCGACACGTGGGTCAACACCGCGCTCATCGTGGCCGGCATCTGGGGATCGGTCGGGTTCGCCACCGTCATCCTGTCGGCCGCGCTCAAGGGCATCAGCACCGAGATCCTCGAGGCGGCCCGCGTCGACGGCGCCCGGGAGAGCCAGATCTTCTGGCGCATCCTGGTTCCGATGCTGTCGCTGCCGATCAGCGTGGTGGCGGTCACGCTCATCATCAACGTGGTGAAGCTCTTCGACCTCATCTTCGTCATGACCCGCGGCGGCCCGGGAGCCTCGAGCCGCACCATCGCGTTCACCATGTACCAGGAGGCGCTCGCGGCCCGTAACTTCGACTACGGCGCCGCCGTGGCGGTCATCATGCTCATCCTGCTGGTGCCGGTGATGGTCTTCAACGTCCGCCGCTTCCGCGCCGAGAGGGTCGTGCAATGACCGCGCTCGAAGGTCCCGTCGTCCTCGCGCCGCCCCGCACCTTCGGGGAGCGCGTGATGCGGCTGCTGAACCGGGCCCCGGTGCACATCGCACTCGGGATCATCGCCCTCATCTGGCTGCTGCCCACGGTCGGGCTGCTGATCACCTCGTTCCGCCCCCGCAGCGAGATCCAGAACTCCGGGTGGTGGACCGTCTTCGCCGGCAACATCGACTTCACGATCGAGAACTACCAGGCGGTGCTCCAGCAGCAGAACATGCTGAGCGCGTTCATCAACAGCATCTCGATCGTGGTGCCGTCGACCCTGCTGCCGCTCCTCATCGCCTCGCTCGCCGCGTTCGGCTTCGCGTGGGTCAAGTTCCCGTTCCGCGACACGCTCTTCGTCGGCGTCATCGCCATGCTCCTGATCCCGGCCCAGATGACGTTCATCCCGCTCTCGCAGCTGATCCGGACCACGGGGGTCGGCGGGTCGTTCCTGCCCATCTGGGCCATCCACACCGCCTTCGCGCTGCCGTTCGGCATCTTCCTGCTGCGCAACTTCTTCATCACCCTGCCCAAGGACCTGATCGAGGCGGCGCGCATCGATGGCGCGGGCAACTTCGACATCTTCCGGCGCATCGTGATCCCGCTCTCCGTCCCGGCGCTGGCGAGTTACGCCATCTTCCAGTTCCTGTGGACCTGGAACGACCTGCTCATGGCGCTCGTCTTCGCCCCGCGCCAGGGACAGCCGATGACCGTCCAGATCACCACCCTGCTCGGCACGTACGCCAGCGAGTGGTACATCCTGGCGGCGGCGTCGTTCATCGTGATGGTCGTGCCGCTGGTCGTCTTCTTCAGCCTCCAGCGCTTCTTCGTGCAGGGCCTGCTGGCCGGCTCGGTGAAGTGATCGGCGGGTGACCAGCGCACCACGCGACCCCGAAGGTCGCGGCCTCCGGGTCGCGACCTTCAACGTGCGCGCCGCGATCGGGCCGGGCCCCTTTCCGGACCGATGGTGGCGCCACTGCGACCCGGACCGCCTGGCACGCATCGCCGGCGTCATCGCGGGCCTGGAAGCCGACGTGGTGGCCCTCCAGGAGGTGGCCGTCGTGGAGCTCGACGGGAGCGTGGTCGACCAGGCCGCCGAGCTGGCACGCCTGACCGGCATGGCGCATCGGTATGGCGCGACGCGCACCTGGGTCGCCGACGAGCCGGGCGGCGCGGTCGGTGGCGGCCGCTTCGGCAACGCGCTGCTCGCCGGCGGGCCGCTCGACGATCCGCTGGTCGTGCCGCTGCCGCGCGCCGCGGAGACCTCCGCGATCGAGCCCGCCGGCGCGGACCGTCCGTGGGCCGGCGTGACCTGGGCGGACGCGCCGCCCACGACTCGCGAGCCGCGCTGCGCCGTGCTGGCCACGTTCGCCGGCGTTCGGGTGGCGACGGCTCACCTGTCGCACGTCGGCTCGGGCGAGCGGCTGCTCCAGGCGCGGGCGCTGGCGGCGACCGGTGCCGAGATCGTGCTCGGTGACCTCAACAGCCCCATCGACGGTCCGGAGCTGGCGCCGTTCGCCACCTGGACCGATGCGTTCGCCGCGGCCGGCATCCCGGTCGGGGACCCGCGCCGCGTGACGACCGATGACGGCTGGCCCATCGACCAGGTCCTGCTGCGCCCCGGGTCCGCGTGGCGGGTCCTCCGGTGCGTGGTGGCGCTCGAGAGCGCGGACGCGAGCGACCACTACCCGGTCGTGGCGGACCTGATGGCCGCAAGCAACGAACGGGGGGCCGGATGAGTCATGGGATGGCGCGCGGCACCCCCAGGGGGTACTCGGGCTTCCCGTGGCCGCCGGCGGCTGACCGTCCAGCGCCGCAGCCCCGCGTTCGTGAGCTGGCGGTGACACGCGCCCGGCGGAAGAGGCGCGACGTACGTCATTCGTCGCACGTCCGCGACGCGCGAACCGGGTAGGCTCGCTGACGATGACGAACGACCGGGGGGCTGCCGGCCGCCCGATCCACGTCGTCCCCCACACCCACTGGGACCGCGAGTGGTATCGGCCGTTCCAGAGCTTCCGGATGCGCCTGGTCGACTGCGTGGACACCGTCCTGGCGATGATGGACGACGACCCGCGCTTCTCCTTCACCCTCGACGGCCAGCTGGCCACCGTCGACGACTACCTCGAGATCCGCCCCGAGGGCGAGGCGCGCATCCGTGCCGCCGTGGAGCGCGGGGCCCTGGCGATCGGGCCGTGGCAGATCCTGATGGACGAGTTCCTGGTCAGCGGCGAGAACATGATCCGCAACCTCCAGATGGGCTGGCGCCGCGCTGAGGAGCTCGGCTCGCCGATGCCGGTCGGCTACCTGCCGGACATGTTCGGGCACATCGCGCAGATGCCGCAGCTCCTCCGGCGGGCCGGGATCGAGTCGGCGGTCGTGTGGCGCGGCGTGCCGGCGCGGATCGACCGGCACCTGTTCCGCTGGGAGGCGCCCGACGGGTCGGCGGTGATCGCCCACTACCTCAACGACGGCTACGGCAACGCCGCGTACCTGCTGAGCATTCCCGACCTGACCGCCGGGCGCCTGCCGGCATTCGCGGAGGCCATGCGCCCCTACTTCGGCGACGACGAGCTGCTGGCCATGTACGGCACCGATCACATGCTCCCCGACCTCGGCCTGCTGCGGTACCTCGACCGGCTCAACGACGAGCAGACCGACTACCACCTGCAGACCGATACGCTGCGCGCCTACGTCGCGCAGACCGCCGACGAGGCCAGCACACCGATGCCCACCTGGCGCGGTGAGCTGCGCTCGAGCGCGCGCGCCAACATCCTGATGGGCGTCAACTCGGCGCGCATCGACCTGAAGGCCGCCTGCGGCCGGGCCGAGCGAGCCCTGGAGCGCTACGCGGAGCCGCTCAGCGCCCTGTGGGGAGCGCCGGGGGCGGCGGGCTGGCCCGAGCCGTACCTGCGCCTGGCGTGGCGCCGCGTGGTCGAGAACAGCGCGCATGACTCGATCTGCGGCTGCTCCCTCGACGCCGTGGTCGACCAGGTGCTCGTCCGGTTCGCCGAGGCCGAGCAGCTTGCCGGCGACCTTGCGGCGCGCGCCGCCGCGCAGCTCGCCGCCGACGTCCCGCGCGGCGCCTTCGCGATCGTGTCCCCGACGCCCGCCGAGCGCATCGGTCAGGTCGAGCTGTCGCTGCCGGTCCCCGAGGACTGGGATGCGGTGGCGCTGGAGGATGCGGCGGGGCGGCGCCTGGCCACCCAGGAGCTGGAGCGCGCCGAGCGGCTCGTCTTCGACGAGGCGATGCCCGGCGAGGCGATCGGGCTGCTGCTCGCGCGACGAACCCACGGACGCGAGCTGTTCGGCCGCTACCTGACCGGCTGGGCGATCGGGCGCGACGAGGTGATCCTGGAGGTCGACGTCGAGGAGGATCCGGCGTGGCTGGACCTGGACCGGATGCGACGCGAGATCGACCTCGCCACGGCGGCGGGCGGGACGTGGCGCCTGCGCGTGGTGTCCGCCGCGCGGCGCCGCCTGATCGCCGAGGTCGACGCGCCGCCGCTCGGGTGGACGGCGCTGCGCGCCGTCGAGGGCGCCGCACACCCGATCGCCGCCCCGGTGACCTCATCGCCGCGCGGCCTGGCCAACGGTCTGGTCGACGTGACGGTCGACGAGCGCGGCGAGCTCACCCTCACCGCCGCCGACGGGACGCGGCTCGCCGGGGTCGGCCGCATCGTGGAGGGCGGCGACCGGGGCGACTCGTACAACTACGGCCCGCCCGACCCGGATCTCGTGGTCGAGGCGGCGCGCGACGTGGCGGTCGGCGTGGTGCTGGACGGCCCGCTGCGATCGGTGCTCGAGGTGCGGCGGACCTACGACTGGCCGATCGGCCTCGACGGCCGGGGACGCAGCGCGGTGAGACGGGCAACCGAGGTCCTGACGCGCGTGGAGCTCCGCTCCGGCGAGCCGTTCGCGCGGGTGGAGGTGGCGTTCGACAATCAGTCGGACGATCACCGCGTGCGGTTCATGGTGCCGACCGCCACCCCCTCGCCCAGCTCGTTCGCGGAAGGCCAGCTGGCGGTCGTCGAGCGGCAGGCGTCGGCCACCGAAGCGGGCCACGGCGAGGTTCCGCTGCCGACCTACCCCGCCACCGCGTTCGTCGACGCCGGCGGCGCGGCGGTGCTCGCCGGCCACGTCCTCGAGTACGAGCTGGTCGACGAGCGCGCGCTGGCCATCACGCTCCTCCGCGCCACCGGGCTCATCAGCCGCAACGACAACCCGTACCGCGAGGACCCCGCCGGGCCGCAGATCGAGATCCCCGATGGCCAGATGCGCGGCCGCTGGTCGATCGCGTTCGCGGTCATGCCCCATGCCGGCTCATGGGACGAGGGCGGCGTGGCCGAGGCGGCGGAGCGATACCGGCACGACCTCCTGGCGGTGCCGGGGAGCGCCGCGACCGACGTCCCGCTGCCCGCCGGCGCCGCCGGGATCGGGATCAGCGGGGGCGTCCTCTCGGCGCTGCTGCGCGTCGACGAGGAGCTCGAGCTGCGCGTCCTGCGCCAGTCCCCCTCCGACGGCGAGGTCGTGATCCGCGGGCCGTTCGCCACCGCCCGGGAGGTGGACCTGCTGGGCCGCGACCGCGGCGGGCTGGACACCGAGCCCGGGGAGCTGCGCCTGGCGATGGGCGCCTGGGAGTTCCGGACCGTCCGGCTGCGATAGGGTGGGTCTCCCCGCGCTCGACGCGCGGGCGCCGGTGACCGGCACGGGATGGCGGGCGGGTGGCCCCCGGGTGCTCCCTCGCGCATGTCAGCGCCCGCTCGTGGAGCACGAGGATGTGCTGAAGAGGCGTCAGCCCAGGCGGGTCAGGATCTGCTCGCGCTCGAAGGCCCACGATCCGATGGCCAGCGCCATGCCGATGAGCGCCGCCACCAGCAGGTTGCCGACCAGCACCTGGGACATGCTGAAGGTGGCCTGGCCGCCGAAGAACTGCGCCACCGCCACGCCGATGATCGGGATCACCACGAAGCCGCCGATCTGCTGCGCGGCGCGCGGATCGGACACCCGCGAGCTGACCACGATCCCGAGCAGCACGCTGAAGAGGCAGATCAGCGGGACGAGCGTCACCATCGCGACCAGCCACACCTCGCTGAACACGAGCCGCGTGAGGCGCGGGTCGGCGATCGCGCCGTTCACCAGGCCGTACAGGACGAACACCAACCACGTGGCGCTCACCGCGGGCAGCGCCGCCGCCAACGTCTTGCCGGCCAGCAGCTCCCCGACGCGCACCGGGGTGGCGAGCTGGGGCTCGAGCGCGCGCGTCGTCTTCTCACCGATCACCGACTGCGTCGCGATGGCCATCGGCACCATGGCCGGGATGAGGAGGAAGTAGGCCATGAAGTTGGTGATGATGAAGCCCTGCGCCGCGAGCTTGACCGGCAGGTCCGGGAAGTTCTCGATGTACTGCTGGATCTGGCCGATCTGATTCGGATCCAGGTTGCGCGCCTGGATGAAGGCCACGATGCCGGTCGGGATGGCGGCGAACACCAGGGCGGGGAGCAGGACGGCGAACAGGAGCAGGCGGTTCGACACGATCTCGCGCCATTCCTTGGCGAAGACCGCCCACACGTAGCCGGGCCGCATCATGCGACGTCCCGCCCGACGTCGACCGATGGGGCCCCGGCGACCATGCCGAGGTAGACCTCCTCGAGGCTGGCAGCCTCCTCGCGCACCGACAGGATGCGCGCCCCGTCGGCGACCAGCGCCCGCACCACCTCGGGATTGTCACCCCGCGGGTCGCTCACCTCGACCAGCAGGGTGCGCCCGTCGGCGCGCGCCGCCCCGACGAACGGGAGCCGCGCCACGGTCTCGAGGAACGACTCCGGTCCGCGCGGCCCGACCAGCTCGATGCGGGTCGTGGCGCGGCGCCCCAGCCGCCGCAGGGCAGCCGGCGTCCCGACGCTGAGCAGCGTGCCGCGCATGATCCCGATGCGGTCGCAGAGGCGCTCGGCCTCGTCGAGGTTGTGCGTGCAGATGACGATCGAGCGGCCGGCATCGCGCAGGGCGGCGACGATCTCGCGCACCTGCCGCGCGGCGGACGGGTCGAGGCCGCTGGTCGGCTCGTCGAGGTAGATGACCTGCGGATCGTGGAGCAGCGCGCGCGCCACCGCGATCTTCTGGCGCATGCCCTTGCTGAAGCCCCCGACACGGCGCTCGGCGTGCTCGGTCATGCCGACCAGGGCGAGGTGCGCGTCGATCGCGCGCCGCGCCGCGGCGCCGCGCAGGCCGTAGAGCCGGGCGTAGTAGGCCAGGTTCTGGCGGGCGGTCAGCCGCTCGTGCAGGCCCGGCGCCTCAGTCAGGATGCCGGTCTGCGCGCGGACCGCCTCGGTGTCGCGGGCCAGGTCGAGGCCGTTGAGCGTGGCGCCGCCGGCCGACGGCTCGACGAGACCGGCGAGCATGCGCACCGTGGTCGTCTTGCCGGCCCCGTTCGGCCCGAGCAAGCCGAAGATCTCGCCGTCACCGACCGTGAACGACAGGTCGTGCACCGCGGTCAGCGATCCGAAGCGCTTGGCGAGGCCGTCGACCACGATCATCGGCGCACCCGCTCGAACAGCTCGCCGAGGCGGGCCCACACACGCGATGCGCCAGCGCCGTCGGCGGCGCGCCCCCCATCGGTCGGCTCGTCGGCCACCACGCGGCCGTCGGAGAGGCGCACCACGCGGTCGGTGGCAGCCGCCACGCCGGCATCGTGGGTCACCACGATCACGGTCACGCCACGCTCGCGGTTCAGCTCGCGGAGCATGCGCATCAGCGCGCCGCTCGTCTCCGAGTCGACCTCGCCGGTGGGCTCGTCGCCGAGGATCACCGCCGGGTCGTTGACCAGGGCGCGAGCGATGGCCACGCGCTGCTGCTCACCGCCGGAGAGCTCGGTCGGCCGATGCCGCAGGCGGTGGCCCAGGCCGACCAGCTCGAGCAGCTCGGTCGCGCGCTCGCGACCGTCGCGTCGCCGCGGGCCGTAGCGCAGCGGGAGCATGACGTTCTCCAGGGCGTTGAGGGTCGGGATCAGGTTGAACTCCTGGAAGACGAAGCCGATGCGGCGCTGGCGCACGCGCGCCAGGTCGCCGTCGGACGCGCCGATGACGCTGCGCCCGTCGATCTCGAGCGTCCCGCTGGTGGGCCGCAGCAGGCAGCCGAGCAGGTCGAGCAGGGTCGTCTTGCCGCTCCCCGAGCGACCCATGATGGCCATGAGCTCACCGGGTTGGACGTCGAGGTCGATGCCATCGACCGCGCGGACCTCGCCACCGCCGCGGCGGTAGACCTTCACCAGGTCGCGGGCGCGGAGGATCGGCGCGGTGGCGCTCGCCGGAAGCGCGCTCACCCGCTGCTCCGCAGCGCGGTGACCGGGTCGAGTCGCGCGGCGCGCAGCGCCGGGTAGACCCCCGCCAGGGCCCCGAGGACGGTGGCGAACAGGAAGGAGCGGATGAGCAGGATCGGGGTGATGAGGAAGACGCTGGTGCCGGTGCCGGCGGTCTGCGCGTTGAGGACGCTGACCAGCAGCCAGCCGAGCCCGAGGCCGACGAGCCCGCCGATCGCCCCGAGCAGCGTCGCCTCGACGACGAACTCGCCCAGGATCGCGCCGGTGCGGGCGCCGACCGCCTTCTTGATGCCGATCTCGCGCACCCGCTCGCTGACCGTCATGACCATCGTGTTGATGACCGACAGGCCGCCGACGATGACCGCGATCACGCTGGCGCCGACGATGATCAGGTTGAACACCACGCTCGCCTGGCCGATCTGCTCGGCCACCTGCTCGGGGGTCACGGTGCGGACGTCGGCGACCGCGGCCTCGATGGCCGCGGCCACCGCATCGGCATCGGCCAGGTCATCCGGGAAGACCTCGATCTGGGTCGCCAGCTCATCGGTCGTGTAGTCGAATCCCTGCGGCACCGACTCGACGTAGATCTCCTGCGCGTCGCGCAGGGGGACGTAGGCGATCTTGTCGGGGAACGTCAGCGTCCGCTCCAGGACGCCGATGATCTCGAAGGTGCGGCCGCGGATGATGATCGTGTCGCCCACCCGCCGGCCGTAGTGCTCGGCCAGGTCGGCGCCGATGACCGCCACCCCGCGATCCTCCTCGGCCAGGAACCGGCCGGCGTCGACCCGCAGGTCGACGCTCGCGTCCAGCCAGGTCTGCGGCTCGATGCCGGTGAGCAGCTCGGGAATGTCGAAGCCGCCGACCTCGTCGGGGTTGAAGAGGGTCTGGAGCACCGGGGTGGCGCGCTCCACGCCGTCCAGCTCCTCGATGCGCTCCACGATGTCCCGGGTGATCGGGCGGCTGGCCGCCTGGAAGCCGGACGACGCGCCGGCGTCGAACACGAAGATCCGGGTCCGGAAGTACTCGTCGCCCCCGTCGACCAGCACGTTGAGCTTCTCGGCCAGCGCCCCCATCACGGTGAGCGCAAACACCCCGATGACGATCCCGAGGATCGTCAGGAAGGTCCGCAGCGGGCGGCGCAGGATGTTGTGGACGGCTTCGCTCATCGGGGCAGCATCGTAGCGGGAGTCGGTTCCGGGCGCCCATCGGTACGTTCGGCGGGCCGTTGCCCCTAGCGCGCGGCCGCAGTCCGGCGTGGGCAACGAACGAGGGTCTGAAGCCCTCATCGGTTGCGGGCCGGCGGTCTCCGCGACGAGCGAGTGCCTCCAGTGGTGAGGTGGCCATGACATCCGGCCCATTCGGACCACCGTTCGTTGCGCCGGACACGTCGTGCGGCGCCGATCACCCCGCGGTAACGCGGCGATAAGGGCCTCGTGCCACAGTCCGGCGCATGCCCAGCAGCGTGCGGCTCAACGCCATCGGTCAGCACCAGGCCCGCCGGCTCCAGGAGCGGCTGGGGCACGAGGCGCGCGACCTGCGCCGCAACGCCAACCTGAGCCAGGCGCTCCTCGCCGCGTCGACCGGCATCTCCCGGCAGTGGATCGCAGCCTTCGAGGCAGCGCGCCTGCGGCGGGTCGACCTCCACCGTGCGACCCTGCTCTATGCCCACCTCGGGCAGCGCCTGTCCATGAAGGCGTACCCCGTTGGCGAGCCGCTCCGTGACGCCGCGCAGATGCGGCTGATCGAACGCTTCAACGCCCGCCTGGCGCCATCGTGGCGGCGCCAGCTGGAGGCACCGATCCCGATTCCCGGTGACCTGCGCGCGTGGGACGAGCTGTTGATCGGACCGGCCCGCATCGGGGTGGAGGCGGAGACGCGCCCCCACGACCTCCAGCTGATCGAGCGGAGCGTGGCGGGCAAGGCGCGTGACAGCAACGTCGACCGAGTCGTGCTGCTGCTCGCGTCGACCGATCACAACCGGGAGCTGGTGAGGCGTCACGTCGGGGCACTGCGCCAGACGTTTCCGCTGGACACGCGGACCGTGCTCGCTGCGCTCGGTGCGGGTCGCGACCCGGGCGCCAACGGCCTGGTGCTGCTCTGATGGCGGCCGCGCGGAGGCGAACGAGGGGCTCGAACGCTGAACGGTTGCGAGACGGAAGCAGGGCACCCCCGCCAGACCCGACGATGGCATGCGGGGGGCAACATCCGGCCCATTCGGACCACCGTTCGTTGCGCCGGGATGGCACGCGCCGGCGCTAGGATTGGCCGATGGCGGAACGCACCCGTGCCACGGAGCGCATCTTCGACGGCCGCACCATCGCGCTGCGCCTCGACGAGGTCGAGCTCGACGGCGGACGGCGCACCACGCGCGAGGTGGTCGAGCACCCCGGCGCGGTGGCCATCCTCGCCTGGGACGGGAGGCGCCTGGCGCTGGTGCGTCAGTGGCGCCATGCCACCGGGGAGGCGCTCCTCGAGATCCCGGCGGGCACGCTCGAGCCGGG
>DASSPJ010000017.1:0-6473 GCA_035699665.1 Candidatus Limnocylindria bacterium
GCCTCGGTCAGACAGGCTCCGCGGCTGCGGCGGCGAGTTCGCGCCGGTGGCTCGCCGTCATCCAGGCCACCACCAGGCCGCCGATGACGTAGCCGCTGCCCTGGACGATGAGGAGCGGCACGATCGGCACCGACTCGCCCAGGATCCCGGCGCCGACGGCCCCGATCAGCGAGCCAACGGCACCGATGGCGCCCAGCGCGCCGATGACCCGCCCCCGATGGCTGTCCGAGGCGAGCCGCTGCTCGAGCGTATGGATGCCGGCCATCATGCCGGCCCCCGGCACGCCGACGATCACCATCACGATGAGCGCCGGCGCGATGTACGGGTAGATCGCCGGGTAGGTGAACAGGCCGAGGTCGATGATCCCGAATATCAGCGCGCTGAGGATCACCAGCCGCAGCGGGTCGATGCGCGAGCCCATGCGACCGATGACCACCGCCCCGGCCAGGCCGCCGATGGCCTGCGTGGCGAGCAGCAGGCCGTAGCCGGTGCTCCCGCCGTCCCGGAGCGCGTCGGTCGCCCACGGCACGAACAGGGTGGCCGTGAGCCCCTCACCGATGCGGGTGATGACGAAGAAGGCAAGCAGCGCCCGGAGCACCGGGTGGCGCCACACCAGCCGCAGGCCGTCGCGCCACTCGTGGAGCAGCCGCCGCCAGGCGGTGGCGGCCTGGTGCTCGAGCGTGTCGGGACGGGCGGCGCGGGTTCGTGGCGCCCGGATGGACCAGATGAGCGCCGCGGCGACGACGAACGACACCGCATCGATCAGCGCGATGGCGGTGAGCCCTCCGGTCGCGACCACCAGGCCGCCGATCACCGGACCGATGAGCCGCGCCAGGTGGTTGTTCATCCCGTTCAGGGCATTGGCGGTCACGAGGTCGTCGTCGGGGTGCTCGAGCAGGTTCGGCAGCAGGGCACCCTCCGCCGGCCCGAACAGCTGCTCGAGGCAGCTCAGCGTGAAGAGGACGGCGTACGCGATCCAGATCCCCAGGGCGTCGATCCACAGCAGCGGCAGGATGGCCACCGCCAGGACGAGGTTGATGATCACCATCAGCCGCCGGCGATCCCAGCGGTCCACGAAGACGCCGGCGATCGAGCCGAGCAGGATCGACGGGATGAGGAACGAGAGGACCATCAGGCCGCTCGCCAGGGTCGAGCCGGTGCGCCGGTAGATCTCGAACGGCAGCCCCACGATGAGGATCCAGTCGCCGATCATCGAGATCAGCCCGCCGAGCCACAGGCGCGCGAAGTTGGGCTGGCGGAGGATGCGGAGCATCGGGCGATTATGTGCGGGTTGAGCCGCGCGCATCGGTTGGCTATACTCCGCCATCGCCGGTACCCACCACGTGCCGGCGGGTCGCGTGGGTAGGTTGAGCAGGTGGTGAGCTCCGCTGACTGTAGATCAGCCGTCTTCGACTGTGGGGGTTCGATTCCCTCCCTGCCCACCATTCATCCACTCCGGCCGGCGACCGACGCACGGGCCCACGTAGCTCAGTAGGCAGAGCACGTCCTTGGTAAGGACGAGGTCTCCGGTTCGAACCCGGACGTGGGCTCCACCCTCCTGGCGGCGGCATCGAGCTCGCCGATTCTCAACCGAGATTTGCCGATATTGGCGCACGGTTGCGGTCCTTGCCGTGGAGCGGGCACCATGTCACGCATCGGTCGGCCGCCGCGCCGACCGCCTCGTCATGGTCGTACCCGGAGGTCACCTGGCGCCGCGTGGATCCCAACGTCGTCCTGCCACTGCTGTCGTCCGCGCTGTCGTTCGTGTTCGCCGCGTTCGTCGCCGACCAGTGGGTCCGCCGCCGGCAGGCGTACCAGCTGATCTGGACGGTCGGGCTGCTGTGGTACGGCATCAGCGCCGGCACCGAGTTCATCGGCGGGGTATGGGGCTGGAACGAGCCGCTCTATCGCGCCTGGTACCTGATCGGCGCGTTCGGGGTGGCCGCCTACCTGGGCCTCGGCACGGTCTTCCTGCTGCGCAACACCCGCTTCGGCTACTTCGTCGCGTTCAGCGTGTTCGCCGGCGGTCTGTTCAGCATCCTGTCGGGCCTGGCACGCGCCAGGGAGGGTGACCCCGCGTCCGGCGGGACGATCCTGGCGGTGGTCGCCTTCTCGACCGCCGCCGCGCTGCTGCTCGTCGCGGCCACGCGGGCACGCCGCCAGCTCGTCGCCCCCATTGCGGCCGCGGTGCTGGTCGTCGCCTCGGTGGTGGTGACGGTGCTGACGCTGACGGCGCCGGTCGACGCCCCGGGCTATGCCCTCGATCCGGGGACCGGCGTCCCCACCGGCGCGGCGTTTCCGGCGGACCTGCGGGTGATGACCCCGCCGTTCAACATCGCCGGGGCCTTCGCCCTGGTCTTCGGGGCGGTCTATTCGGCCTACATCTTCATGCCGAAGCGCCGGGTGCTCCGCGTCGATGCGGGCCCGCCGGTCATCGGCGCCATCGGCCGGGCCGCCGCGGTGGTGGTGAACTTCGTCGCCAGCCTGCCGGGCGCCTGGCGCGCCCTCCGTGCGGGGACCCTCAACTCGCGCGTGCCGGCCACCATCCTCATCGCGCTCGGCGGTTTCATCCCGGGCTGGACCAGCGGCCTCAACCGCTTCGGCGTGACGTGGGCCTTCTTCCTCGGCGAGCTGGTCGGCGTGGTCCTCATCTTCGCCGGCTTCCTGGTCAGCATCGAGGTCTTCCGCGACGTGCGGCTGCCGTTCACCGGCGTCGTGCTGGCGCGTCGCGAGCGGGCGGATCGGGGTGGTGAGGTCGTTGACAGTCGGAGCCGTCCGGCCTAGAATCACTGGGCTTTCCCCCCGGAGCCCGGCCGTACTGGCGCGTGGGCGGCGTACCGCCTCGCCATCGGTCCACCGGTGGGTCACCAACACGAAGGACATCACGTGGCCAAGGCCGAGAATCGACCGGTGATCGCGCTGGCGTGCACCACCTGCAAGGAGCGCACGTACAGCACCCGGAAGAACAAGAAGAACGACCCCGGTCGGATCGAGCTGAACAAGTACTGCCCGCGCTGCCGGCAGCACACCCTTCATCGGGAGACGAAGTAGGAGCGGTCGCACGGAGGGGTGTAGCTCAATTGGTAGAGCACTGGTCTCCAAAACCAGCGGTTGCAGGTTCGAGTCCTGTCGCCCCTGCCACTCCGGACCGATCCCACCTCAGCTATAGGGAAGAGCGCACATCGTGGTAACTGGACTCCGTCGGTATCTCACCGAGAGCTGGTCCGAGCTCAAGAAGGTCGCCTGGCCGTCCCGCGAGATGGTCATCCGCCTGACCCTGCTCGTGATCGCCGTCTCGGTGGCGGTCGGCGCGTACATCGCGGTCCTCGACCTGCTGCTCCACTCCGCGCTCGACCAGACGGTGCTGTAGCGATGGCCGAGGAGACCCGCGTCAACGAGGCTCGCGAGGCGGCACGCCTGTCGCGCGAGGCCCCGCGCCCCGAGGAGCTGGCCGCCAGCGCCGCGAAGCAGTGGTACGTCATCCACACCTACTCGGGCTACGAGAACAAGGTGAAGGCGAACCTCGAGCACCGCATCGAGTCGATGGGCGTGGAGGACCAGATCTTCCAGGTGCTCGTCCCGATGGAGGAGGAGATCGAGATCAAGAACGGGCAGCGGATGACCGTCAACAAGAAGGTCTTCCCCGGCTACGTGCTGGTCGAGATGTCCATGACCGATGAGAGCTGGTACGTCGTGCGCAACACGCCCGGCGTGACGAGCTTCGTGGGGTCGGGCAACCGGCCGATGCCCCTCGAGGAGGGCGAGGTCAAGAAGATCCTCAAGCACATGGGGGTCGAGACGCCCAAGTTCAAGGTCCAGTTCGCCAAGGGCCAGAGCGTGCGCGTCAAGGACGGCCCGTTCGCCGAGTTCATCGGCACCGTCGACGAGGTCAACCCGGAGAAGAACAAGGTCAAGGTGCTGGTCAGCATCTTCGGCCGCGAGACGCCCGTCGAGCTCGACTTCCTGCAGATCGAGAAGCTCTAGGGGATTCTGCGGCGGCGCTGGCGTATATACGGTATATACGCCTCGGCCGACCAGACACCCACCCACCGCATTGAGGGAGGGGCGTGAGCCCCGTCAGCACCTCGGAGGAACACTCACTTGGCAAAGAAGATCCGCGCCACGCTCAAGGTGCAGGCGCCTGCCGGGCAGGCGACCGCCGCACCGCCGGTTGGCCCCGCGCTCGGCCAGCACGGCATCAACATCATGGAGTTCATCAAGGCCTTCAACGAGCGCACCGCCGACCTGCGCGGCTACGTCGTCCCGGCCGAGATCACGGTCTTCGAGGATCGCAGCTTCACGTTCATCACCAAGGCCCCCCTCGCCGCCGCGCTGCTCAAGCGCGCGGCCGGCATCGAGTCGGGCAGCGCGGTGCCGAACAAGGAGAAGGTCGGGCGCGTGTCACAGGCGCAGCTCCGCGAGATCGCGGAGCTCAAGATGGCCGACCTGAACGCCAACACCGTCGAGCAGGCGATGCGCATCATCGCCGGCACCGCCCGCAGCATGGGCATCGAGGTGACCGCCTGATGGCCCACGGCAAGAAGTACCGCGAGGCGGCCAAGCTGGTGGAGCCGGACCGCCGCTACGAGATCGGCGACGCCGCCGAGCTGCTCCCCAGGCTCTCCTTCACCAGGTTCGACGCGACCATCGAGGCGCACCTGCGCCTGGGCGTCGACCCGCGCCACGCCGATCAGCTGGTGCGTGGCACCGTCGTGCTGCCGCACGGCACCGGGCGCACGACCCGCGTCATCGTCTTCGCCCAGGGCGAGAAGGCCCAGGAGGCGCTCCGCGCCGGTGCGGACGAGGTCGGCGGCGACGACCTGGTCAAGAAGATCGACGACGGCTGGTTCGAGTTCGACGTGGCCGTCGCCACGCCGGACATGATGGGCACCGTCGGTCGCCTCGGGAAGAAGCTCGGGCCACGCGGCCTGATGCCGAACCCCAAGTCGGGGACCGTCACCTTCGACATCGAGCGGGCGGTCGGCGAGGTCAAGTCCGGGCGCATCGAGTTCAAGGTCGATCGTGCCGGGATCGTCCACGTTGCCGTTGGCCGCGCCTCGATGACCCCCGATCAGCTCCGCGCCAACGTGGCCGCCCTGGTCGACGCGGTGAACCGCGCCAAGCCGAGCGGCGCCAAGGGCACCTACATGCGCACCCTCACCCTGGCCCCGACGATGGGTCCGGGCGTGCGGGTGGACATCCCCTCGGCGCTCCAGGCCGCGAACGCCTAGAATTCATTCCTCGCGCCCGGCCCGCCGGCCCGCGAGACACTTCAACCGAATACCAGCCAGAGACCGCGATGTGCCCGGGTGCGACTCCCGGGCCAATTCCCGGCCCAGTCACTGAGTGACGGGAGCACGCGCAGGCACGGACGACCACCTTCGGGCTCTTGCGCCCGCCGAACGGTCCCCGCGCCTGGCGCGAGGACCGTTTCGTTATTCCATGGAGGTGGACGCACCGAACCGATGCCGACCGACGAGAAGCGCCAGGCAGTCACCGAGCTCGCGGACCTGCTCCGCAACAGCTCGGCGATGGCCGTGGCCGACTATCGGGGCCTCAAGGTCTCCGACATGCAGTCGGTCAGAAGGTCCCTCCGCGACGCCGGCGTGCAGCTGCACGTCGCCAAGAACCGCCTGCTGAAGATCGCCGCCGACGAGGCCGGTACCGATGAGCTCAAGCCGATGCTCACCGGTCCGACCGCGCTGGCCACCATCTCCGGCGACGAGGTGGCGCTGGCCAAGGCGCTCCAGGAGGCCTTCCGACCGTACAGCCGAGTGGTCACCCTGCGGGGTGGGATGCTCGGCACCCGCGCCATCGACGCGGCTCAGCTGACGCGCCTCGCGTCGCTGCCGCCGCGCGAGGAGCTGCTGGCCAAGCTGGCCGGCGGCATGGCGGCACCCATCAGCGGGATGGCGGGCGTGCTCGCCGGCAACCTGCGCAACCTGGTCGGGGTGCTGAGCGCCGTGGCCGACAAGAAGCGAGAGACGGAGGGCGGCGCGGCCGCCTGACGCACCACGACACGGGAGACGACAGAACACGATGGCAACCAAGACCCTGGACAAGGACACGATCCTCGAGGCGATCGACAACATGACCGTCCTCGAGCTCAGCGAGCTGGTGAAGGCCTTCGAGGAGCGCTACGGCGTCACCGCCGCGGCCCCGGTGGCCGTGGCCGCTGCCCCGGCGGCCGGCGGTGACGGCGCTGCCGCCGCCGCGGCGGAGGAGCAGACCGAGTTCGACGCGGTGCTGACCGAGGTCGGCGCCAACAAGATCCTGGTCATCAAGGCGGTCCGCGAGCTGACCGGCCTGGGCCTCAAGGAGGCGAAGGACCTCGTCGACGCCGCCCCCAAGGCGGTGAAGGAGGGCGTCGCCAAGGAGGAGGCCGAGCAGGTCAAGGAGAAGCTGGCCGAGGCCGGCGCGACGGTCGAGATCAAGTAGCTCGACAGCGCGCCACGACATCGGGCCGGGTCCGC
>DASSPJ010000018.1:0-2733 GCA_035699665.1 Candidatus Limnocylindria bacterium
GACCCGAACGGGGTGATGGCGCCGCGCTCGTAGCCGGTCGCCTCCCGGGCCTCTTCGGCATCGGGCAGGGAGAGGCGGGAGACGCCGAGGTGCGCGCGCAGCTTCGGCCAGTCGAAGCGGCGCCCGCCGGGGACGAGGACCAGCACGTAGTCGCCCTCGCCGCGGCGCACGACGATCGTGCGCAGCAGGGCGGACAGCTGAATTCCCTGGAGCGCGGCACTCTCCTCGGGGCTGCCGGCGACCGCGGTGCGCACCACCTCGTGCGGCACGCCCGCCGCGGCGACGGCGTCGATGGCGGGCGTGGCGTCGCTCACGCGTCGCTGACCGCGATCCGGATCCGCTTGTTGATCCGTCCCTTGGACTCGTAGCCGGTCACCGCGACGCGACCGATCTCGCCGGTGTGCGCCACGTGCGTGCCCCCATCCGCCTGGAGGTCGAGGCCCACGATCTCGATGACGCGCACCGTCTCGATCCCCGGCGGCAGGAGGTTGACCTTGGTGCGGATGAGGTCGGGGATGGCGAACGCCTCCTCGCGCGGCAGGAAGCTGACCCGGATCTCGCGGTCCGCGGCGATCTCCTCGTTGACCCGCGCCTCGATCTCGCCGACGAGCTCGCCGGACATCGTCTCGAACTCGAAGTCCATCCGCCCGCTGAGCGGCTCCATGTTTCCGCCGGTGACCAGCGCCCCGTGATCGCGCCACACGACGCCGCACAGGACGTGCAGCGCGGAGTGGGTGCGCATCAGCCGGTGGCGCCGATCCCAGTCGAGCTCGACGGTCACCTCGTCGCCGACCGCCGGCATTCCGGCCTCCGGGTGCGCGAGCTCGTGCCATAGCGTTGCCCCGTCCCTGCGGAGCGCGCTGATCGACCAGCGATTGCCGTCCGGCGTGTCGAGCCACGCGTGGTCCGCCGGCTGCCCGCCGCCGCCGGGGTACACGACCGTCCGGTCGAGCGCGACCGCGGCCCCATCGGTCTCGAGCACCCGCGCCGTGCACTCGCGGGCGTAGGCATCGGTCGCGGACAGGTTCTCGGTCATGCGGTCCCGTCGCGGAACGCGCCCTCGCAGAAGAGGTCGACGTTGGCGCGCAGCTCGGCGCGCAGCTGGGCCATGAGGTCATCCGAATCGAGGCGCACCAGCGTCCCGGCGGTGAGGTCGACCAGCTGGCGCACGTGGCTGGCCACCCGCCGGCCGTGGCGCAGGCGGCCGGTGGCGGCGAGCTCGGCGAGCATCCCCTCGATGAGCAGCGGGTACTGCATCCGGTCCAGCGCCGCCTGCCGGCGTGCCCGCTCCGGATGCATCGTCTCGTGCGCCACCGCGGCGATGAGCTGCGGGTCGCGCTCGGCGATGGCGGCGATGGCATCGGCGAGGTCGTAGAGCGCTTGACGCGCCGAGCGGCGCTGGAAGCGTGACGCCGCCGCCGCGATCTCCTGGACGAAGCCGGCCCCGATCTCGACCAGGATCGCCTCCTTGTAGCCGAAGTAGTTGAAGACGCTCGTGCGGCTCACCCCGGCCGCGGCAGCGATGTCGTCCATCGTCGTCGCCTCGACGCCCCGCTCGGTGAAGAGGCGCGTGGCGGCGGCCACCAGCCGGGCGCGGGTCTCGGCCTTGCGTGCTTCGCGGCGGCTCATCGGCTCGGTGCACCTGCAGAAGCGGGTCAACTGTCGGTGAACCGTAGCACCACCGCAAAGTTGCCGGGGCGCCTCGGCTACCATCGCGCCATGTCCATGCAAGCGCTCGTCGACGAGCTTCTCGCCGGCTGGTTCCGGCGGTTCCCGGTGCTGGCCACCGACCTCGGCAACCATGACCATGACGGCGAGTGGCCCGACCTGTCGCCGGAAGGTCACGAGGAACGGCTTGCCTTCCTGCGCGACATGACCCGGCGCGTCACCGCGCTCGACCCGGCGTCCCTCAGCCGCGACGAGGTGATCGACCGTCGCATCCTGCTCGACCATCTCGGCGCCGCCCTGTTCGCCGAGGAGGAGCTCCGCGAGGAGACGTGGAACCCGCTCTGGTACGTGTACCTCTTCGGCGGCGGCCTCTTCGGCCTGGTGGCGCGCGAGTTCGCACCGCTGCCGGACCGGATGCGGAGTGCCGCGGCCCGGCTGCGTGGCCTGCCCGCCGCCGTTGAGCGTGCCCGCGCCACGCTCGAGGAGGGCGGGCCCCGGCCGGTGAGCGGCTTCCACGTCGAAAAGGCCCTCGCCACCATCGGTGGGGTGGCGGACCTGGCGCGCACCACGGCGCACGAGGCGGAGGCGCTCGACGACGTGGCGCTGCGCGACGAGGTGGCCGCCGCGGCCGACGCCGCGGTGAGCGCCGTCGAGGCGTTCCGCGACTGGCTGCGCGACGACCTCGCCCCACGGGCCACCGGCGACTTCCGGCTCGGGCGCGAGCTGTACGCCGCCAAGTTCCGCCATGCCCTCAAGACCGATGTGACGCCCGACGCGCTCGAGCAGCGGGCCGCGCAGGCCTTCGCCGAGGTGCGTGGCGAGATGGTGCGCCTGGCGCGGCAGCTGTGGCCGGACTGGATGGGCGACGCGCCGCCGCCCGACGACGAGACGGCACTGGTGGGCGCGGTCCTCGACGCGATCAGTGCCGACCACCCGCAGGCCGCCGAGCTGCTCGACTTCTGCCGTGCCGAGAACGAGCGGATCGAGGCGTTCACCAGCGAGCGCGACCTGATCGGGCTGGCCGATGAGCCGATGCAGATCATCTGGACCCCGCCGTTCCTGCGC
>DASSPJ010000019.1:0-17863 GCA_035699665.1 Candidatus Limnocylindria bacterium
GTGCCGTCGGGGCGCAGCGAGCGGTGCACGCGGATGTGCGGGTGCGTGTCGTCGACGAGCTGCTCCTTCTGGATGGTCACCATCGTCCCCTCGGGGAGGTCGGCCAGCTGCTCGGTGTCGGGCAGCGAGGCGTTGGGCACGGCACGGAAGAGCAGGTAGTTGAGGAACACGTTGACCACCGCGATCACCGGGATCCCGAACAGCGCGCCCCACACGCCCGCGACGGTCGAGCCGATCAGCAATCCGACCAGGACGAGCAGCGGGTGCAGCCCCAGCGCCCCCTGCATGAGGCGCGGCTGGAGCCAGTTGACGAGCACCGTCTGCACGCCGATCAGGATGATCGCCACCGGGATGAACCACGGCGTGTAGATCAGCGCGGCCACGATCGGCGGGATGAGCGCCAGCGGCGGGCCGAAGAACGGGATCAGCATCAGCAGCGACGAGACGACCGCCACCAGGAAGAGGAACGGGATCCCGAAGATGGCGCCCACCACCGCCACCAGCAGCGCCTGGATGACGGCCAGGATGAGCTGCGCGCGCAGGAAGCCGCCGAAGGCCCGCGCCACCGAGCGCTCGAAGATGAGCACCTCGTCCTTGTAGCGACGCGGCACGAGCGCTCGCATCTTGCCCAGGATCCGGTCGCGATCGACGACCATGTAGAGCGACAGGATCAGGATCAGCACCAGCGACCCGAGCGCGGCGACGGTCACCCCGGCGATCGCCTCGATCTGGTCGAACAGCTGGCCGCCGAGCGTGCCGATCTGCTCCTGGACCGTCTCGAACATCTGGACCAGGTCGATCTCCAGCCGCCCGAACTGGAGCGACTCCTGCCAGCCGCGCAGCGTGGCCTCGATCTCGACCGCCTTGTCCGGGAAGGTCGCGGTCAGCTCGCTCAGCTGCTGGGTGAGGGCGGCACCGGTGTAGAAGAGGATGAACCCGAGCGCGACGAGCGTGACGCCGTACACGATCGCCGAGGCGGGGCCGCGTCCCAGCCGCGTCTCGTCCTGGATGGCGCCCACCACCGGGCTCATCACGAACGCCAGCAGCCAGGCCAGGAAGAGGATGAGCAGGATGCCGCTGAAGCGGCCGAGCACCTCGAGCGCCACCTGCCCCAGCAGCACCACGAAGAGGGCGGTCCCGGTGACCAGGAAGAAGAGCAGCCAGCGGCGCTCGCGCGGGCCGAGCAGCACCGGCTCGCGCACCGTCATGGCCGGAATCCGACCCCCACGGCCTCGCGCACCTCGGCCATGGTGGCCTCGACGATCGGTCGCACCTTCGCACGCCCGGCGGCGAGCACCTCCTCCACGAAGCCGGGCCGCGCGGCGAGCTCCTCGCGCCTGGCCCGCATCGGCTCGAAGAAGGCGATGATCCGCTCCGCCAGCAGCTGCTTGGTCTCGACGCAGCCGGTCCGCGCGGTCCGCTCGCCGTCCTGGATCTGGAGGTAGTCGCCGCCGAAGAACCGATGGAGCTGGCACACGTTGCAGATCTCCGGGCGCCCCGGGTCGGTGCGCTTGATGCGCTGCGGGTCGGTGACCATGCTCATCACCAGGCGCCGGATCTCGTCGGGCGACGCGAAGATGGGGATCGTGTTGTTGGCGCTCTTGCCCATCTTGCGGGCGCCATCGGTCCCGAGCACCACGGGGGCATCGGTGAAGACCGGCTGGGGCTCCGGAAAGATCGGGGCGTAGCGGCGGTTGAAGGCGCGCACGATCTCGCGGCTGAACTCCAGGTGCGCCGCCTGGTCCTTGCCGACCGGCACGCGGCTGGCCTTGTAGATCACGATGTCGGATGCCTGGAGGACCGGGTAGTCGAGCAGCCCGAGGGAGTTCTCCTTGCCCTCGTCGCGCGCCTCCTTGTAGGTCGGGTTGCGCTCGGCCCAGGCGACCGGCACGCAGGTGTTGAAGATCCAGGCCAGCTCGGCGTGCTCGGGAAAGTCCGACTGGCGGATGAGGGCGCAGCGCTCCGGGTCGAGGCCCACCGCCAGGAGGTCGAGCACCATCTCGTGGGTCAGCTGGCGGAGGCGCTCCCCGTCGTGCACGGTGGTCAGCGCATGGAGGTCGACGATCCCGTAGATCGCCTCGTAGCGGTCCTGGAGCGCGACGTAGTTGACCTGCGCGCCGAGGTAGTTGCCGAGGTGGCTGGCCCCCGACGGCTGGATGCCGGAAAAGACGCGCTCACGCGTGGCGGGAGCGTCGGCGGCGCCTTCGGCAGCGGTCTGCGTCATTGGAGCGGCGAGTGTACCGCAGGGCCGAGCGTATATACCGTATATACGCTGGGCTTCCACGGGGCGGCGTAGAATTGACCGATGCCCGACGCGACCTGGACCGATGCCGCCGATCCCGCGCGCCGCATCGGCCGTGCCGTGGAGTACCACCCGCAGATCGGCTCGACCAACGACCGCGCCCGTGAGCTCCTGGAGACCGATGGCCACGGCGTCGCCGTGGTGACCGACCTCCAGACCGCGGGTCGTGGCCGCCTTGGACGGACCTGGGTCTCGCCGGTCGGGGTCAACCTGATGTGCTCGGTGGCGATCAGGCCGCGCCTCGACGCGCGCGACGCGGGCTGGCTCGGTGCCGCTGCCGCCCTGGCCGTCCGCGAGGCGTGCCGTCCGTGGGCCGATCTGGCGGTGCGCTGGCCGAACGACCTGGTGGCCGCCGACGGCGCCAAGGTGGCCGGCCTGCTGCTCGAGACGGCGATCGTGGACGACCGCCTGGCCCACGCGGTGCTCGGCACGGGGATCAACGTCAACTGGGCGCGCGCCGAGATGCCCGCCGAGATCCGCGCCGGCGCCACCTCGCTGCGGGAGCTCGCCGGACGCGAGGTGGACCGGGTGGCGCTCCTGGCGCGCCTGCTGGATGCGCTGGATGCCGAGGTGCGCGCCCTCGAGGGCGGCGCGTCGCCGATCGAGCGGCTGCGGGCCCACTCCTGGCTCGACGGCCGGGCGCTCGAGATCGACGCCGGGGAAGCGACCTTGCGCGGGACGGGCGCCGGCATAGGGGACGACGGGTCGCTGCTGGTCGACACCGAGGCGGGCCGCGTGGCGCTGGCCCACGGCGAGGTGGTGCGGGTGCGCCCGCGTGACGGGGTGGCGGCATGACCCAGCAGCCGGCCCCACGGCCGCTCGCCCCGCGCATCGACCCGGATGCACCGGCGGTGCGGGCCGCGCAGCGCGACCGCCGCGCTTTCGAGGTGCTGTATCGCCGCTACCTCGACCGCGTGTACGCCTACGCCTTCTACGCGCTCGGCGACCACCACGACGCGGAGGACGCCACCGAGCGCACGTTCCTGGCGGCGCTGAAGGGGATCGGCGCCTATCGCGACACCGGGGCGGGATTCCGGGCGTGGCTGTTCCGCATCGCGCACAACACGGTCAGCAACGCCATGCGCACCCGGCGCCGGCGGCGGACCGAGCCGCTCCCCGAGGGGTGGGACCGGGCCGCCCCGAACGCCGACCCGGCGACCGTGGTCGCACGCGCCGAGGAGGGGAGGCGCGTCCTGCGGGCCGTCGGCCAGCTCCCGCTCGACCGGCGCCAGGTGGTCCTGCTGCGCTTCGTCGACGGCCTCTCGGCGGCGGAGATCGGCGAGGTGCTGGAGCGGTCGCCGGGCGCCGTGCGGGTCCTGCTGCACCGGGCCCTCCGCGACCTGGCCGCCCGCCTCGAACGCTGACCGAGCGGGTAACGATCCGCGGGGCGCGGTGTTTGGATAGGATGAACGTTCGCACGCGAGTTCAACCTCCTGACGTCCATGCCCCACGACCGCACCCCGGCCGATCGCCTCGACGAGGCGATCGATGCGCTCCTCGCCGGTGAGCGCGCGCCCGTCGACGCGCAGCTGCGTCCCGCGCTGACGGCGGCCGAGCTGCTGCGCAGCACGCTCACGCCGGTGCTGCCCGGCGCGCGCTTCCAGCTCGCCCTCGCCGAGCGGATTCATGGACCGGGGATCGGCGAGCGCACGCGGCGGGCCGTCACCGGATCGGTCCGTGGGCGGCTCATCGCCGCGGGGGCGGTGTCGTCGGCGGCGGTCGGGGTGGGGGTCACTGCGTACGCCGTGTGGCGCACCACGCACCGGCCGGGGCATCGCTAGGCCATGCCCATCAAGTTCCCGTTCAGCCGCCGCCGTCCCGCGGGCCCGTCCGACGCGTGGACGAAATGCCCGAGCTGCGAGCAGCAGGTCTTCAACCGCCAGCTGGAGCGCAACTCCCGCATCTGCCCGACCTGCGGGCATCACTTCCGCATGTCGATCGGGGAGCGCATCGACCTGCTGCTCGACGCCAACTCGTTCGAGGAGCGGGACCCCGGGCTCGAGTCGGTCGATCCGCTCGGCTTCCACGACTCGAAGGCCTACACCGACCGCCTCGAGGCGGCGCGAGTCAAGACCGGCCTCCAGGAGGCCGCGGTGTGGGGCTACGGCCGCATCGAGGGCCAGCGCGTGGCGATCGGCCTGTTCGACTTCCGCTTCATGGGCGGCAGCATGGGCAGTGTGGTGGGCGAGAAGGTGGCCCGCTGCCTGGAGGGCGCGCTCGCCGAGCGCGTGCCGGCGATCGTGGTGAGCGCCTCGGGCGGCGCGCGGATGCAGGAGGGGACGCTGTCGCTGCTCCAGCTGGCCAAGACCACCGCGCCGCTGACGCGCCTCGATGCGGCGGGCATCCCGTTCATCTCCGTGCTGACCGATCCCACGACCGGCGGCGTGCTGGCCAGCTTCGCCAGCCTGGGCGACGTGATCGTGGCCGAGCCGAAGGCGCTCATCGGGTTCGCGGGCGCGCGGGTCGCGTCGGGGACGGTGGGGGAGGAGCTTCCCGAGGGATTCCAGAGCGCCGAGTTCCTGCGCGACCACGGCCTGGTCGACATGGTCGTGGCACGCACCGAGCTGCGGGCCACCCTGGCGCGCCTGCTGCGCCTGCTGCCGGTGGCGGCCCTCGACGCGCTCGGCGAGGATCGCCCGCGTGGACCGATCGGGGTGCTCTCGGAGTTCGCCGAGCGGCTCGGCGGGGCGGTGAGCGAGACGATCGGGATCGACGAGGTGCCCGAGAACGGCGATCGACCGGCCGCCGCCCGCCGGACCACCAGCGAGGTGGACCGATGAGCACCGTCGACGAGGCGCTGGCCGCCGTCGCCGAGCGGGTCGCCGCCGCTCCGCCGACCGAGGCCGAGGCGGCCGAGGCGTGGACCCGCGTGCAGCTGGCGCGCCACCCGCAGCGCCCGCGCACCCTCGACCTGGTGCGTCGCATCTTCACCGAGTTCACCGAGCTCGCCGGTGACCGCGCGTTCCGCGACGATCCGGCGATGGTCGGCGGCCCGGCCCTGCTCGACGGGCGGCCGGTGATGGTGATCGGGCACCAGAAGGGCAACGACACCGATTCGAACATCGCCCGCAACTTCGGGTCGGCGCACCCGGAGGGATTCCGCAAGGCCCAGCGCCTCATGCGCCTGGCCGAGAAGCTCGGCATGCCGGTCGTCACCTTCCTCGACACCGCGGGCGCGTTCCCCGGACCCGCCGCCGAGGAGCGCGGCCAGGCCGAGGCGATCGCGTCGAGCATCAAGCTGATGGCCGGCCTGCGCGTGCCGACCGTGGTCTGCATCGTCGGCGAGGGAGGCTCGGGCGGCGCACTGGCGATCGGTGTGGGCGACGAGGTCATCGCGCTCGAGAACGCGGTGTATTCGGTGATCAGCCCCGAGGGGTGCGCGGCCATCCTGTGGCGCTCGCCGGAGGAGGCGCGCATCGCGGCCGCCGCGATGCGCATGACGGCCGCCGAGCAGGTGGCGCTGGGCATCGTCGACGAGGTGGTCGCCGAGCCGGGCGAGGGCGCGCACACCGACCCCGACGCCACGGCGCGCGTCCTGAAGCGCGCCATCGTCGCGTCGCTGGCACGCCTCGCGCGGCGTGACACCGGGGAGCTGCTCGCCGCCCGCTATGCTCGCATCCGGTCCGTGGGGGTCTATCGCGAGACGCCGGTCGACCGCGCCCGACGCCCCGGCGAGGCGGGTCTCCGGGATCGGCTGGGTCGCATCCTGCACCTCCCGGGCGTCGGGCGACGCCGCTGGAGCGACGTCTGGCCGGGGGCGGGGGCTGATGACAACGGGGATGCCGAGGGAGGCGCATGAGCGATCACGACGACCTCGCCGCCATCGAGCGCGCCGGACGCGACCTGGTGCCCGAGCTCACGCAGCGCCTCAACGAGCAGGGCCTCGGCGAGATCGAGGTGCGTCACGATGACGTCCGCGTGCGCGTCGCTGCCGCCCCCGCGGCAGCAGCTCCGGCTCCCACCGCCTCGGCGACCCACGCGCAACCGACCGGAGGCTCGCAGCCGGTCGGGCCGGGCGCCCCGGCACCGGCGTCCGGCCCGCGACGTCACCCGGTCGGCGCGCCGGCGGTCGGCCACTTCGTCTACGCCGACGGCCTCGGTCCGGGCCAGGAGGTCGCCAAGGGCGATGCGCTGGGCTGGGTCGAGATGCTCGGGGTGCGTCACGACGTGCGGGCTCCCCGCGCCGGCACGGTGCGCGGCCTGCCCGCCGAGAGCGGCGAGGCGGTCGAGTACGGCCAGCCGCTGGTGGAGATCGAGGACCGGGCCTCGTGAGCCTGGCCCTGCTCTTCTCACCCCAGGGCTCGCAGGCGGTCGGCATGGGACGGGCGCTGGCCGACGCCTCGCCGAGCGCGCGCGAGGTCTTCGCGCGTGCCGATGCGGCGCTCGGCTGGAGCGTCTCGCAGCTCGCCTTCGACGGACCGGAGGAGCGGCTCAACGACACCCGCTGGACGCAGCCGGCGCTGGTCACCACGTGCGTCGCGGCGGCGCATGCCCTCTCCGAGGCCATGGCCGCGGCCGGGGACGACCTCGACCCCGCCTTCGTCGCCGGCCACTCGGTCGGCGAGTACGCCGCCCTTGTGATGGCCGAGGCGCTCGAGCTCGAGGACGCGGTCCGGCTCGTCGCCCTGCGCGGCGAGCTGATGGCCGGGGCCGCGGTCGACGGCGGGATGAGCGCCGTCATCGGCCTGGATCGCGCTGCCGTCGCCGAGGCGATCGAGCCGCTCGCCGGCGAGGCCGGCAGCGACCTGGTGGTGGCCAACGACAACGCGCCGGGGCAGGTCGTCGTCTCGGGCACCCGCGCCGCCCTCGCGGCAGCGGAGGAGCCGCTGCGCGCGGCCGGCGCCAGGCGCGTCCTGCCGCTCCGCGTTTCCGGGCCGTTCCACTCGCCGCACATGCGTCCGGTGGGTGAGGCCCTGGCGCGTGCCTTTGCCGGCGCGGCGTGGCGCGACGCCCGCGTTCCCGTGGTCAGCAACGTGACCGCCGACCCGCTGACCGATGCGACCGACATCCGCGCGCTGCTGGCGCGCCAGGTGAGCTCGCCGGTCGAATGGGTCGCGGTCGTCGAGCGTCTCGCCGCCGAGGGGGTCGACACATTCGTCGAATGCGGCCCCGGGGCGGCCCTGACCGGCATGGTCAAGCGCATCGTGCCCGGCGCGCGCCTGCTCAACGTCGGCGATCCCGATGGGGTCGCCGCTGCGGCCACCGCCCTGCGTGGCGCCGAGGCATCGGTCTGATGTTCGGCAAGATCCTGATCGCCAACCGCGGCGAGATCGCGGTGCGCATCCTGCGGGCCTGCCGCGACCTGGGCGTGCCGGCGGTGGTCGCCTACAGCGAGGCGGACCGCGACACGCTGGCCGTGCGGCTGGCGGACGAGGCGGTGTGCATCGGTCCCGCGGAGGCGCGCAAGAGCTACCTCAACCAGCCGGCGGTCATCAGCGCCGCGCTCATCACCGGCGCCGACGCCATCCACCCCGGCTACGGGTTCCTCTCCGAGGATGCCAGTTTCGCGGAGGCCTGCGCGGCGCACGACGTGGCGTTCATCGGCCCGTCCGCCGAGGTGCTCGAGCGCTTCGCCAGCAAGTACGCGGTGCGCCGCATGCTGGCCGCCAACGGGCTGCCCACCGTGCCGGGCAGCCGCGGGATCGTGACCGACCTGCGCGACGCCCTCGACCAGGCCGGTGAGGCCGGCTACCCGGTGCTCCTCAAGCCCTCCGCCGGTGGCGGCGGCCGCGGGATGCGCCTGGTCCGCTCGCCGCGGGAGATGGAGACCTCGCTGCCGCTCGCCAGATCCGAGGCGCAGGCGGCGTTCGGCGACGATTCCATCTACTTCGAGAAATGGATCGAGGAGTCACGCCACGTCGAGGTCCAGGTGCTCATCGACCGGCACGGGAACGGGATCCACCTCGGCGAGCGCGACTGCAGCGTGCAGCGCCGCCACCAGAAGATCATCGAGGAGGGCCCCTCCCCCGCGATGGACCCGGCGGCGCGCACCCGGCTGCGCGACCTCGCCATCCGCAGCGTGGTGGCGGCCGGCTACCAGAGCGCCGGCACGCTCGAGTTCCTGCTCGACCGCGAGGGGAACTTCTATTTCATCGAGATCAACTGCCGCATCCAGGTCGAGCACCCGGTCACCGAGGCGCTCACCGGGGTCGACCTCATCCGCGAGCAGATCCGCCTCGCGGCGGGGGAGCGCCTGACGCTGCGCCAGGAGGAGGTCCCGATCCGCGGCCACGCCATCGAGTTCCGTATCAACGCCGAGGACCCGTCGGACAACTTCAGCCCGCAGACCGGCGTGGTGGACGAGCTCCTGCTCCCCGGCGGCCCGGGCGTGCGCGTCGACACGCACCTCTACCCCGGCTACGAGGTGCCGCCCTTCTACGACAGCCTGCTGGCCAAGCTGATCGTGTGGGGCGACGACCGGCCCCATGCGCTGGAACGGGCGCGACGCGCCCTGGCCGAGCTGCACGTGGGCGGGGTGAAGACCAACATCCCGTTCCACCGTGGGATCATCGACAACCCGACCTTCCTCGACGCGGAGGTGAGCACCAACCTGCTCGACCGCGTCGGGCCGGCCGCCTTCGTGGCCGGCTGATCACGCGCCAGACCGATGGAGACCGATCGACCGATGACCACCGCCGTCGACGCACCGACGCTGCCGCTCGAGGCGGCAGACATCATGCGCATCCTGCCGCATCGGTACCCGTTCCTCCTCGTCGACCGCGTCGTCGAGCTCGAGCCCGGCGTGCGCGCGGTGGGGATCAAGCAGGTGACCGCCAACGAGCCCCAGTTCACCGGCCACTTCCCCGACCGCCCGATCATGCCTGGCGTCCTGATGGTCGAGGCGCTGGCGCAGACCGCCGGCGTGGCCGTCTACTCGCTGCCCGAGTACCGCGGCAAGCTCGGCCTGTTCGCCGGGATCGACGACTGCCGCTTCAAGCGCATGGTCGTGCCGGGCGACACGCTCCTGCTCAAGGTCGAGGTGGAGAAGCTGCGCGGCATGTTCGGTCGGGTGCGCTGCGTGGCCAGCGTCGACGGCGAGGTGGCCGTCGAGGCGACCCTGTCGATCATCATCCCGCGCGACCAGGACCTCGGCGGAGGCACGGCCGATGCGTGACGGCGAGCGGCGGGTGGTGATCACCGGCATGGGCGCGGTGACGCCGGTCGGCAACGATGTCCCGAGCTTCTGGGACGCGATCGTCAACGGACGCAGCGGGATCCGGCGCATCGAGAGCTTCGACCCGGCGAAGGTGGCCAGCAAGGTGGCCGGCGAGATCCGGGACTTCGACGCCGACCAGGTGATGCCCCGCAAGGAGGTGCGGCGCAACGACCGCTACGTCCACTACGGGTGGGCCGCCACCGCCGAGGCGATGCGCGACGCCGGCCTGCCGAACCCGATCGACAGCGAGGAGCTGGCCAATCGCACCGGCGCGATCGTCGGCTCGGGGATCGGCGGCATCAACACCATGATCCGGGATGTCCTCGAGGCGGGCGAGTTCGGGATCGAGCGCATCGGGCCGTTCCTGGTGACCGCCATGATCCCGAACATGGCGGCCGGCTACATCGCCATCAACGCCAACCTGCGCGGCCCGAACTACTGCACCGTCAGCGCCTGTGCGAGCAGCAACCACGCCATCGGCGACGCGCTCCAGATCATCCGCCGCGGCGACGCCGACGTCATGCTCGCCGGCGCCTGCGAGGCGGGGATCGGCGAGATCCCGGTCGCTGCCTTCAGCGCCATGCGCGCCCTGTCGACCGATTTCAACGACGAGCCGGAGAAGGCCTCCCGGCCGTTCGACGCGAAGCGCGACGGCTTCGTGATGGCCGATGGCGCCGGCATGCTGGTGGTAGAGGCGCTCGAGCACGCGCAGGCCCGCGGTGCCACCATCCACGCCGAGCTGATCGGCTACGCGGCGACCGACGACGCCTCGCACATCACCCTGCCGGCGCCGGGGGGACGTGGCGCGGCCGACAGCATGCGCCTCGCGATCGCCGACGCGAACCTGACCCCCGACGACGTCGACTACATCAACGCCCACGGGACCAGCACCCCGCCGAACGACCGGACCGAGACGGCGGCCATCAAGTCGGTCTTCGGCGAGCACGCGTATCGCATCCCCATCTCGAGCACCAAGTCGATGACCGGGCACCTCCTCGGCGCCGGCGGCGGCATCGAGGCCATCGCCTGCATCCGCGCCATGCAGGAGGGGATCGTCCCGCCCACCATCAACCAGGAGGTCCCCGACCCCGACTGCGACCTCGACTACGTGCCCAACGAGGCGCGTCGCGCCGACGTCACGGTCAGCATCAGCAACAGCTTCGGCTTCGGCGGCCACAATGCGACCCTCGTCTTCCGCCGCTGGGAGGACCGATGAGCGACGAGCTCGACCCGGTCCTGCGCGCGGTCGACCTGCTGACCCCGGCCTTCGAGGCGAGCGGGCTGGACGAGCTGGAGGTCGAGGCGGGGGAGATCAGCGTGCGCCTGGCCCGTCCGCGTCCGGTGGCTGCCGCCGCGGCCGTCGCCGCGGCGCCCCCGGCCGCGGCGCCCCCGGCAACCCCCGCCACGCCCGGAGCCCCGGTGAGCCCGTACGGCGAGCCGGCCCCCGGGCACCGCTTCGTGACCGCCCCGCTGACCGGGGTCTGGTACAGCGCCCCGTCGCCCGGCGCGCGGCCCTACCTGACCGAGGGCGCGGAGGTGAGCGTCGGGCAGGTGGTGGGGCTCATCGAGGCGATGAAGCTGTTCAACGAGATCAAATCGGACGTGGCGGGCAAGGTGACCCGCCTCCTCGTGGACTCCGGCACGCTGGTCAAGCGCCAGCAGCCGATCCTCGAGGTGGACCCAAGCTGAACGAGGAGCCGAGGCGGAGCAGATGACGACGAACGCGCTGATCACCGGATGGGGGATGTACGCGCCGTCGCGCGTCATGACCAACGAGGAGCTCTCGACCCTCGTCGAGACCTCTGACGAGTGGATCGTCACCCGCACCGGGATCCGCGAGCGGCGCATCGCCGCGCCCGAGGAGACGACCACGACCCTGTCGGTGAACGCGGCGCGCGATGCGCTGGCGGTTGCCGGGGTCGACCCGCTCGACGTCGACCTCGTGATCGTCGGTACCTGCTCGCCCGACTACCCGCTGCCGGCGACCGCGGTGCTGGTGGCGACCGAGCTCGGCGCCACGCGGGCGGCGGGGTTCGACCTCCAGGCGGCCTGCTCCGGCTTCCTGTACGCGGTGGCCACCGGGACGAGCTTCATCCGCAGCGGCATGTATCGCAACGTGCTGGTGGTGGGGGTCGAGATCCTCAGCCGCTTCCTCGACTGGACCGATCGCAGCACCTGCGTCCTGTTCGGCGACGGGGCGGGCGCCGTGCTCCTCTCCGCCTCGGACCAGCCGGGCGGCCTGCTCGGCGCGAACCTGTTCAGCGACGGGACCGGCTGCGAGGGGATCATCGTGCCCGGCGGTGGATCGGTGCATCCGGCGAGCGCCCAGACCGTCGCCGACAGGCTCCACTACATCCACATGGCCGGCAGCGACGTGTACAAGTACGCCACCCGCCAGCTCGGCGAGTCGGCGCTGGCCGCCCTGCGCGCGGCGGACCTCACGCCGGCCGACGTGGACCAGTTCGTCTTCCACCAGGCGAACCTGCGGATCATCAAGAGCGTCGAGAAGGCGCTCGGGATTCCCGAGGAGAAGGTCTTCGTCAACATCGAGAAGTACGGCAACACGTCCGCCGCATCGGTGCCGATGGCGCTCGTCGAGGCGGTGGCCGCCGGGCGCATCAAGGTGGGCGACCGCGTGCTGATGGTCGCCTTCGGCGCCGGCTATACCGCGGGCGCCGCGGTGGTGGAGTGGACCGCCGACCCGGCCCGCGCGTTCCTGGCGCCCGGCGCGCAGACCCGCCTCGGCCAGCCGCGGCGCGAGATGGTGCCCGCGTGACGATGTTCGACCTGAGCGGCAAGACCGCGCTCGTCACCGGTGCCAGCCGCGGCCTCGGTCGCGCGATCGCCCTGGCCTTCGCGCGCCAGGGCGCGGACGTGGCGATCAACTACCGGGGCAACGCGGAGGCCGCGGAGGCGGTGGCGGGCGAGATCCGCGACCTCGGACGGGCCGCGCATCTCGTCCAGGGCGACACCTCGGCCGGCCGCGAGGCATGCGAGGCGATCGTGGCGGCCGCCCTCGAGGCGCTCGGCAGGGTCGACATCCTGGTCAACAACGCCGGCATCACGCGCGACAACCTGCTGATGCGCATGAGCGCCGACGAGTGGGATGCGGTCATCGGCACCAACCTGTCGGGGCCCTTCTGGATGACCCGCGCCATCGCGCGACCGATGGTCAAGGCCCGCTCCGGCCGGATCATCAACATGAGCAGCGCTGCCGGGCGGATGGGCAATGCCGGCCAGGCCAACTACGCGGCGGCCAAGGCGGGGCTCATCGGTCTCACCAAGACGACCGCCCGCGAGCTCGCCAGCCGCGGCATCACCTGCAACGCGCTCGCCCCGGGCCTCATCGAGACCGATCTGACCGCCGACCTGCCCGCCGCCGCCAACGAGGCGCTGATCGGCATGACGCCGCTCGGGTACATCGGCTCAGTGGAGGACGTGGCGGCGGCCGCCGTCTTCTTCGCATCCGACGAGGCGCGCTACGTGACCGGCCAGGTGCTCGGCATCGACGGCGGCATCGTGATGGGGAGCTGAGGGTCAGTCCCACCAGGCTGAACGGTGGGAGGAGCTCCGCAGGGTGAGCCCGTCCTCCTGTGCCTCAGCACCACGAGGCTGACCTGAGGGAGGAGGCCCGCTCCGCCGCCAATCCGCCGCCGCTCCTCCTCCCGGTCAGCATGACCAGACTGGGGGGCGGTCGCGCGGCTGGCGACCATCGGTTCGGCAGGCGGCTTGCTGGATCCCTACGATGGGGGACCATACAGAGCAAGCCCTCGCCCACCGAAGGAGACCCGCGTTGATCACCCTGCGCACCCTGTTGCGACCCCGCCGCGTCGTCGATGCCCACTGCGACATCCCGTGCGGCGTCTACGACCCCGAGCAGGCCCGGATCGAGGCCGAGTCGTGCCTGCGCATCATCGAGAAGTACGAGGGCAGCGACGACCCGCTCTTCCGTGCCCGCTGCATCCACGTCAAGGAGGAGCGCGCCGAGCTGGTCAAGCATCACCTCGACGTCCTGTGGCACGACTACTTCAAGCCCGAGCACGTCGAGAAGTACCCCGACCTGCACGAGACGTTCTGGAAGGCGACCAAGCAGGCCTCCAAGGTCAAGCAGTCGCTCGACGCCGGCGCGGCCAAGGAGCTCCTCTCGATGATCGACACCATCGACGAGATGTGGAAGGCGACCGGCGGCCCCGAGAAGACCCGCGTCAACGGCCGCCCCGCCTAGCCCGATGCCCACCCGGCCCTTCACCTGGCTCGGGATCGTGGTGACGGTCGGCTGGATCGTCGCCTGGCTCCGTCGCCTCGACACCGTCGAGGTGCGCGGCGGCTCGATGGCGCCGACCCTGCTCCCCGGGGACCGGCTGATCGTCCATCGCGCCACGGGCACCCCGAACGTGGGTGACGTCGTGGTGGCCGGCGACCCCCGCCAGCCGCGCCGCGAGCTCGTCAAGCGCGTGGTCGCGATTCGGGACGCGCGCGTGACGGTCCGCGGCGACAACCCCGACGCGTCGACCGACTCGCGCGCATTCGGCGAGCTGCCGCTCGCCGGCGTGCGGTGGCGAGTCGTGGCGCGCTACTGGCCGCCGTCCCGGATCGGCCTCATCCCACCGGCGCCGCTCCAGGCGCTCGGCCCCGTCGAGGGGGACCGCGTCGAGGGGTCGACCATCCCGACGGCGAGCGTCGCCGGGAAGTGAGTCAGGCGCAGCCGCAGAGCTGCGCGACGGCCTCGACGCACGCTGCCCGGTCGTGGGGCAGCAGGTCGACCCCGGTGCCGGCCTCGGCCGCCACGAGGTGCTCGACGCCCGCCCGTGGCCGCACCGCGACCTGGGCCCCCGGGCATCGCTCGCGCAGGAAGGCCACGATCGGGCCCAGCCCGGCATCGCCGAACTCCTCGCGGATGGCGCCCACGTCGACCAGCACGAGATCGGGCGCGCGCAGCGTGACCGCCTGGTGGAGCCGCGCGGCATCGTTGTAGAAGAAGGCGATCGCGCCGACGAGGCGCTCCTCGAGCGCCTCCGCGAGCTCCCGGTCGCGGGTCAGGCAGTAGGCGATCCGCTCGGTCGCCGCGTCGCGCTCGGTCATCGTCTCGGGCCGGAGCCTACCACGGGGCCGCATCGGTCCCGGAGGTAGAATGGGCGGCCCATGAGCAGCACCGTCCCCGCGCGCCGCGACGAGCGCGCCACGCGCGACCTGATCAGCCCGCGTCACCAGGCGCTCGGTTCCCTGCTCGGCCGCGTCTGGGCGGTCGACGCGGTCGGCGTCGAGGAGCGCGCCGCGAGCCTGGCCAAGCGCAGCATCAAGCGCGAGGCCAAGCTGTGGGCCCTCGACCTGGCGATCCGGATGATGGACCTCACCACGCTCGAGGGGAAGGACACGCCGGGCAAGGTCCGCGCCCTGGCCGGCAAGGCCCGCCGACCGGATCCGACCGACCCGTCCATCCCCAGCGTCGCCGCGCTGTGCGTGTACCCGAACATGATCGCCACCGCCCGCGAGGCGCTCGCCGGGTCCGGCGTCAGGGTCGCCGCGGTGTCGACCTATTTCCCGTCCGGCCAGGCGCCGCTCGACGTGAAGCTCGACGACGTTCGGGCGGCCGTCGCGCTGGGCGCCGACGAGATCGACATGGTCATCGACCGCGGCGCCTACCTGGCCGGCGAGTACGCGCGGGTGTACGACGAGATCGTGGCCGTCAAGGAGGCGTGCGGCGCGGCGCACCTCAAGGTGATCCTCGAGACCGGCGAGCTCGAGACGTACGACAACGTGCGCCGCGCATCGGTGCTGGCCATGGCGGCGGGTGCCGACTTCATCAAGACCAGTACCGGCAAGGTGCAGCCGGCCGCCACGCTCCCGGTGACCCTCGTCATGCTCGAGGCCATCCGCGACTTCTACCAGCAGACCGGTCGCGCGGTGGGCATGAAGCCGGCCGGCGGGATCAAGACCGCCAAGGAGGCGATCAGCTACCTGACCGTCCTGTACGAGACGCTCGGTCCCGACTGGATGACCCCCGACCGCTTCCGCTTCGGCGCCAGCTCGCTGCTCAACGACGTGCTCATGCAGATCCGCAAGGAGCGCAGCGGCCGCTACTCGGGCGGCGACTACTTCACCCTCGACTAGCCCCTGTGCCGGCTCATTGCTCACCGATTGATCGCGGGTCTGACGCCTCGCGCCGTCTCCAGGCGACGTACCGACGACTGATCGGCATGCCTGGCGCCCGGGCATCCTCCGAGGCGGCCTTCAGGCGTCACCCGTACCGATGAATCGACGATACGACGCCCCAGCCATCCCGCCAGGCGACGAACCACCGATTCATCGAAGGATGCACGCTCTGCCCGGCACGCTCGCCGTGTGGTCCGACCTCGGCTGCCCGTGGTCGCACGCCGTCGTGTGGCGCCTGTGGGACGCACGCCGCCGCCTCGCCCTGACCGATCGGGTGCGCTTCGACCACCACGCCTTCCCGCTCGAGCTGTTCAATGCCGAGGCCACCCCGCGGGAGCGCGTCGACGCCGAGTGGCCCGTCGCCCAGGCGCTCGCCCCGCGCGCCGGCTGGCAGGCGTGGTCCGCGGCCCCGGAAACCTACCCGGTGACCATGCTGCCGCCGATGGAGGCGGTCCAGGCGGCCAAGCTCCAGTCCCTCGCCGCCGCGGAGCAGCTGGATCGCGGCCTCCGCCGCGCGTTCCTCGGCGAGAGCCGCTGCATCAGCCTGCGCCACGTGATCATCGACGTCGCCGCGACCTGCGATGCGCTCGATCTCGACGCGTTCGTCGCCGACTTCGATGCCGGGCGCGGACGCGCGCCGCTCTTCGCGGACTGGGCGACAGCGCGTGGTGACGAGGTGCGTGGCTCGATCCACGTGTTCGCGCCGGACGGGACCAACGACCAGAACCCGGGCATCGGGATCGCCTGGCAGGACGGGGCGTACCGCGTGACCCACGATGATCCGGGCGCGATCGACGACCTCGTGCGCCGTGCCGCCGGCTGAGCGACCTCACGGGCCGCGACGGCGCGGCGTTCCATCGGGCGTGCACCTGCCGCCGTTCGAGACGCTCGTCGACGCGCATGCCACCGAGCTGCACCGCTTCCTGGTGGCGTGCATCGGGCCGGCCGAGGCGGAGGACTGCCTCCAGGAAACCTTCATGTCCGCGCTCCGCGCGTATCCAACCCTCCGCCACGGCGAGAACCTGCGTGCCTGGCTCTACACCATCGCCCATCGCAAGGCGACCGATGCGGTGCGCCGCCACGCCCGGCGGCCGACCGCGCCGCTGGACGGCGTCGAGCTGACGGCGCCGCCGCACGCACCCGCGGCCGATGACGAGCTGTGGGCCGCGGTGCGGGCGCTCCCGCCCAAGCAGGCCGCGGCGGTCGTCCATCGGTACCTGTTCGACCTCGCCTACGCGGAGATCGGCGCGCGGATGGGCACCACCGAGGCAGCGGCACGGCGCAGCGTGCACGAGGGGCTGACCAAGCTGCGCGCGAGGACGCACCGATGAGCGATCTCGAACGGCGCCTCGCCACCGACCACCCGTCGGCGCTCGACCTGGAGGCCTTCCGCACGGCGCTGGCAGCCCGCGCCGAGGCGGCCGGGGAGGTCGATGTGGCCTACGGGGCGCTCGACTCGCCGGTCGGCGAGCTGACCGTGTTCGTCACGCCGCGCGGCGTCGTGCGCATCGCGTTCGCCGACGAGGAGCGCGACGCGATCCTCGGGGAGATGGCCGCGCGCCTGTCGCCGCGCATCCTCCCCGCGGCTGCCGCGACCGACACGGCGCGCCGCCAGCTCGACGAGTTCCTCGCCGGGCGGCGCCACGAGTTCGACCTGCCGCTCGACTGGAGCCTGGTGCGAGGGTTCGCGGTCGGCGTGCTGCGGGCCACGGCCGCGGTGCCGTACGGGAGCACCACCACGTACCGTGAGGTGGCGGCGGCCGCGGGCTCACCGCGCGCGGCGCGGGCGGCGGGCAACGCGCTGGGATCGAACCCGATCCCGATCGTGGTGCCGTGTCACCGCGTGCTGCATGCCTCCGGTGGGCTCGGCGGCTATGCCGGCGGCCTCGACCGCAAGCGCGTCCTGCTGCGACTGGAGGGTTCGCTGCCCCCGGACCAGGGAACACGTTGGGGCCGACCGGCGTCCCGCTGCACATGATGCTCGTGCGCTCCCTCCCCATCGTCCTGCTCCTCGTCGCCTGCGGCGGCCTGGTGCCGACCCCACGTGGATCCGGTGTCGCCACGCTCCGTGTGCAGCCAGCCGCGATGGCGGACGGCCCGGGAATCTCCATCGCGGCGGCGATCGCCGACCCCGGCCAGCCGGTGCTGGTCAACGGCAGCCTCCTGGTCGAGCCGGATGGCACGGCCTGGCTGTGCGAGGCGCTGGGCGAATCCTTCCCGCCCTCGTGCAGCGGCGCTCGCCTGCGCGTCGA
>DASSPJ010000020.1:0-2841 GCA_035699665.1 Candidatus Limnocylindria bacterium
GATCCGGGTCGGTCGCCGAGACCGACGCCGCGATCCGCCGCATCGTCGAGCCGCTGCTCAGCTGACGGGCGGCCGGGGGGTGGTGTCCCGCCGACGCTCCGCGCCGCCCGGCCAGAAGGCGGCCACCAGGTTCCAGGCGCCGGCGGACCGTTGCCCCGTCACCCGGGTGCGCCATAATCCACACCAGGCGGGCGTGCCCGCGCCGCCGACAGGAGCCTCACAAGGAGCCGCCCCGTCATGAAGCTCGTGACCGCGATCGTGCACAACGAGGACGCCGCCACGCTCGTCGACGCGCTGCTCGAGAAGGAGTACCGCGCGACCCGCCTCCACAGCTCGGGCGGCTTCCTCAAGCAGGGGAACGCGACCATCCTGGTCGGCGTGGAGGAGGACCAGGTCGACGACGTGCTGAGCATCATCAGCGCCAACTGCCACAGCCGGAAGCAGTTCGTGAACCCGATGCCCCCGATCATGGAGCCCGGCGAGTTCTACATGCCCTACCCGGTCGAGGTGGAGGTCGGCGGGGCCACCGTCTTCGTCCTGCCCGTCGAGCGCTTCGAGCGCCTCTAGGGCGCTCCGTCCGGCAGCGACCGATGGATGACGCGTGGGCCGCCTGCCTGGCGCGCCTCGAGGAGCGGGCACCCGACGTGATCGCCTGCTGGCGCGTGTTCGACTGGAGCCGATCCGGCCTCGTCCGCCTGCGCCGCGAGCTGCGCCCGCGCGTCGCCACCGGCGATGCGCCGCGCATCCTGGCGCAGCAGGAGGCGGTCGCCGACGAGCTGGCCGCGGTCCTCGACGCGCTCCCCGAGGCCGCGCTGCGCGCGCCGGGCGGCGAGGAGGACTGGAACGTGGCACAGGCCTTCGCCCACACCACCGCGGCGCGCCGCTTCCTCGTCGCGTGGGCCGCGCAGGACGTCGGCGGGGCGTGGGCCGGGGATGAGCCGCGCGTCACGCCCTCGGTGCCGGGTCCCGCCGACGCGACGCGGGAGCAGCTCCGCGCGCTGCTCGACAAGAGCCGCGCCTCGATGGCGCGCAGCGCGGCGACGATCGAGGGCCACGAGGTGGAGCGCTGTCGCATGGCGCATCCGCTGGTCGGCCACCTGCGCCACGGCGAGTGGCTCGCCTTCGTCGGCATCCACGACCTGATGCACCTCGAGCAGCTGCACCGCCTCGCCGCGTCCCATGCCTGAGCGGCCGGCGCCGCTCGTCCTGGTCGTCGATCCGTCGCGGGCCGCGGCCGACGCCGCGTTCGGCTCCTACGCCGCGGTGGCGGCGACCGGGCAGCGGCTGCTGGCGGGTGAGCTGGCCGAGCGGCTGGGGGCGCAGGGGGCCGCCGTCGCGCCCCTCCTCCCGGCTCGGCCGCCTGCCGGCGGGCAGTTCCACTGGGGGCGCTGGTACGTGGCGCGCGCCCGCGAGGCGCTCGACGGCGCGGCCGGGCCGGTCGACGCGCTCGGCTACGCGGGCGCCGGCGCGCTGGCCCTCCTCTCCGACGTCGCGCTCGACCAGCTCCTCTCCCCGCTCCCCGGCGAGGTGGTCGGCAACAACCGCTTCAGTGCCGACGCGTTCGTCGTGGCCGGCGACCTGCCCCGTGCCCTCGCGGCGCTCGAGGCATGTCCGACCGACAACGCGGCGGTCCGCGCGCTCGAGGCGGCGGGCTTCGCGGCGCGGGGCCTGCGCCGCGTCCGCTGGTCGCGCTTCGATGTCGACACCCCGCTCGACCTGGCCCTGCTGCGCACGGCCGCGACGATCCCCGGCGCCCGGCGGCCGTCGGAGGCGGTGGTCCGCTTCCTGGCGATGGCCCAGCTCCCCGGCGGCCGCGGGCTGGAGGTGCCGCACCTCGACGCGCTGGGCGCGGTGCTGCGCGACCGGGATGCCGAGCTCGTGGTGGCCGGGCGGGTGCCCGCGGCCGCGCTCGCCTTCCTGGAGTCCGAGACGGCGTGCCGTACGCGTGCCTTCGTCGAGGAGCGGGGCATGCGCTCGGCGCGCGAGGGCGAGCCCCGCTCGCTGCTTGCGTCGCTCATGGACCGCACCTCGCCGGCCGAGCTGATCGGTGAGCTCACCGCCCTCGGGGATGCCGTGGTGCTGGACACGCGGGTGCTCATGGCGGCCCGCGGCGGATCGGCCGATGCCGCCACCTGGCCGCCCGAGGAGGAGCGCTTCGCGTCCGACTTCGGCGACCACGCGCGCGTCGCCACCCCGTGGCTCGGCGAGCTGACCCGGGCGGCGGCGGCCGCATCGGTACCGGTGCTGCTGGGGGGGCATGCGCTGGTGAGCGACGGGCTGCGCATCCTGACCGGGGCGGCCTGGCTGGGGCGCTGATGGGCGACCGAGCCGATGCTAGACTGAGCGTGCGCCACGCCCGCGTGGCATGGCAGGCACGACCACGACACCATCACCGGTGCGCCGCATCGGTATCCACCGCGACCACCGCCCAGGGGACATTCGCCAGATGGACCAGACCGGGCTGATCTACGTCATCGGCTTCGCCTTCGCCGCCTCGACCTTCGTCTTCGGGACGATCCTGGCGGCCTGGGTGCTGTCACACCGGCGCCGCCGCCCGCAGAAGGGGCTGCCGTACGAGTGCGGCATCGACACCATCGGCGACACGTGGAGCCGCTTCGGCCTGGCCTTCTACCTGTACGCGCTGCTCTTCGTGGCCTTCGACGTCGAGATCATCTTCGTCTACCTGTGGGCCGTGGTGGTCCGCCAGGTGAGCGTTCCCGGGATCGTCATCCTGGGCATCTTCCTGGCGATCCTGATGTTCGGCGAGCTCTACGCCTGGCGGAAGGGAGACCTGCGATGGCAGTGACCGATCCCGGGCGCGACGACGCGCGCCTGGCGACC
>DASSPJ010000021.1:0-20946 GCA_035699665.1 Candidatus Limnocylindria bacterium
GGGCGCGGTTCGCCTGGTTGGGCCTACCGTCCTCAGTGCCACAGATATCGCGAATCTCGAGGCTCTCGCTGGCGTCCGTGTGATTGTGGAGGCAGCCTCGCCACTCCGTCTGCAGCATACCTACGGCGGGAAACTCATGACCGACCCCAACTTCGGCTGCACCAGCGGGTTCACCACGAAAGACGCCGTCTCTGGCACGACGGGCGTATTGACGGCCGGCCACTGCTTTCCCGGTGACGCGACCTATTGGCAAGACGGTACGACCAAGTATCTGGCGGATCTCTCCGGGAAGCGCTGGGACAAGAACCAAGACTTCGCCTGGTACCAGACGAGCCACGTCGAATCCCCGGAGTTCTTTGACGGCTTCGCCCTCCGAACACAGACAGCGACGAAGCCAAGGCTTGAGATGGAGGGCAACAACGTTTGCCACTCCGGGATCACGACCGGCTATAGCTGTGGACTCGCGGAGGACATCCACTACCAACCACCGTCATTGGTCTGCAATGGCCAGATCTGTGATGCCGTCTGGCTCCGCGTCATCGACAGCGGCACACCCGGTGGGGCGTATGACATCGATTGCGCCGGGGGAGACAGCGGTGGTCCATACTTCTGGGGACACACGGCTTGGGGAACACATACGGCCGGGACTGAGCCCAACTGCACATACACAGTTGTGATGACCGTCGGTGCCCTCCAGTGGGACGGCGTCAACACGCGGATACTGCTTCCGTAGAGCGGCCGGCCAAGAATGGGTGGGCGTCGGTGGGCCTGTCTCTTGGGTCTGCTGCTGCCGGCCTGTCTATCGAATTTCCCGCCACCGACGCCCCTTCCCCCGCTCGAGATATCATTGCCGATCCACCCGCACGATGATTTCACGCTCCATGGCCTCCTCCGCGGACGGCTCCACGCTGAAGGCGGCTGTCTCTTCATCAAAGGCCAAGGCGACAGGCTGGTCGGCGTTGCATGGCCGCCTGGCACGAGGTGGGATGCTATGAGGAAGACAATCACGGTGGCTGCTGGCACGGAAGCGTCACTCGGGGAAGATGTCGAGGTTTCCGGCGGTATTGTCGAAGTCACGCCCGAGACCATCCGTCGTCTGGCATGGATCGACCCACCTCGGCCCGAATGCCTTGGGGATGTCTTTTGGCTTGGTGGTCGCCTCTCGAAGACATAGAGACGACTCGCTCGTCAGGTCTGGGCGCGTTCCAGACCGGACCGTGGGAGCGCTCACATCTGCGCGCCAGCCGAGAAGGCAGGCGTAAGCGGGCACTGGAAGACCGCGGGCGATTGCTCCTATCCGCCCGACGCGCGACGACATCTCGAGCTCGCCGCTCCCGGGTGGGCTAGAGGTTCGCCCGGTCGAGGGGCGTGCCGCGCTGCGCCAGCTGTGGGACGCGCACGTGGAGGCGCTCCGGGATCACAGGGGCGGCTTCGACAGCTCCGACGAGCGCTGCGGCGGGCGTGGCCGTGGTGAGCTAGCCGACGCGCTCCGCGGCAACCCGCTCGCGGACCGCGTGGTAGTACTCCACGATCCGGGCGGTGACGCTCTGCCAGCTGTACTCGGGTGCCCTGGCCCTCCCCGCCTCGCCCATCTCGTGGCGCAGCTCGGGGTCGCGGGCCAGCGCGTAGAGGGCGGCCGCCAGCGCGCGTGGGTTCTTCGGCTCGACCAGCAGCGCCTGGACGTTGCGCTGCACCACGTTCTTGAAGCCGTGGATGTCGCTGGCCACGATCGGCACGCCAGCGGCCATCGCCTCCAGGAGCACGATCCCGAAGCTCTCCTGACCGGTGTTGGGAGCACAGAAGATGTCGGCGCTGGCGAAGTAGCGTGCCTTGTCGGTGTCGCTGACGCGGCCCAGGAACTCGACGTCGCGGATGCCCCGCAGGCCGATGAAGCGCCGATACTCGCGCGCCTTCGAGCCACCGCCGATCACCAGCAGCCGCGCGTCGACGTGACGCTTGCGCAGCCGGTGATAGGCCTTCAGCAGGTGGATCAGCCCCTTGCGCTCCTCGAAGCGGCCGACGAACAGGATGTTGAGCGTCCCGTCGCGCAGCTCCTCGAACGGCTGCGCCTGCGCGTACAGGTCGAGGTCGACCCCGTTGGGGATGATCGCGTAGTCACCGGGGAAGTAGCGGTTGATGAAGTGCCGCGCCGCGCCCGACACGGCGATCCGCCCGTCGATCATGCCGGCCAGCCGCCCGGCGAAGCGGCGCCCGACCCAGTAGCTGGGGCTGAAGCCCCCGAAGGCGTGGAAGGTGGCGACGTTGATCGGTCCGTCGTCCATCTGGTGGGACGCGTCCAGGAGGGTCGGCGAGAGGAACGGCACGAACGGCTCGTGGAAGTGCAGCACGTCGAAGCGCTGCGCCTCGAGCAGCTCGCGCGCCTGGTGCTTGAAGCGCATGCCGAGCGTGACGCGCCCAACGCTGCCGTTGGCCGGGAAGGCCCACCCGGTGCCCAGCCGGATGACATGGCCCTCGCTCTCCCGCTCGCGGCCGTACTTGCTGGTGATGATCCAGACGTCATGCCCGAGCTCGGCGAGCTGCTCGTGCTGGTTGCGGACGTGGTCGTTGACGCCACCGGGGTGCGGGTAGCCGTACGGGCTGACGATCCCGATCTTCAGCGTGCCGCGCGGGTCGCGCGCCGGACCGCTTGCCGCCTCCGGCGGCGCGACGGGGATGGTCCCGAGCTGCGTCATCGCCACTCTCCTCTGGGCCGCAGAGTATGGCGCAGGTGCCTGCCCTTGGCGACGAGCTGCCGGCCGTAGACGCTGACGTTGTGCCAGCCGCTCCAGTACGCGCCCGCCGGCTCGGTGATGCCCGCGGCGAGCGACGCCCGGTAGTCCTCCGCGGTCACGCCGTCGAACCAGGTCCAGGCCGTGCCGATCGCCTCGAGCACGTGGGCATCCGAGTTCCCCACGCCCGGCAGCCCGAGCAGCTGGTTGAGCCGCTCGCGTGCCACCGCCCGGGAACGTCCCGCGGCGGACGGGTTGAACAGCTCGATCGCGTCGAGGCGGTGGGCCGGGTCGGTGGCGAGGCGCGCGGCGCGCAGCGACCGGCTCCCCAGCGACGGCGTGAGCGGCGCCAGCGGATGAGCCGCGATCGCCAGACCACCCTGCGCGTGGACCGCGGCCAGGCTCTCGGTGAGCGGACGCAGGGCCCGCACCCGCTCGTGAAGGAAGAGGGCGAGCAGATGCCCGCGGCGCGTGGTGACCTCCTCGCCCGCGACGAGGTCGAAGCCGTAGCCACGGCGGGCGTGCAGCTCGAGGGCCCGCTGGGCGCCGTCGATGCGCTCGTGGTCGGTGATGGCGACGACGTCGAGGTCGGTCCGCTCCTCGACCCAGTCGAGGATATCGCCCACGCTGGCCGTGCCGTCCGAGTAGAGCGAGTGGAGGTGCATGTCCGCCTTGGCGCGCGGCCCGCCGCCGCGGGGTCGCCGCGGCCCGCTGACGCGCGCCGGAGAGACGGTCACGCCGCTCACGCGCGCTGGTCGCTCCAGAACGGCTGGAAGATGGCCCACCACTGCTCCGGCGCCTCGGCGATGGCCGCCTCGAAGCGCTCGCCCATCTCGCGGGTGATGCGCGCCACGCGGGCGCGGCGCTCCTCGCCCTCGCGCGGGCCGGTGTCGATCACCCAGCAGCGTGCCGCGAAGCGATCCGGGCCCTCGCGCAGGCTCCGCGCCACGAGCAGCGGCCGCTCGGTGAGCACCGCCAGCGTGGCGGGTCCGGCGGGAAGCGTCACCGCGTGCCCGAACAGCTCCACCGCGATGCCGTCGCCGTCGAGGTCGCGGTCCGCGACGAGCGCGGCGATCTCGCCGGCGCGCAGGGCCTCGATCATCGGCCGCCGCGCCCGCGAGAGCGGCACCACCCGCATCCCGTGGCCGGCGGCGCGCCGCGAGCGCAGGAACTGATAGAGCTCCGGCGGCTCGGTCTCCTCGACCGGCGCCACGCCGGTGATCCCCTCGGCCTCCACGAAGTGGCCGAACGGCTCGAAGTTGCCGAGGTGGGGCAGCGCGATGACGCATCCCGCCCGTACCGTCGGCCCCCACTCCTCCCAGCCCTCGACGCGCACGTGGTCGTGGACGCGCGCCGGGTCGTAGTGCGGGGCGCGCAGCACCTCGAGGTAGTAGCGCGCGTACTCCACGAAGGAGCGTTCCACCAGCCGCCGGAAGGCGGGGCCGTCGGTCGGGCGCCCGGTCGCGGCGCAGACGCGGCGCAGGCCCTCGGCGACCAGCTCGCGCCGCCCGCCCGCCCGCCGGTACCAGGCCTGTCCGGCCAGGTCGGCGAGGCGGTATGCGATGCCGGCCGGCAGCGAGCGCGCCACGAGGTCCGCCACGTTGAGCCCGGCGCGCAGCGCGAGGGATCGCATCACGAGGCGGCGGGCTTGGTCCAGTCCTCGCCGCGCCGCGCCCGATCCAGCGCGGCCGCGGCGGCCGCGCGATCGGCATCGGTCTGTGGCCAGATCGGGCGGAACATGTACCACTGGCCCGGATCCGCGGCGATCACCCCGCCCAGCGCATCGGCGAGCTCCTGCGTCGCACGGTGGATCTCGGCCGGCTCGTCGGAGGCGGCACGGATGAGGGGCAGGCCGCGGGCGACGAACGTGTCGCGGCCGGTGCGCTGTGCCCAGACCGGCACCATCGGCGCGCCGGACCTGGCCGAGAGGGTCGCCGGGCCGGCGGGGAACGTCGTGGCGGCCCCCAGGAACTCGACCGGCACGTCGCCGGGGCGGTACCCGCCATCGCAGAACAGGACCAGGTTGCCGCCACCGCGCAGCACCTTGAAGAGCCCGCGCAGGTTCCGCCACCCGATCAGGTGGAAGCCGTGCGCGGCGCGCACCGCCTTGAGGTGGTCGTAGAGGCGACCGTAGGTCGTGTCGTCGGCGACGACGTGGAGCACCTCGCCGGCGCGCTTGAGGCCCGGACCGATCATGTCCATCGCGCCGACGTGGACGGTGCAGATCAGGACCCCGGTGCCGCCGGCGCGCGCCTCGTCGAGGATGTCGACGTTGTCGATGGCCACCAGCCGGTCGGCGTCCGCATCGGTCAGCGACGGGAAGCGCATGACGTCGACGAGGTACTTGGCGTAGTTGCGGAAGGCCCGTCGCGCGGCGCGCGCCACCCGGCGGTCGTCGGCCGGGAGGCCCATCGCCTGTCCGAGGTTGGCGGCGATGAGGGCCCGCTTCGCGCCCGCCGCGTCATAGGCGGCGTTCCCCGCCGCCGAGGCGACCGGCAGGACCAGGCCGCGTGGCAGGGAGCCGAGGAGCCGCTCGGCGGCCCGGTAGGCCCAGTAGGTGAGCAGCTCCCGCTTGCGCTCCGCTGCGGGTGCCGCTGCGCCGCGCCGGACGGACGCCTCCGTTCGCCGGCCGGTTCGCGCGTCGGCGGTCAACGCCCCTCGGCCGCGCCGGCCCTGGCTCGCGCCCGGGACGGCTCGGCCAGCTTGCGCAGCGTGCGCCGGGCTGGCTTCTCGGTGCCGACCAGCGTCTCGTTGTCCTCGCCGCGGATGAACGCCTCGACGCGGTTGTAGGCGATGTCGTCGTGGATCTGCATCGGCGGGCTCTTCATGAAGTACGCGCTCGGTGCCACCAGCGTACCGGCCAGCCCACGGTCGAGGCCGAGCTTGGCGCAGCGGATCGCATCGGTGATCACACCGGCGGAGTTGGGGGAGTCCCAGACCTCCAGCTTGAGCTCCAGGTTGAGCGGGACGTCGCCGAAGGTGGTGCCCTCCATGCGGATGTGGCACCACTTGCGGTCCTTCAGCCACGGCACGTAGTCGGACGGGCCGACGTGGACGTCGTCGTCGCCGATCTCGTAGTCGATCATGCTGGTCACCGCGTTGGTCTTGCTGATCTTCTTCGACTCCAGCCGCTCGCGCTCGAGCATGTTGAGGAAGTCGGTGTTGCCGCCGAAGTTCAGCTGGTAGGTGCGGTCGATGCGCACGCCGCGGTCCATGAACAGGCGGGTCAGGACGCGGTGGGTGATCGTCGCGCCGACCTGGCTCTTGATGTCGTCGCCGATCACCGGCAGACCGGCCTCGGCAAAGCGGCGCTGCCAGTACGGCTCGCGACCGATGAACACCGGGATGGCGTTGACGAACGCGACGCCCGCCTGGAGCGCCTGCTCGGCATACCACTTGGTGGCCTGCTCGCTGCCGACCGGCAGGTAGCTGACCATGACGTCGACGTTGCGCTCCTTCAGGATGCCGACGATATCGGCCGTCGGGCCGGGCGCCTTCTCGATGACCTGCGACAGGTACTTGCCGAGCCCGTCGTGGGTCATGCCTCGCTCGACCGGCACGCCGAGATGCGGCACCTCGGCGAACTGATACGTGTTGTTCTGCCCGGCGAAGATCGCCTCGGAGAGGTCCTTGCCGACCTTCTCCCGGTCCACGTCGAAGGCGGCGACGAACTCGATGTCGCGCACGTGGTAGCCGCCCAGGTCGACGTGCATCAGGCCGGGGATGAAGTCGCCCGGCTTGGCGTCGGCGTAGTAGGTACGGCCCTGGACCAGGCTGCTCGCGCAGTTGCCGACCCCCACGATCGCGACGCGCACCTTGCCGTCGCTCGGTCGGCGGCCGTTGCCCGCCGCGCGCCCGTTCTTCGCTGTCTTGCCGTTGGTGGTTGCCACGCTCACGCGTCCTCCATGTGCTTGTCGGTGTCGCGCCCCGCGGGCGCCGGAGTGGTCAGCCGGTAGACGTGCCAGATCCGCTGGGCCGCCGTCACCACGGTGAGCAGGGCGACCAGGCCGATGGCCCCGAGCAGGCCCGGCAGCCAGCCGAGCCCGCCGAGCGCGATGCCGGCGATGATGATGACGAGGCGCTCCGTTCGCGGGGCCAGCCCCACGGATGCGGCGTGCCCGATCCCCTGCGCCCGTGCGTGAGCGTAGCTCACCAGGAACGAGCCGCCCAGGGCGACCATGGTCCCCACCACCGGAAGCAGCGGGTCGTCGGTCGCGCGGAGCAGGTAGGCGGCCACGCCGACGTACAGGATCGCCTCGCTGGCGCGGTCCAGCGTCGAGTCGAGGAAGCTGCCGAAGGCCGTGCCGCCCCCCTGCGCACGGGCGATGGCACCGTCGACGGCGTCCAGGACCGATCCGGCGAGCAGGATGGCCGCGCCGGCCAGCAGGGCCCCCGAACCGATGACCACCGCGGCCGCGATGGTGACGAGCAGGCCGAGCACGGTGATCGTGTTGGCCGACAGGCCGATGGCCAGCGCGCCGCGGACGATCGGGTTCAGGACGGCGCGGGCCGCCTGCTTGAGCCACGCCGGGGCGAGGGAGTCGCCGCGCGCAAGGTCGCGGGCGCGCGACTGGCTAGCCGACATCGGCCACCTCCGCGCTCGTCGCCGGCGCGTTGACCATGTCGCTGGTCCCGCTCACCAGGCGCGCCTCGAGCTCGTGCAGCTCCTCGAAGGCGGCGGTCCGCAGGCGGCACAGGGTCTCGCGGCCCTGCTTGCGCGTCTCGATCACGCCCGCCAGGCGAAGGATGCGCAGGTGCCAGCTGATGAGCGGCTGGGAGAGGGCCACGCGGACCGAGAGCTGGCCGACCGGCATCGGGCCGGCCTCCGCCAGGATCCCGATGACGCGCAGGCGCGTGTCGTCGCCGAGCGCACGGTAGAGGGTGCGCAGGCGTCGCAGGTCGCGATCCTCGCGATCACCGGAGAGGGTCATAGGGGTAAGCCACTCTTTATCAAATGCTGATTTATGTAAGCGCCCGCTTATGCTACGGGACCGATGGAGGGGCGTCAAGGCGCCCTGCGGCGGCGTGCTACCGTGCCACCCGTGACCGCCTCGACGCCGGACGCTCTGTGGGCCTCGCGATCGGTGCGGCACCTGCGTCCCGGGGGCGTCGTGTGCCGCGACGTGCGCCGGACGGTGCGCGGCCGCCGCCTCCTGGACGGCGCGTCGCTGGCGGTGCCGGTCGGCGGCCGGCTGCTCCTGGTCGGCGATCCCCCGCCCGCCGCGTCGCTGCTGCTGCGGATCCTCGCCGGCCTGGCCCGCGCCGACGCCGGAAGCGTGCAGCTCGCCGGCGTCGACCGCGCCGATCCGGGCGCCGGGGGATGGGCCGGCCGCATCGCGTACGTCGGGCCCGGCGCGGTCCTGCCGCGCTGGCTCGCCCCTCGCGAGGCGCTCGACCTCGCCGCGCGCCTGCACGGGTACGCCGGCGACGAGCGGGCGCGCATGGTCGAGGCCGCGGTCGTGCGCTACGGGCTCGATGCCGGCGGCGGCGCCGACCGACCGATGCGGCGCAGTGGCACGGCCGTGGCCGAGCGCACAGCGCTGGCCGCGGCCCTGGTCGGGTCGCCGGAGGTGCTCCTGCTCGACGACCCCCTGCGGGCCCTCGACGAGGACTCGCGGATCCGGCTCCTCGGCCTCGTGCCGAAGCGCACCACGATGGTCATCGCCAGCCGGCTGCCGGCGAGCGACGCGGCCCTCGCCACGCGCGTCGCCCTGCTGCGCGGTGGCCGGGTGGCGCTCCAGGCGCCCCTGCGCGCCCTGGCGGAGCGCGGCCTGCCGGTCTCCATGCGCGGCATCGAGGCGCTCGCCGAGCTCGTGGCGCGCCCAGAGGCGCCCGACGGGCGGCGCCGCCCGGCGAGGTCCGCCGCCCCGTGAGCGCCACCGCGACCCTCGTCCGGCTCGCCGCGCTCGAGCTGTGGACGAGCTTCCGCCTGCTCGCCGCCGTGGCGGCGCTGCTCGCCAGCGGCGGCGTGGCGCTGGTGGCCGCCGAGCTTGCCGGCCCGCCGGCCGCCGGGGGGTCGGTCGCCCGCGCGCCGGTGGTGGCCTGGTACGGGATCGCGCTGGCGGGCGGGATGGCCGTCGTCGCGGGCCTCATCGCCGGGGCGGTGGCCGGTGAGCGTCACCGCGGCTTCGCCGGCTGGCTGGTGAGCCGCAGCGCGCCGCGGGCATCCCTGCTGGTCGCCTGGTTCACCGTCGGGAGCGCCGTGGTCATCGTGGGCGGCGTCGCGTCGGGGGCGGTTGGCTGGCTGGCCATCGTCTCGCACGGGGCTGCCCTGCCGGGCCAGGCGGCCGCGTTCGCCGCGGCGCTCGCCGGCTGCCTCGCGGCGGGGATCGGCGGCATCGCGGTGGCGCTGCTGGTGGGCGTGCTGGCTCCTCCGCTTGCGGCGGGCGCTCTCGCGCTCCTCCTCGTCGGCGCGTGGCTGGTCGGCACCTCGGTCGCCCTCCCGACCGACGCATATCCGGGCGGCGCGTTCGCCACCCTGGCCGCCTTCCACCTCGCCGACCGCCCGGTCGCCGATGGGCTCCGCACCGCCGGCATCGCGCTCGCCGCCGCCGCCGCGCTCCTGGTCGTGGCCCTCGCCGCCTTCGCTCGCGTCGACCTGTGATCGACGAGGGCGCGCGGCTGCGCATCCATCCGGCAGCTGCCTGGGCGGTGCTCGTCACCGCCTCGCTGGGCGTCTTCCTCGGCGGGGCGGAGCTGATGGTCGTCGCCATCGCGCTTCCGTCGATCGTCGCCGATTTCGGCGGCTGGGCCGACCTCGGCCGCGCCAGCTGGATCGTGAACGCGTACCTGCTCGCCTACGTGGTGGCGATGCCGCTCGCCGGGCGCGGGGCCGACCTGTGGGGCGCCCGCCGGCTGTACGTGGTTGCGCTGCTGCTGTTCTGCATCGGCAGCGCCGGTGCGGGCGCCGCGCGCTTCGCCGGTCCCGAGGCAGGGATGGACTGGCTGATCGTGGCCCGCGTGGTGCAGGGGCTCGGTGGCGGAGCCCTGGTGCCCCTCTCGATGGCGCTCGCCAGCCACCTGTTCCGTGGCCGGCAGCGCGCCGCCGCGCTCGGCGTCGAGGGCGCCGCGACGTTCATCGGCATGGCCATCGGCCCGGCCTACGGCGCCTGGGTGCTCGCCAACGTCAACCTCCCGATCCCGGGGATCGACCTGGCGGCGTGGCAGTGGATCTTCTTCCTCAACGTGCCGGCCGGGATCGTGACCCTGGCGCTGATCTACGTCATCGCCGGCGGGATCGAGACGCCCCGCGTGCGCGGCGGCATCGACCTGCTCGGCGCGGTGCTGGTGAGCGTGGCGCTGGTCGCGCTCGTCGGTGGCCTGACCCTCTCCGGCGCCCACGGCTGGCTCGATCCGCTGGTCGTCGGCGCGCTGGCGCTCAGCGTCGCTGCCGGCCTCGCCTTCGTGGCCTGGGAGCTGCGCCGCGCGCACCCCCTCGTCGACCCGCGCCTCTTCCGCGACCGCCGCTTCAGCGCGGCCAACGCGGTGAGCCTGCTCACCGGCTACACCCTGGCGACCGCCATCATCGGCGGGCCGGTGTTCGTCAACCGGGTGCTGTTCGGGACCGATGGCCAGGCCGCCACCGCCCTCACCGCCCTGACCGCGGCCATCGCCGGCGGGGCACTCGCCGGGGGGGTGGTGACCGCGGTGGTCGGGGAGCGGGTCACCACCCTGCTCGGCGTGCTGGCCGGCATCGGCGGCCTGGTGCTGGCCCTCGGCTGGTCGACCGCGACGGGGATGGAGACCCTGGCCCGCGACCTCGCCATCTACGGCGCCGGCTTCGGGCTGACGGTCAGCCCGCGCGCCACCGCGGCCGTCGAGGCGGCCGGCGCATCGGCCTATGGCGTGGCGAGCGCGATGCTCCAGATCACGCGCACGATCGGGATGAGCGTCGGCCTGGCCGTTCTGACCAGCATCGGCCAGAACCGGATCGACGAGCTGACGGCGCTGATCAATGATCCCGCGCGGCGGGACGCCCTGGTGGTGGAGCTGGGCCGTCCCGAGTTCGTGGGGGTCGACCCGCGGGCCAGCCTCGAGCTGGTCGCCGTCCTGGAGACGTGGTCGAAGGACCAGGCCGCCGGCGTGCTGCGGCTGATCTTCACCCTCGCGCTGGTGGTGGGCGCCGCGGCGATCGCCCCGGCGCTGCTGCTGGGGGGCCGCGCCTCACGGGACGAGGCGCCTCACTCGTAGATCGGGTCGGCGACGACGATGAACTCGCCCCAGTTGCGGTTGAAGCCCTGCGAGGTCTGGAGCGTGAGCCGCTCGTGGTCGGTCGGCTGCGACCACGACGCCCCGTACTCGCAGTCGTCGGGCGCGTAGCGCAGCACCAGCGGCTCGAGGTCGGCCGGCATGGGCGGCTCGCGGTCGTCGGGGCAGGGGATGTTGGGGCGCACCTCGGTGACGCGGTAGCGCAGGACGCCCCCGTCCGACATGAGGATCCGCACCTCGGCGCCCAGCTGGACGTTCCACAGGCTCTTGAACAGCGGGGGCTCCTGGCGGGCGTGGGCGATGATGTAGGAGTTCGTGCCGCGCCCGGGCTGCTCCGAGTTGCGGATGATGTACGCCCCGTCGAGCCCCGGGAAGTCGTCGTTGCCGGCGGTGCCCGACTTGAAGACGCGGACGTTGATCCCGACCGACGCGATCTCGAGCTGGACCGCGTCCGCGGTCGACCCGAAGCTCGGCGTCGGGGAGGCGGTGGGGCTGGCCGTCTCGACGACGGTGGCCGACGGGCGCGGCGAGCGCGTCACAGCCGCGACCTGGCTGCGCGTCGGGTCAGGGATGGGTGGCAGGCTGGCCGCCGCTGGGCCGTCCAGGTCGAGCTGGCCTGCGATGATGAGGGCGACCCCCACCAGCGCCAACAGGAGCGGCACCACGGTGCCGGCTGAGAAGATGCGCCTCACCCGACCGAGTCTATCCCGATGACCGACCGCCCGCCTGACGCCATCGAGCTCGCCCGGCGCGCCCTGTCACGCACCCCCGCCGGGTTCCTGACCGATCTCGACGGCACGATCGCGCCGATCGTGGCCGACCCGGCCGCCGCGCGCCTCGCCGACCGTGGCCCGGCCGCGTTGCGCGCCCTGGCCGGGCGGCTGGCCGTGACCGGGATCGTCACCGGCCGCGCGGCGCGTGACGCTCACCGGATCGCGGGGGTCGACGAGCTGCTGGTGGTCGGGAATCACGGCCTGGAGTGGCTCGAGCCCGGCGCCAGCCAGCCGGCGCCCGCGCCGGGGCTGGCGTGGATCTCCGACGAGCTGGACCGGGTCATGGGGATGGCGCGCGATGCGCTCGGCGATCCTGGCGTGACCCTCGACCACAAGGGCCTCTCCGGCACGATCCATTACCGGATGGCGGCCGACCCCGCGGCCGCGCGGGCTCGGCTGCTCGACGCGCTCGACGCGCTGCCGCACCCCGGCATCGAGGTTCGCGAGGGGCGCATGAGCATCGAGCTGCGGCCGACCGGCGTGGGCGACAAGGGGACCGCCGTGCGGCAGATCGTCGAGCGCCACGGCCTGCGGGGCCTGGTGGTGATGGGCGACGACGTCACCGACCTCGACATGTTCCGCGCCGCGGCCGAGCTGCGCCGCGCCGGCACCATCGAGGCCGCCATCCTGGCGGTCGGGGGCGACGGTGAGGTCCCGCCCGCCATCATCGCCGAATCCGATGCGGTGCTCTCCGAGCCGGCCGCGGTGGTCGCCCTGCTCGAGGCCCTGGTCAGCTCCTGACCGCGCGGCGGCGGCGGGCGGGTCGTCCGGCCACGATCTCGGACAGATCGTCGAGCTGGTTGCGCAGCCACCAGGTGATCTCCTCGGCCTCCACGCCGGCGCGCAGCGTGGCGTGGCGTGCCGCGCGCTCCGCGGGCGCCATCTCGAGCGCCCGGCGCAGCGCTTCCGCCGTGCCCAGCACGTCCGCCGGCGCCACCGGCAGCACGCCGTCACGCATCTGGTCGTAGGCGCCGGCCGTCTCGGAGAGCACGATCACGGCGTCGCGCTCGCTCACCACGGCCGCCTCCTTGGCGACCAGGTTCATGCCGTCGACCAGCGGGTTCACCAGCACGACGTCGGCGATGGCCAGGCCGGCGAGGGCCTGGGCGTAGTCGTTCTCGTAGAAGATCTGGATCGGCCGATGCCCGGCGCGGCTGAAGCGGGCGTTGATGCGGTCGATGGCGCCCTGCACCTGGCGACCGTACTGGCCGTACTCGCGCAGCCCGGTGCGCGACGGGACCAGGAAGGCCAGGAACGTCAGCTGGCCGCGGTAGCGGGGGTGTCGCTGGAGGAGCGCCTCGAAGGCGGCGAAGCCGCGCAGGATGTTCTTCGATGGCTCGAGGCGGTCGACGCGGACCAGCACCTGGCCGCGCGTCCGCTCGCGCAGCTGCTCGGCGCGTCGCCGGGTCCGCGGCGAGGTCGCGATGCGCCGGGTCGCCTCGACGTCGATGCTGATCGGGTAGCGGCGCGCGTGCGCCACGTGGCCGTCCGCCAGCGTGACGGTGCTCGTCGCGTAGTCGACCCGCGCGTCGGGGAGGAACGACTCGGCGGTGCGCAGGAAGTTGTGGGCGTAGCGCTCGGTGTGGAAGCCGACCACGTCGTTGGCCGCCAGGCCGGCGACGATCGCCTCGCGGATCGAGGGCGCCATCACCTGCCAGATCGACGAGGGCGGCCAGGGGATGTGGGTGAAGTGGCTCAGCACCGCTCCGGGCGACTCGCGGCGGATGGTGGCTGCCGCGAGGTAGAGGTGGTAGTCGTGCAGCATGATCCGCGGCGAGCGGTCGCCACGCCGGACCTGGGCCAGCACCGCCCTGGCGAAGGCCTCGTTGAGCGGCACGTAGCCGCGCTCCCAGGCGCGCATGGTGGTGGCGTCGATCATCGGTCGCTCGGGCAGGTTCCACATCTGGTGCTGGAGGAACCACAGCAGCGGGTTGGCGATGACGTTGTAGGCGGCCTCGTACACCGGCCGCTCGACGGCGGCGAAGCGCAGCCGCAGGCCGGCGTCGCCCACGGCGCGGTCGACGAGCTTCGGCTCGGCGGCAGCGCGGCGGTCACCCTCGCCCATCGCCGCGGCAACCCAGGTGAGCGGCACGTGGCGTCCGACCTGGCCGAGCGCGGTGACCAGGCCGCCGGACCCGCGGCGCGGCCGCAGCGACCCGTCGGCCGCGGCGCTGAACGAGATCGGTCCGCGATTGGCGGCGATCAGGAGCCGCCGGTCACCCAGCAGGCGGTGGGCGGCCTCGCCGAGCCGCTCGTCGGCGGTCGGCGACGAGGGCGGGGTGGCACGGGCGGGGCGGGTGGTGCGGGACATGTCCTGCCTAGAGCAGGCTGCCCGCCGACGCCCTCAGGATCTGGACGATCGCGCTCGGCAGGATGCCGAGCACCAGGACGCCGCCCACGGCGAGCACCAGGCCGAGCATCCCGGTCGCCGAGTCGTCGATCGGCGCCGGGTCGGGGTCGGGGTCGCGCATGTACATGTAGACCACGACCCGCAGGTAGTAGAACGCGGCCAGCGCCGCGTTGAGGACGACCGCCACGGCCAGCCAGATCAGCCCCGTGTCGACGGTCGCGACGAGGACGTAGTACTTGGCGAAGAAGCCGACCGTCGGCGGGATGCCGGTCAGGCTGAGCAGCAGGACGGTCATCGCGGCGGCGAGCCCCGGGGCACGCTGCGCGAGGCCGGCGAACGAGCCCAGGCCGCCGAAGCGACGCGGGTCGCGCTGGAGCATGCCGACCACCGCGAACGCCGCGAAGTTCATGACCGCGTACCCGAGGACGTAGAACAGGATCGCCTCGATCCCCTGGCTCTGCGCGCCGGTGGTCGTCGCGGCTCCGAAGGCGGCCAGCGCGGCGAGGATGTAGCCGGTGTGCGCGATGCTCGAGTAGGCCAGCATGCGCTTCACGTTGGTCTGGGTCAGCGCGACCAGGTTGCCGCCGGTCATGGTCAGCACGGCCAGGATGCTCATCACCACCAGCCACTCGGCGCGCAGCGGCGCGAGAGCCTCGGCGAAGACGCGGATGAGCAGGGCGAAGGCACCCAGCTTGGGGCCGGTCGACAGGAAGCCGGTGATCGGGGTCGGGGCGCCCTGGTAGGCGTCCGGCGTCCAGAAGTGGAAGGGGATCGCCGCCGCCTTGAACGTGGCGCCGACGGTCAGCATGGTGATCGCCACGACGTGCGCCGGGCCGAGGGCCTGCCCGGTGAACGCGGTTGCGATCTCGCTGATCCGCGTGGTGCCGGTCAGCCCGAAGGTCCACGCCACCCCGAACAGCACGATGGCGCTCGCGAACGACCCGAGCAGGAAGTACTTGAGCCCGCCCTCGTTGCTGTAGCGATCGGTCTTGTGGAAGCCGGTGAGCAGGTAGGAGGGCATCGTCATCAGCTCGAGGCCGATGAACAGGGTGATCAGGTCGGCGCTCGAGGCGAGGGTGAACATGCCGAGCAGCGCGAAGCACAGGATCACGTGGTGCTCGCCGAGCGGCAGGTTGCGCTGGCGCAGGTACGGCGGCACGAACAGCACCGCCAGCAGACCGATGACCAGCGAGGCGACCTTCAGGAAGACCGACAGGTCGTCGACGCGGTAGAACCCCGAGAAGACGGTGTCGTTGACGCCCCACACGAACAGGCAGCCGATGCCGGTCAGCAGCAGGCCGCCGGCGGTGAGCGGCGTGAGCAGCCATTTCAGGCTGCGCGGCAGGAACAGGTCGACGGTGAGCACCACGAGCACGGTGACCGTCAGGATCAGCTCGGGGTAGAGCGCGAACAGGTCGTTGAGGTAGTCGGTGCCGGTCATCGGTTACGCGCTCACCATGGCAGGAAGGCGAGGCCGCCGGAGGTCGAGACCGCGTCGAGGATGCGCTCGACCGGCGCCTCGATGGCGCCCAGGATCGGTCCGGGGAAGACGCCCAGGGCGACCGCCAGGACGACCAGCGGGGCCAGCGACAGCCACTCCCCGCGGTTCATGTCGCGCAGCCCCGGCCACCACTGGCGCATCCAGTCCGACGGGACGGTGAAGAAGGCGCGCTGGAACATCCACAGCATGTAGACCGCGCTGGCGATCACCACCAGCATGGTGATCGCGGCCACGATCCCGTTGTACTGGAAGGCGCCCAGCACCACCAGGAACTCACCGATGAAGCCGGCAAGGCCGGGCAGGCCGATGCTGGCGAAGGTGAACAGGCCGAACATCGCGGCGTAGTGCGGGAGGCGGGCGTTGAGCCCTCCCATGTGGGCGATCTGCCGGTCGTGAGTCTGCTCGTAGATCACCCCGACCAGCAGGAACAGGGCGCCGGTGGTCACCCCGTGGGCGATCATCTGGTAGATCGCGCCCTGCATCCCCTGCACGTTGAACACGAACGCGCCGAGCATCACGAACCCCATGTGGCTGACGCTCGAGTAGGCGACCAGCTTCTTCATGTCCGGCTGGACCATCGCCACCAGCGCGCCGTAGATGATGGCGATGACGGCCAGCCAGATGATGATGGGCGCGAACTCGCGCGCCGCATCGGGGAGGAGCGGGATCGAGAAGCGCAGGAAGCCGTAGCCGCCGAGCTTGAGCAGGACGCCGGCGAGGATGATCGAGCCGGCGGTGGGCGCCTCGACGTGGGCATCGGGGAGCCAGGTGTGGAACGGCCACATCGGTACCTTGATGGCGAACGCCAGGAAGAAGGCACCGAAGGCGAGCGCCTGGAGCAGCTCGGGGTAGGCCGCGTTGCCGGCGCGCAGCGCCTCGTAGGCGAACGTGAACTCGTTGCCCGCCGCGGCGTGGGCGATCGCCACCGCCAGGATCGCCACCAGCATCAGCAGCGACCCGACGAGGGTGTAGATGACGAACTTGATGGTGGCGTACACGCGGCGCGGGCCGCCCCAGATCCCGATCACGAAGTACATCGGGATGAGGCTGATCTCCCAGAAGACGTAGAACAGGAACAGGTCGAGCGAGACGAACACGCCGAGCATGCCGACCATGAGCAGCAGCATCGCGACGTAGTACTCCTTGACGCGGACCGTGATCGGGTCCCAGGAGTAGAGGATCGCGACCACGCTCAGCACGGTCGTCAGCAGGACCAGGACGACGCTGATGCCGTCGACCCCGAGGAGGTAGTTGATCCCGAACGACGGGATCCAGGCCAGCGACTCGCGGTACTGGAACTCCTCGCCGGACGCCTGGTAGCCGAGCAGCACCAGGCTGAACGCCAGGCTCGCCAGCGATGCCAGCAGCGCCACCCAGCGGATGAGCCGGTGGTTGGTGCCCGGGACGAGCAGCAGCACCAGCGCGCCGACGACCGGCATGAAGACGATGAGGCTCAGCACCGGCAGGCCGGTCATGGATGCGCGCTCGCTGCGTTGACGCTGCGGTTGTTCATGCCGCAGGCGCGTCCGTATATACCGTATATACGCTCGAGCCCCATGGAGCCGCCCATCAGCGGATCACCAGGTAGGCGACCAGGACCAGCACCAGGCCGGCGGCGATTCCCAGCCCGTAGTTCTCGACCCGCCCGGTCTGGGCCCGCCGCCCGCCGCGCCCGATGGCCGAGGCGACCCAGCCGGCGCCGTTGACCGCCCCGTCGATCACCTTGGCGTCGAACCACCACAGCGCGTTGCTGAGCAGCACGCCGCCGCGGGCGAAGGCGAGCCCGTACAGGTCGTCGACGTAGTACTTGTTCACGCTGGCGCGGTACATCCCCGGCCCCAGGCCGAGCGGGATGCGCGCCACGAAGCGCGCCGGCGCCTCCGGATCCCGCACGTACCACCGATACGCCAGCAGGATGCCGAGCACGCCGGCCGTGGCGCCGACCAGCAGCAGCAGCCCGCCGATCCCGAAGAGCTCGAAGCCGTGATGCTCGCCGTGCTCCAGCGCGTCGTAGAGGATCGAGCCGGGCAGGACGCCGGCGTGGGCCTCCTCGGCACGCTCGAAGACGTGCTCCAGCCAGCCGTGGATCGCGCCGCCCTCCGGCGGGATGCCGAGCAGCAGGCCGGCGAGGATGGTCGGCACCGCCAGGATGAGCAGCGGGGCGGTCATGGTGGCCGCCGACTCGTGGACGTGGTCCCAGGCCGCGCGCGGCCCGCGCCACTCGCCCCAGAAGGTCATGAAGATCATGCGGAACGTGTAGAAGGCGGTCATCGCCGCCACGATGATCCCGACCGCGTAGAACAGGTAGTAGCCGCGGTTGAAGGCCTCGGCCAGGATCTCGTCCTTGCTGAAGAAGCCGGCGAAGATCGGGATGCCGGCCAGCGCCAGCGAGCCGATGACCATGGTCCAGTAGGTGATCGTCATCTTCGAGCGCAGACCACCCATGAAGCGCATGTCCTGCTCGCCACCGGCGCCGTGGATCACCGAGCCGGAGCCCATGAACAGCAGGCCCTTGAAGAAGCCGTGGCTGACCAGGTGGAAGATGGCGGCCACCCAGGCGCCGATCCCCAGCGCGAAGAACATGTAGGCCAGCTGGCTCACCGTCGAGTAGGCGAGCACCTTCTTGATGTCGTTCTGGGTCAGCGCGATGGCGGCGGCGAAGACGGCGGTGAAGACGCCGATGCCGGCCACCACCCACATCGCCACCTCGGACTCGGCGAAGATCGGGTTGGCGCGGGCGACCAGGTAGACGCCGGCGTTGACCATCGTGGCGGCATGGATGAGAGCGCTGACCGGGGTCGGGCCCTCCATGGCATCGGGCAGCCAGACGTGCAGCGGGAACTGCGCGCTCTTGCCCACCGCGCCGGCGAAGAGGAGCAGCGCGATGAGCGTGACGAGGCCCGGGTCGAGCGCCCCGATGTGCTCGAAGACCTCCTCGAACTGGAGCGTGCCGAGCGCCGTCCAGATGGCCATGATGCCGAGCCCGAAGCCGAAGTCGCCGACGCGGTTGACCACGAACGCCTTCTTGGCCGCGCCCGCCGCGGAGGGCTTCTTGTACCAGAAGCCGATGAGCGCGTAGCTGCACAGGCCGACCGCCTCCCAGCCGACGTACAGCATCAGGAAGTTGTCGCCCAGGATCAGCAGCAGCATGCTGAACATGAAGAGGTTCAGGTAGGCGAAGAAGCGCCAGAAGCCCCGATCCCCGTTCATGTAGCCGATCGAGTAGACGTGGACGAGGAAGCCGATGGTGCTGACGACGAGCAGCAGCATCGCCGTCAGCGAGTCGACCAGGAAGGTGATCTCGATCCGGAAGTCGCCCGAGGCGATCCACTCGTACAGCGTCACGCCGTAGGTGTGCCCGCCGAACACGACCTGGACGAAGACGACCATGCTGATCAGCCAGCTGATGCCGACCAGCGTGGTGGGCACGATCCAGGATCGGTAGCGCGGCTGCTCCGCGCCCGGCGTCACGTGCCCGCTCTGGCCGATGCCGTCGTTGTACTCGGCCGGGATCACGCCATCGGCACCCGCCGCGTTGGCCAGCTCGTCGGCGTGGCCGGCGTGCGGGCTGGTCGCCGCCTGCTCCTCCTCCGACGGGACCGGCCGGAAGGCGCTGTCGTCGACGTCGTGGGCTCCGTGCGCGTCGTGCGCGTCGTGCGCATCGGCTCCGTGCTCGTGGTGGTCACCGTGGCCGTGGTGCGGCACGTGGTCGAGGCGCGGCCCGACGATGACGGCGAACAGGAAGCCGGCCAGCGGCAGCGCGGGGATGAGGGCGATCAGCAGCTCCATGGGGCTCCCACTACTCCTTCAGGTCGGAGTACTGGTCGACCTCGGGCGTCTGCCGGGTCCGGATGATGGCGATGACGAGGGCGAGCCCGACGGTCACCTCGGCCGCGGCCACGGCCATGATCATCAGCGCGAAGACCGCACCGGTGTTCGTGTCCGACGGCAGGAAGGCGTTGAACGCGACCAGGCTCAGGTTCACCGCGTTGAACATCAGCTCGATGCTGATGAGCATCAGGATCGCGTTGCGCCGCGCCATGAAGCCGAAGGCGCCGATGCCGAAGAGCAGCGCGGACACGACGAGGTAGCCGGTCAGTCCCATCGCTCGTCAGCCGGCCCGCTCGTCGTCCTCCGGCCGGCGCGCCAGGTAGATGGCGCCGATGATCGCGGCCAGGAGGAGGAAGCTGATGATCTCGAAGGGCAGCGCGAACGTCGTGAACACGGAGTTGGCGATGGCCTCGACGTTGGCGGTGACGGCCTGCGCGGCGACCCCCCAGTCGGTCTGCACCACGGCCCAGGTGACCAGGCCGAAGATGACGAGCGCGATGACGACGGCGATGGGCCCCTGGCGGTGGAACGGAGCGGGCAGGTTCGCGTCCCCGGCCTGGGTCAGCATGATGGCGAAGAGGATCAGGACGCTGATCGCGCCGAGGTAGATGAGCACCTGGGCGGCCGCGACGATGGGGGCCCCGAGCAGGGCGTACATGCCGGCGAGGGATCCGAAGCAGACCATCATCGCCACGGCCGAGTGGATGATGTTGCGCACCGTGACGACGGCCAGACCGGCCCCCACCACGCCGATGGCGAGCAGGAAGAAGAGGACGCTGGAGATGTCCAGGGTCGTTGCTCCGTTCGAAAGTGTCGAGCGCTCAACGGCCCCGCGTCGTCGGGGGCCGGCCCCGATTCTAGCGTAGCGCGCGCAGGCCGTTGCATCGGCGAGTGGCCAGCCCGTAAGGTACGCCGCAGGCTCGGACGGTGCCCCGCCGACCGAGTGACGGACCACAACGGAGGGTAGGAGGAACGGTGAAGACTCGGACCCGGATGTCGCTCCTGCTGGCGATTCTCGTGACGGCGTTCGTACTGGCCGCCTGTGGTGGCGGCGGTGGCGGGGGCGGCGGTGGCGGCGGCGAGGACCTGCCGGATTCGGCCAAGGCGACCTCCGACGACGCGGAGGGCACCACCTTCCAGCTGCGCGAGGGCCGCTATCGGCTGTCCTACCGTGCGCCCGGCTGCGACGACGTGACCATCCAGATCGCCAGCGTGGATGGGGAAGTCATCTACGACCAGCACCCGCGCGCGTACACCAGCTTCGTCAACGACGTGCCCTCCGGCGAGTACACCATCGCCGTCACGAGCGACTGTGACGAGTGGACGATCGACCTGAACGAGTTCTGATCGTCACCCCGCGCTGAACCGATGCCGGCCCCGGATTCGACTCGGGGCCGGTTCGCTTTGGCGCCAATGATCGGGCGTGCGTCGCGATCCATCGCGACTTCTTCGCCGGCGTCGCCGCTCATGCGCGGTTGCCACGATCCATCGCGGACTGCGCCTCGCCAGACGCGCCGAACGTCACCCCTCTCGCCCCGGTGGTCTCGATCGGTC
>DASSPJ010000022.1:0-2548 GCA_035699665.1 Candidatus Limnocylindria bacterium
ACGTAGTGCTGGGCCAGCACGCCGGCGAGCTCCTCGTCGCCCAGCTGCTCGAAGTGGCGCGCGGCGGCCAGGTGGCGCGCCCGCCGGTCGCGGCGCGCCAGCGTGCCGTAGGCGACCTCCTTGATGAGCCCCTGGACGAACCGATACTGCCCCCGCTCCGGCGAGCGGGGGTCGTCGTCGAGCGCCACCAGCTCGCGCTGGGCGAGGTGGCGGAGGTGCCGCTCGACATCGGCCAGGTCCAGCCCGGAGACCGCGGCCAGCGCATCAGGCGCGAACGACAGGCCGATCACCGATGCGTCCTGGAGGAGGCTCCGCTCAGCCGGGTCGAGCGCGTCGAGGCGGGCGGCGATCAGCGCGTGCAGCGTCTCGGGGACGGCGAGCCGGGTGAGGTCGCCGACCGGCTGGTACGCGCCGCCGGCCGCCTCCAGGCGGCCCTCGTTGATGAGCATGCGGATCGTCTCGACCGCGTACAGCGGGATCCCCTCGGCGCGGGCCACGATCGCCTTCGCCGCCGGCTCGGGGAGGCCGGGCACGAGACCGGCGAGCAGCTCGTGCATCTCGGCATCGGTCAAGGGGTCGAGCCCCAGGGAGGTGAAGCCACGCTGGCCGGCGCCCCACGTCGGGCGTCGGTCGAGAAGCTCGGGTCGCGCCAGGGTGATGACGTAGATCGGCCGGCCGCGCGACCAGGCCAGCATCTCCTCGATGAAGTCGATGAGCCCCTCATCGGCCCATTGCAGGTCCTCGAAGACGAGGACCACCGGACCCTTCTCCGCGATGCGCTCGAAGAAGGTGCGCCATGCCGCGAACAGCTCGCCGCGCGTGCTGCGCGCCTGCTCCTCGAAGCCCAGCAGGCTGAGCAGCGGTCCCTCCAGGCTGCGCCGCTCCGCCTCGTCCTCCACGAACTCGGCGAGGCTGGCGGCCAGGGCCGCCCGGGTCGTCTCCTCGTCCGCCCCCTCACCGATGCCCAGCCGCATGCGGACCATCTCGCCGAGCGCCCAGAACGTGATCCCCTCGCCGTAGGCCGGCGAGCGGCCCTGGTGCCAGTGCACCAGCTCGGTGACGCCGTCGATGTACTTGAGGAACTCCCACGCCAGCCGGCTCTTCCCGATGCCTCCCTGGCCGATGACGCTGACCAGCCGCACGCCGCGCTCGCGCGCCGTCCCGTGGTAGAAGTCCTTGATCAGCTGGAGCTCCGCGTCGCGTCCCACGAACGGCGCCTCGAGCTGCTCGCTGCGCCCTGCCCCGCCGCGCCGCGCGATGACGCGCAGGGCGCGCCACGCCCCGACCGGCAGCTCCTTGCCCTTGAGGACGTGGTCGCCGGCGCTCTCGTAGGCGATCGCCTCGTCCGAGGCGCGACGCGTCGACTCGCCGACCAGCACCGTCCCCGGCTGCGCCACCGACTGGAGCCGCGAGGCGGTGTTGACCAGGTCGCCGGCCACCATCCCCATGTCGCTGGCGCCGATCGTCACCGCCGCCTCCCCGGTCAGCACCCCGGCCCGCAGCGCGAGGGCCTGCGCGCCGGCCTCCTCGCCGAGCCGCCGCACCGCGTCCACCAGGTCGAGTGCGGCACGCACCGCCCGTTCGGCGTCGTCCTCCTGGGCGACCGGCGTGCCCCACACCGCCATCACGGCGTCACCGATGAACTTCTCGATCGTGCCGCCGTAGCGCCCGATCGTCTCCCGGCACAGGGTGAAGTAGCGGTCCAGCAGCTCGCGCACGTCCTCCGCGTCGCGGTGCTCCGAGATGGTGGTGAAGCCCACCAGGTCGGCGAAGAGGATGCTCACCAGGCGCCGCTCGGCGACCTGCGCTGTGGCCGCGGCCGCGGCCGCCTGCGCCACTTCAGCGCTGCCGCCGGCGCTCGGACTCCCCAGCGGCGTGCCGCACTCGCCGCAGAACTTGCCGCTGCCCGGGTTGGGCGTGCCGCAGCTCGGGCAGGCGACCGTCAGGCGCGTGCCGCACTCGATGCAGAACTTGCGTCCAGGATCGTTGGGCGTGCCGCAGGTTCCGCAGTTCACGGGTCGCGTCGACTCCTCTCGGGACGCCGAGTATCACCTTCCAGCCGCCGCAGGGTCAACGCACCCGTCGCCGGCGGGGCTCCGGGTTGTTCCCCAGCGGTCCTAACGGCCAACTTCGTCCCTCCGGCGCCCCCTGGATGGCCGCGCGGACCGGCGGGGAGCAACTTCCGGCCAGGCAGCGGCCCCAACCTCGCCGTTAGGACCGCTTCAGGACAACTCGGCTCGGGGCGGGGGCCGCTGTGCGCCCGACGCACGAACTGACGAAGTTCCGCCCCTCCGGCGCCCCAAACCGGCCCTTCCTCCGACCGACGGTGCGCCCGACGCACCATCCAGCGGCGGAACCCACTCTCCTCCTCCCGTTCGTGCGTCCCACGCACAGAGGTCGACTACCGGCGCGAGTGTGCTACAATCTCACACTCCATGACACACTCCCCCTTGGTGCGCACCAACGTGACCCTCCCCGCCGACCTCCTCGACCAGGTGGACCGCCTGGCCGGCGAGCGCGGCCGCAGTCGGTACGTCGCCGAGGCCGT
>DASSPJ010000023.1:0-19334 GCA_035699665.1 Candidatus Limnocylindria bacterium
GCACGCCGCCCGGCCGTCGCGAGGCGCGCATGGCGACCAGCAGGTCATCGGCATCGTACGGCCGGCCCGTGGTCGGCGGCGCGATCGGAGGCGTGGGGCTCGAGGTCGGCGAGGCGGTGATGACGGCCGTCGGCGACGGCGCCACCGAAGGGGACCCGCCACTGGCGACGACGGACGGCGCTCGCGTGGGGGTGGCCTCGGTGCAGGCGACCAGCAGGAGCGCCAAGGCGGCGGCGGCCCGGCGAGCTCGCACCTACGGGTCCAGCGTGGCGCGGACGGCCGAGATGACGCCGTCGCTCACGGCCCCTGAGCCACCGACGACGACCACGTGGCGGGTCCCGAGGCGGCGAAGCTGGTCCGCGGTGGAGGCCGGCAGCGAGGTGGGGCGCGTGAGGAGCAGCGGATCGGTCCCGGCCGCGGCCGCGGGGGCCGCCGCCAGCGCGTCAGGGTAGTCGATGCCCGTCGCCAGCCATGCCTCGCCACTGGCGGGATAGAACGCCATCGCCACCGCCGCGGCGGTGTGGTAGCGGTCGTCGCCGGCCACGCGGCCGACGCTCGGCGCGAACGCGCGCAGCTCTGCCTCGACCGAGGCGCTGATGGCGCCGGTGCCGCCGAGCACGATGATCTGCGAGGGGCGGACGCGCGTCAGCTCAGCCGCCGTCTCCGACGGCAGGCTCGCGGGGCGTGTCAGCAGCAGCGGTCCGCCGAGCATGCCCGCCGCCGCCCCGCCGGGCAACGCGTCGGGGAAGTTCACACCGGTGGCCACGAAGGCAATTGGCACTCCGGCGCTGTACGTCGCGGCGGATATGGCGGCCGCGGTGGCATAGCGGTCCGGTCCAGCGACGCGGGTCACCTGGGTCGCGTAGCCGTACAGCTCGCTCTCGACGGCAGGCGAGACAGCGCCGCTTCCGCCACTGATCATGATGCGCGCCGGTGCCAGTCGCCGGAGCTCCTGGGCGACCGGCCCCGGGATGCTGTCACGGCGCACCAGCAGGATCGGTGCGCGACCGGCTGCGGCGGCCGGGCCCGCCGCGAGCGCATCCGGGAAGTCGGCACCGGTGGCAACCCACACCGTCGCACCCGTCGCCCCGAATGCCGCGCTCGAGATGGCGGCGCTCGTGCCATAGCGGTCGGTCGCCGCGAGGCGAGTCACCAGTGCCGGCGGCGGGATCTTGACCCAGGCCAGGCCGTACGGCTCGGACGGGGCGTCGAAGCGGTCGGTGAGCACCTCGACCCGCGCCGTGCCGGTGGCAGGGGCGGTGAACTCGACCCACTCGTTGGCGTTGTCGAACGTGTACGAACCGGCGGTGGCGCCGTTCGGCATCACCACGCGCAGGTCGAGGTCGGCGGTCAGGACATCGGACTTGGCGAGGCGCGAGCCGGCGGTGTGGCTGCTCCACGACAGCGCCACGCGCACCCGCTGGCCCGCGGTCACGGACATGCTCACCGAGGGCCGCTCGCCCGCCACCATCGTCCCGAAGGTCATGCCACCGTAGGTGCCGTCCGCCTGGCCGATGATCCGGTTGGCCCACAGGGCCGAGGCGCTGCCCGCGCCCTCGTGGTCGACGTTGATCGACCCGTCGGGCATCGGGGTGCGATGCACCGCGCTGGCCATCAGGATCGCGCGCACCGGCTCGGGCCACGCGCCGAGCGTCGGTGAGCGGGCGATCAGCTGGGCCGCGATCCCGGCCACCATCGGCGTCGCGACGCTGGTGCCGGTCGCCGTGAGCCCGTTGGCGGTGCGCACGTTGACCGCCGGCGCCGAGAGGTTCGGCTTGTTGAAATCGCCGTGGCTGTTCCACGCCGCGCCGGGCGGATCGAGGAAGTTGCTGCCGTTCGAGCCGGGCACGTACCAGATCCGGTCGTCACCGCGCGAGGCGGTGCCGCGGTCGTCGGTACCGCCGACCGTCACGACGTTGTACCCGGTCCCGGGCGAGCCGACCTGCCAGCCGATCCCGTTGGCGTAGTTGCCCGCGGCGCTGACGGCCAGCCGGCCGGCCTCGTAGGTGATCGCGTCGAAGTAGCGGCGCGCCTCCTCGGCCCCGGTCGACGTGTCCTGCACCAGGCTGGTGTTGACGATGTCCGCGTCGCCGCCCGAGGCGGCGATCGCCCAGTCGGCGGCCGCCACGATCGCCCGATCCGTGCTCAGCGATGGGTTCCAGCCGCCGGTCCCCGACGACACGATCAGCGCCCCCGGAGCCACGCCGCGGTACGTCGCATTCTGGCCGGCGATCGCGCCGGCCACCCACGTCGGGTGGTCGAACGTGCCGCCGCCGGCGTAGGCCAGCGATCCGGTCGTGCTGCGCGAGGCGACCACGCGGCCCGACAGGTCGCCGCCGGTGCGGACGTTGTGATACTCGACCACGGCCACCCGCACCCCGCTGCCCTGGTCGCCTCCGCCGCTCGTCCAGTCCGCCTCGACGGTGCGCCCGGAGGTGTTCATCGCCGGCGCCCAGGTCGTCTCGAGGCCCAGGCTTGCGACCCGCGGCTCGCCGGCCAGGGCGGCGACGCTCCCGGCGGGCAGGTCGACGAAGACGAGCGGGGCGGACGTGCTGGCATAGGCGACGCTGCCGCCGAGCGTCGCCACCCGGGACGCGAATGCCGCCTGCGCCGATGCGTAGACGCTCGCGCGTGCCGCGTCGAGCTCGGCGCGCACGGCGCGCAGGGTCGCCAGGTCGGGGACGACCGGTCGCTCGCCGAGCCACGTCAGCTCGGGATGCCGGCTCCGCACCGCGGCCACCGCGGGAGCGGGATCCGCGTCGAGCCACACCGCGATCGGCAGCCGCTCCTCGGGCGGTGAGGCGGCCACCGCGGCCACCAGGGGATCGTCGCCCTTGGCCTGCACCTCGGTGAGCGCGGCCACCGCGGCTGCGTTGCGCGCACGCAGCAGCTCGGGCCCGCCGAGGGTGCCTTCAGAATCGCGATACACGATGTGCAGCTCGCCCGAGGCGGGATCCACGAACTTGCCGACCCAGGTGGCCGAGCCGTCGATCCCCGTGGCGGTGCGCTCGTAGACCAGGACCCAGTCGGCCGCCGCCCCGCCCTCGGTGGCCGCCAGGTGGGCACGCGCCGCGTCGGCAGGGCCGGCCGCGAGGGTCGCGCGCGGCATCACGAGGCCGCCGCCGGCGGCCATGGCAGCCGCCAGCAGCGTGAGGGCGATCCGTCGGGCAGGTTCGGTCGTCGGCATCGGTCCCCGTCGCAGGCTCCGTATGACATTGTCACACGGCGTGCTCCGTTCGAGCGTACCCCCGCCGCAGCGGCATCGGTATGACCCGGTCGGGTACCCTCTCGGCATGACGATCGCCCCGGGCGAGACGGCCCGCTTCGCCGACTCGGTCTACGTGGACCGCATGCGCCGTGCCGCCGACGCCGCCGCCGAGCGGGCGCTCGACGCGCTGCTGGTGACGCCATCGGTCGACTACCGCTACCTCGTCGGCTACCAGCCGCCGCCGCTCGAGCGACTGACGTGCCTCGTCATCCGTCCCGGTCATGACCCGCTGCTGCTCGTGCCGCGGCTCGAGGAGCCGCTCGCCGTCCAGGAGCTCGGCGACCTCGCCGACGGGATCGACGTACGCTCGTGGGACGAGGGGAGCGACCCGTATGCCGTCGTTCGCTCGATGCTGGGCGGTGCGCGGCGGGTCGGGCTCCAGGACCAGATGTGGGCGCGCCACGCGCTGCGCTTCATGGCCGCGCTCGACCCGATCGAGCTGGTCGAGGCGGGACCGGCGCTCAGCGCGGTGCGCCGGATCAAGACCGCCGACGAGATCTTCCGCCTTCGCCGGGCTGCCGAGGTCGCCGATGTCGTGATGCTTGCCGCCACCGGCACGCCGTTGCGCGGCGTCACGGAGGCGGAGCTGGCGGCCAGGATCCGCGAGCTGCTGGTGCTGTACGGCAACCAGACGGCCGATTTCGCGATCGTCGGGTCCGGCCCCAACGGCGCGAGCCCGCACCACGTCCCCACCGACCGCGTCATCGACGAGGGCGACGCGGTCGTCATCGACCTGGGTGGTACGCGACTGGACTACTGCTCCGATACCACCCGCACCGCGTTCTGCGGCGACCCGCCGCGCGAGTTCGAGCGGCTCCACGACGCGCTGCGCCGCGCCCAGCAGGCGGCCTGCGACGCCGTGCGCCCCGGGGTCACCGCCGCATCGATCGACGCCGTGGCGCGCGATGCGATCACCGAGGCCGGCTACGGCGCGTACTTCATCCATCGCACCGGCCACGGCATCGGCATGGAGACGCACGAGGAGCCGTACATCATCGCCGGCAACGAGGAGCTGCTCGAGCCGGGGATGGCGTTCAGCGTCGAGCCGGGGATCTACATCCCCGGGCAGTGGGGCGCGCGGATCGAGGACATCGTGGTCGTCACCGAGGACGGTGGCGAGCGCCTCAACACCTCGGACACGGCCCTCCACCTGGTCGGGTGACGCTCAGCCTCCGTCCCGATGCGCCGTGCGCCGGAGGCACGATTGGGAGAGGATGGGGCTTTCCTCCGTCGCTACGTGCGCGGGATGCACGACCGGGAGAAGATGGAGGTCTACATCCGTCGCGTGGTGCGCAGGACGCACGGTCCGAAGGCGGAAGGCCTGAACATCGGTCGCTCGTTCGCCTGTTCGTGCGTCGGACGCACCGACTGAGGCTTCCCTACTCGGACTGATGCCAGGAGCGGGCCTCGCTCCCCGTGCCTACGACGTCCGACCGACCCTCGCAGCCTGGTGAACGCGGTCCTTGCCGTCGGCAGTGATCCGATGAGCCGCAGCTCCAGAGCCCCACCTGGGTCAGCCGCCGCCCTTCGCAACGTCGCTCAGCCATGCGCGCGTCTCGGAGTCAAGCTGAACGAGGCCAAGCCTCGGGTGGTTCGCCAGGCCGGAGTGATCGGCATCGGCGAGGGCCAGAGCTTCACTGGCCCACGCAGCTGCGGCGGCGGAATCGCCGAGCGCCATTTCCACCTTCGCCGCCGTGAGACAGGTCTCGAACCGGGCGTTAAGGAACGGATGCGGGTCTGTTGCGCGACGCTCAACCAACGCTCGCGCCTCCTGGAGACCAGCACGCTCGCCGCGAGCCAATGCCACCTGCGCCAGCCAAACCCCCTCCAGGCCGGAGGTGCCACTGCCGTCCTGACCCGCGATCTCGACTGCCTCACGCAGGTTGGCCTCAGCTTCGTCGAGTCGCCCTTCGCGAAGCGCACGCCTACCGAGCATCGAGAGCGCCATGACCTTCTCGAACTCAGGCGCTTCGGGAGACTCAACGATCTCAATCAACAGCCGCTGACCCGCGGTGGCCTTGGCGGGGTCTCCGGCCTCCAGCAGCGACGCGGCCTTGATGCGTCGGTATTGGATCTGGTTGTATGGTCGTGCTCGGGCCAGCCGCTGGCGGAAGTCCCGCTCGGCAGCCTCGCCCCAGTCATTCGATCGAAACCAATCGGTGGGTGGCATCTGTGCTCCACGCGATGCTAGGGGAGCCCGGCTGCGGTTGACAGCGGACTGCTCCTTCATTGACGCGTATCGCGGTACGAGCTGACGAGCGCCACCAGGACCCCGTCGATCGCGGCGTTCGCCTCGCGAGCGGCGTCGGTCACGTCACCGATGGCGGCCGACCGGCGCCGCAGATGCGCGGCGATCGCCTCGAGCACCGGCGAGCGGAAGAAGAGGAACGCCTCCACCGTCTCGGCCAGTGAGAGGCCGACCGCCGACGCCTCGCGCCCGTAGAGGCCGCCCATCTTCTCCGCCTCCTCGAGCAGGAGCTGCCGCTCCGCGCGCCCGCCGGCGGCCACGTACTCGATCACCAGCTGGAAGGTCCGCTGCCCCCAGCGCCGGAAGTCGGCCCGCTGCTCCGGAGTGAGGCGCGCCTGCCACGGCTGCCCGGCGTAGCCGGTCCGCTGCATGCGCCGGTGCACGTCGCCGACGATGGTGCCCGACGCGTCGGCGAGGCGCTCGACGTCGTAGCGGTGCCGGCGCGGCGCGTTGATCATGGCCTCGAGGCTCGAGCGCAGGAAGCGCCGATGGCCGCCGGGCGTCTGATAGGCCTGGACCTGCCCCCCGTCGGCCCAGCGGCGCAGCGTGTCGGGGCCGACGCCCACGAGCTTCGACGCGGCGCCGAGGGCGAGCCACGGGTCGTCCTGCGGCGGGCCGTTATCGCTCATTGACCGCAAACCTCGTCATTCGGGGGTAAGTATGGGACACCATACCGGGTCGACGGGCTCACCACCACGGCACCCGGGGTCTCGTGCTCCCCGAGCAGGTGCTCACGCGGCGGCGAATTCCTGGCCCCGGCGCTCGCCGGGGCCCGTTCCCGCCTCAGCCCCTGAGCTCGTCGGGGCTGACGCTGCCGAAGCGCTCCCACAGGCGCACGATGGCCTCCATGCCGCCGCGCACGTTCCACAGTGGCATCCACTCGTTCGGCGCGTGGAAGTTGCCGTTCGGCGACGCAAAGCCGATGAGCACCGACTTGAGACCCATCTGCGCGTCGAGCGCGGCGACCACCGGCACGGAGCCACCCGAGCGGTGGAAGAGCGGCGCCTTGCCGAAGGCCGCCTCGAGCGCCTCTGAGCCGAGCCTGACCCCGGGATGGTCGAGCGGCGTGATCGCCGGCGCGCCACCGTGGATGATCCTCACCTCGGCGGCCACCGTGGCGGGCGCCAGCGACTCGACATGCCGCTTGATGAGCTGCTCGATCTCGCGGTAGTCCTGGTCGGGGACCAGGCGGGTGCTGAACTTGGCCGCCGCCCAGGCGGGGATGATCGTCTTCGCCCCCTCGCCCGAGTAGCCGCCCCAGATGCCGTTGATGTCGAACGTCGGGCGCCCGCTCATCCGCTCGAGCAGCGTCCAGCCGCGCTCGCCCGCTGACCACTCCCGCACGCCGATCCGCCGACGCTCGACCTCCTCGTCCCACGGCTGCTCGGCATACGCGGCGCGCTCCTCGTCGGTGAGGTCGCGGACGCGGTCGTAGAAGCCGGGGACGGTGACCCGCCCGTCGTCGTCGACGAGCGACGACAGCATCCTGACCAGCACGTTGGCCGGGTTGTCGACCCCGCCGCCGAACTGCCCGGAGTGCAGGTCGTGGTCAGCGGCACGCACCTTGACCTCGAAGTAGGCGATCCCGCGCAGTCCGTAGCAGATCGCCGGCGTCCCCTCATCGTCGGACATGTCCGAGTCGGAGACGACGCACAGGTCGGCGGCCAGGCGCTCGGGGTGCTGGGCGATGAAGTCCTCGACCGGCTCCGAGCCGACCTCCTCGTCACCCTCGAAGAAGAAGCGCAGGTTGACCGGCGCGCCGCCCGCCCCCTGGAGCCAGGCCTCGGCGGCGGCGAGGTGCATCATCAGCTGCCCCTTGTCGTCGCCTGAGCCGCGGGCGTAGACGATGTCGTCCTCGTAGCGCGGCTCGAACGGCGGCCGGACCCACTCGTCGAGCGGATCCGGCGGCTGAACGTCGTAATGGCAGTAGACGAGCACGGTCGGAGCATCGGGCCCGGCCCCCAGCCATTCGCCGGTCACGATCGGGTTGCCGACCGTCTCGGTGAGCGCGACATCAGACATGCCCATCTCGCGCATCCAGGCGGCGACCCATTCGGCGGCGCGACGGACCTCGCCCTTGCGTTCCGGATCGGCCGACACCGATTCGATGCGCAGGAAGTCGTCGAGGCGGCGCATGTTCTCATCGGCCTGGCTGCGCAGGTGGGCAAGGGCGGCGTCGAGGCCGGTGGCGGTATCGGTCTGGCTCGTCATGGACCGATCATAGGGCTCCGGCTATCCTCGGTTCCGATGCTCTCCCGCGCCGGCCGCCTGGCGGCCATCCTGCTCGCCGTCGCCGCCATGCTTGCCGTGCCGCCGCTGCGAGTGGCCGCGTGCTCGTGCGCAGCACCCGATCCGATCGAGGCGGAGGCGCGCGCCGACCTCGTGGTGGTGGGCGCCGTGGCGGCTCACCGGGCCGGGGCTGATGCGACGTTCGGATCGACCGTCGAGCACCTGGTGGCGGTGGAGGAGGTGCGCAAGGGCCCCACCATGACCTCGGTCATCGTGGCCAGCCCGGGCATGAACTCATCGTGCGGCTGGAGCATGGACGTCGACACGCGCTGGCTCATCTACGCGACGCGCGCCGAGGGCAGCGTCTACACCACCGGCATGTGCGAGCCGAACCGGCTGCTCTCCGAGCGCGCCGACGTTCCCACCGATGCCGTCCGCTGGCCGGATGAGATCGCCGCCGAGCCGGACGTCAACAGCGGCATCCCCGAGCAGATGCTCGTCATGGCGGTGGTGATCGTGGGCCTGGCCGCCTTCTCGGCCGTCGCCTTCCTGCGTCGGGGGCCGCGTCCCGGCACCTGACCTCCGGGTCGCGTGCACCCGGTGGTGGCAACCAGAGGAGATCGGGCTCGAGACCGCCTGTTTCGACCGGCTTCGATGCACCCGCTGCACGAAATCAGGCTGATGGGGGATCTGCTCCTCCACGTGCCAACATCGGATGCAAGCCCCGGCCTGCCACGGGAGGCGACTAGGTGAAGGCCCCGAACACGAACCCCAGGAAGAGCGCCAGGGCCAGGGCCGGCAGGAAGGCCAGCACGCGCAGCGGCGCGGGCCACGCGGGACCGCCGAGGAACGCGTAGGCGGGAATGGTCAGCGGGAAGAGGAGCGTTCCGATCGACCAGGCCACGCGGGCGCGCACCGACAGGTCGGGCCGATCCTGCACGTCGAGCCAGTAGGCCGCGATGACGATGAACCCGCCCACCGCGGACACGGCGAACAGGGTCCAGATGACGGGGAGCATGACGGACCGATGCTAGCTAGTCCCCGAGCTCCGCGCGGCGGGCCGCCACGTCGTCGGCGCCGCTGAGCAGGTCGCCCAGGAAGCGCAGCGGTCGCCGACGGGGGAGCGCCGGCTCGGCGTCCGGGAGGAGGGCCATGATGGCCGCCCGCATCCGCGCCTCCAGCTCCGCGCGCGCCTCGCTCGAGCGGCCGGCTGCCACGGTGATCGGGTCGCCGAAGCGGACCACGATCCGGCGCCGGAACCACATGTGGGTGCTGCCGACGATGGCGCACGGAACCACCGGCACGCCGCCCATGGCGGCGAACGCCGCCGCGCCCTCCTCGAACGGCAGCACGGCCGACTCGCGCCAGCCGATGCGGCCCTCGGCGAAGATGCCGAGCACGCCGCCGTCGGCGAACACGCGCTTCACCGATCGCACCGCGCTGGTCAGGGTCGATTTCTCGGGGTGGTAGGGGATCATGCCTCCGAAGAAGGCCATCACCCGGTTCTTGAAGCCGCGGCTGAAGTCCGCCTCCTTCGGCCCGAACCAGGTGATCCGCGGGCGCAGCGGCGCCACCGCCAGGACGAGCAGCGGGTCCCAGCCGTTGTGGTGGTTCGCCACCAGCTGGAAGGGTGCGCGGGGCCAGCGCTCGAGTCCCTCGGCCCGCACGTCGAAGAGGGCGCGCACGACGAGCCGGTTGACGCTCCACATGACCCGGTAGCGCGGCGTCACCTCGACGCTCAGCTCGCGCGGCCCGACGCGCCGGGCACGCTCGGTGGCGGCGCTCACGGTCGGGCCGCCATCGTCTCGCCCGCGGCGAGCACCGGATCCAGCTCGCGTCGCCGCGGATCGACGCGTCGCAGGGCGAGGCACGCCCCGACGACGAAGAGCGCGGCCACCAGCATCGCCGCGCGCGGCCCGGCACCCGTGCCGAGGAGCGCGCCGACCAGATCCTGGGTGGGGCCGCCGACGATGAGGAAGACCGGCCCCGCCATGGCGGTCCCGGCGTTGAGGACGCCCATGTAGCGGCCGGAGGTGTGCTTGGGGATGACGTCGGCCATCAGCGCCCAGTCGGCGGACAGGAAGAGGCCCATCCCGATCCCGAACGGCACGAACCCCGCGATCGCCAGCTCGCGAGAGGGGGCGGCGGCGACCCCCAGCAGGCCGATGCCGGCGATGGCGCCGGCCCACCAGATCACCTGCCGTCGCCCGTATCGGTCCGAGAGCCGGCCGCCCGGAAGCGCGGCGGCCAGCGTCGCCACCCCGACGATGCCGGTGGCGAGCAGCACGGTGCCGTTGGCGGCGTCGTCGCTCAGGCCGTGGACCCGCTCGAAGTAGGGGGTCGCCAGCGTCGTCACGTTGTACGCACCCAGGAACAGCAGGCGGACGAGGAGCAGCCACAGCACGTTCGCCTCGCGCAGGATGTCGCGGTCCCACGCGGAGAGGGCGACCTGCCGCCACGTGCCGGGCCGCCGCGGCGCGGCGCGCCCCTCGTCCACGCTGGCCACCAGGATCACCATGGTGACCACCTCGACCACCCCGAGCGCCAGCACCGCCGGCAGCGAGTCGGCGCCGCCGAATGTCGCGATCCCCACGCCGACGATCGTGCCTCCGACGAGCATGAGCCCCATCAGCCCGCTCGCGGTGCCGACCTGGCGCGCCGGCACGAGGTCCGGCACGTAGCCCTGGAACGGACCCTGGGCGAAGTTCGAGGAGAGCTGGAGGAGGAAGTAGAAGGCCAGCATGGCGAGGAAGTCGTTCGACAGGGCGAAGCCCGCCAGGAAGACCACGTCGAGCAGCGAGCCGATGACGATGTACGGCTTCCGCCGTCCCCAGCGCGTGACCGTGTAGTCGGAGATCATCCCGACCGTCGGCTGGACGATGATCGGCGCGACCGCGCCCACGGCGATGATCACCGCCAGCAGCACCCCCTGCGCCCCGGGGTTCAGGGCGTCGATGCGCTGCGGGATGACGATCGTGTTGAGCCCGCCCCAGATCGTCTGGATGCCGAGCCAGTAGACGGAGAGGCTGAGCAGCTGCCGCAGTGGCAGCGGGCGCTGGGTCGGCGTCTGCATCGGTCTGGCGCTCGGCTCCTGATCGGGGGTACGCAGCGCGCACGGTAGCCGCTGCGCGTCGAATTGGCGAGATCCTCGCACCGCCGTTCTGCGGCGCGACTGCGGCGGGCGCTATGGTCCGCGGACCGATGTCCTCCAGATCTCGCTTCCCGCTGCCCTGGCGTGCGCGTCCACCCGCGCTCGCGCATCGCGACTTCCGCCGCTACCTCGCGGCACGCCTGACGTGGGCCACCGCGCTCCAGATGCTGAGCGTGGCGGTCGGCTTCCAGGTGTACGACGTCACGCGGAACCCGCTCGACCTCGGCCTGGTGGGGCTCTCGCAGTTCCTGCCGTTCGTGGTGCTGGCCCTCCCCGCCGGCCACGTGGCCGACGCCTTCGATCGCCGCCGGCTGCTCGTGCTGGCCGGCGGCGTGATGGCCGCGGCGGCCGCCGGGCTCGCCGTGCTCACCGCCGACGGGGTGCGCGACGCCGGGCCGATCCTGGCGATGATGGCCGTCCTCGGCGCGGCCCGCGCCTTCACCGGGCCGGCCAGCCAGTCGATCGTCCCGAACCTCGTGCCGCGCGAGCATTTCGGCAACGCCACGGCGATCAGCTCGTCCGCGTTCCAGGTGGCGACCATCGTGGGGCCGGCCGTCGGCGGCCTGCTGCTGCTCATCGGGCCCACCACGGTCTACCTCGTGGTGGCCGCCATGCTGGTCGTCGCGATGCTCCTGGTGGCGAGCCTGCGCGCCGGCGGGCGGGGCGACGCGGTGCGCGAGCCGCTCTCCGTGTCGTCGCTGCTCTCCGGCGTCCGCTTCGTCCGCTCACGGCCGATCGTCCTGGGCTCGATCTCGCTCGACCTCTTCGCCGTGCTGCTCGGGGGTGCCACGGCGCTGCTGCCGATCTACGCCGCCGACATCCTCCACGTCGGGCCCGACGGGTTGGGCCTCCTGCGCGCCGCGCCCGCTCTGGGGGCGACCGCCTGCGCGGCGTGGCTCGCCGTGCGCCCGGTGGAGCGGGCGGTGGGGCGCTGGCTGTTCGCCATGGTGGCCGCCTTCGGGGTCGGCACGATCGTCTTCGCCCTCTCCACCAGCTTCCTGCTCACGTTCGCGGCGCTGGTCGTCATGGGCAGCACCGACATGGTGAGCGTCTTCATCCGCCACGTCGTCGTGCAGCTGGCCACGCCCGACGCCATCCGCGGCCGGGTCAGCGCGGTCAACTCGGTCTTCATCAACGCCAGCAACGAGCTCGGCGAGTTCGAGTCCGGCCTGACCGCCAGCTGGTGGGGACCGGTCGGCGCGGCCGTGGTCGGTGGCGTGGCCACCATCGGCGTGGCCGTCGCCTGGGCGCTGCGCTTCCCCGCCCTGCGGCGCCTGGACCGCTTCCCGGAGCCGGACCGGGAGGCGGCCCCCGTCGCGGAGTAGAATCGCCGCCGCATGCAGATCGACGAAATCGCCTTCCGGATCGGTCCGGTCGCCGTCCACTGGTACGGGATCATCATCGCCTCGGCCGTGCTGCTGGGCGCGGTGGTGGGCACCCTCGAGGCGCGCCGGCGCGGCGAGGATCCCGAGCAGGGCTGGTCGATGCTGCTGCTGGTGATCGTCACCGCGGTCATCGGCGCGCGCCTCTACCACGTCATCCACGAGTGGGACTTCTACTCGCAGAACCCCGCGCTGATCCCGCAGATCTGGACCGGCGGAATCGGCATCCCCGGCGCGGTCATCGGCGGCGCGGCCGGCATCTGGTGGTACACGCGTGGCGCGCACCTCAACACCGCGCGCTGGCTCGACATCTTCGCCCCGGCCCTGCTGCTCGGCCAGGCGGTCGGCCGGCTCGGCAACTACGTGAACCAGGAGCTGTACGGGCCGCCGGTCCAGCTGTGCGGGACGGGCGGCTACCTGCCCTGCCTGCCGTTCGGGATCCAGATCGACGCGGAGCATCGCGCCGGCACGCCGTGGGACGCGCTGACCTTCCCGCCCGAGACGACGCAGTTCGTGCCGATGTTCGCCTACGAGGCGGTGCTCAACCTGGTCGGGATGGCGGTGCTGCTGATCGTTGGCCGGGCCTTCGCCCGCCGCCTGTACGACGGCGACATCGCGCTCCTGTACATCGTCTGGTACGGCGCGGTGCGCTCGCTGCTGGAGGGCTACCGGGTCAACAACTGGTACATCGGCCCGCTGCCGACCGCGGTGTGGATCGGCCTGGCCGGGGTCATCCTGGCGGGCGGCTTCCTGGTCCTGCGCCACGTTCGAGGCTGGGGCACGCCGGGCGCCTTTCTGCGCGAGCGCGAGCGACGGACCGATGACGACGCCGCGCCGCAGCCCTCCGCCGCGGAGCCTTCCCCTGGCTGACCGGCCGGGCATCCTGCCCGATATCACGGCCGCCATCGGCGACACCCCGCTGGTCGCCCTCGACCGGCTGGCCGATGGCGTGGCGCCGCGCCTTGTGGCCAAGCTGGAGAGCGTCAACCCCGGCGGGAGCGTCAAGGACCGCATCGCCCTGCCGATGATCGAGGCGGCCGAGCGCGATGGGCTCCTCAGGCCGGGCGGGGTGATCGTGGAGCCGACCAGCGGCAACACCGGGGTCGGGCTGGCGATGGCGGCCGCGGTGAAGGGATATCGGTGCATCTTCGTGATGGCCGACAAGCAGTCTGAGGAGAAGCGCGCGCTGCTGCGCGCGTACGGCGCCGAGGTGGTGGTGTGCCCCACCGACGTCGACCCCCAGGACGAGCGCAGCTACTACAGGGTCTCCGACCGGTTGGCGCGCGAGACGCCCGGCGCGTGGAAGCCGGACCAGTACCACAACGACCAGAACCCGCGGGCGCATGAGCTCACCACCGGCCCCGAGATCTGGGAGGCGACCGAGGGGCGCGTCACCCACTTCGTGGCCAGCATCGGCACGGGGGGCACGATCTCGGGAGCCGGCCGCTACCTGCGCGAGCGGAACCCGGAGCTGGTGATCGTGGGCGCGGACCCGGCCGGGAGCGTCTACTCGGGCGACACGCCGCGCCCCTACCTGACCGAGGGGATCGGCGAGGACTTCTGGCCGACCACCTACGACGCGGGCATCTGCGACGTTATCGTGCGCGTCAGCGACCGCGACTCGATGCTCACCGCCCGCCTCGCCACCGCGCGCGAGGGGATCCTGATGGGCGAGTCATGCGGCACCGTGCTGTGGGCCGCGCTCCAGGTGGCGCGCGAGGTCGACGACCCCGAAGCGCTGTTCGTGGTGCTGCTGCCCGACAGCGGCCGCAACTACGTGGGCAAGCTCTACAGCGACACCTGGCTGCGCGAGCAGGGCCTGCTGGGGCCCGATGAGCCGGTGAGCGCCTACGACTGGCGCGCCACCACGCCGGAGGTCATCGTTCGTCGCTGACGCTGAGAATCGCAGCCTGATCCCTTCAGCCCATTGACACGCGGTGGCTAGACGGACATCCTCGCATCATGTTGGGGAGATGGACGACGGCTAGGTCGCGAACTGCTGGCTTGGCGTTGGTGGTGGCCCTCGTGACTCTCGCGAGCCCGGTTGCGGGGGTCCCCTCGGCACACTCGCCGGCTGCGAACCGGCTAGAGGATCTCGGGGACTGCGCCCCGTACACTTCGGCCCAACCCCATCATGGCGGCTACGAATCAGACATCGTTAGCACTACCCGAGGCATCGTCTCGCGGGTCTACACCAAGAATTACGACCTCTGCAACAACCCTATTGGCGGTGATAGCGCGTCAACTGCGTATGTAATGTTGACCCGGGAGTTCGACCAAGGGCTGTTTGGTCGTTGGTACCAGGTCGGGAATGTCAAACTGCCTGGGAACGCATGCCCGGTATACTACATGCAGTACAACCCCGGAACTGGTGCGGCGATTACGACCGACTACTCGACGGCGTGTACGGCGTCCATCACGTGGTACCGGTTTGTGCTCAAGAAGTTCGATGCGACTCCAGATGACTATTGGGCTTCTTACGTGCTGCTCGACTCCACAGGAGTCGCTCAGTGGAACGCCCCGAATGACCCTATTTCCCTAGCGTGGTCCCCCGATGACGCGGAGGTTTCATCGGAGGTCTTCAATGATGCACGTGATCAATCCGGGGGCGGCAACTCGTCCCGTTTGACTTTCGACGCCGGATACTGGTGGCGCGTCGACTTCACCGCTGTCTCGCTGAATATCCAAGGTGTGGAGCGAGTCTGCAATCTCTGTGGGACCGCCGGACCATACAACACACAGTGGTACGACGGCAATACATTTGAGGTCTGGACCGATGGCTTCTAGGCGAGTCGTCGGTGCGCGCCGGTTGGGTCGGATCGTCGCAAGTGCCACCGTTATTCTAATCACCAGTACCGGCATTGGACTCATTGTTTCGCGCGATTGGGCGATTCAGGGGTCACCAAGTCAACCGTCCAATGAATCCAGACTCTACCAGGCTCCTGCGCAGCCTCTGCCGTTGCCTGAAGGAATGAGTTCGCGCGTGGTGGACCCGGCCAGTGAGGCGCCTACGCTGACGGCTGAGCAGGCGATCATGGTCGCGCGGAAGAATCCAAGTCAACTTGTCGGTGGTGCTCCCGTCGCGCAATTCGTTACAACGACCGCCCAGGATCCAGAATCACCACTCAACGGTTTTACCGGTTGGGTTGTGCTTTCGACTGATGTCCCCCCCTTCATCTCAGGGCCCATTGCCAAGCCAAGTATTGAGGTGTTTGCTACGTACTCATGGGTGTTTGTCGCGGGTGACGGTGCCGTCGTGGCGGCGACTCAGAATTCCTACCTCACCCCAGAATCCGTACCCGCGATTCCCTGAGGCGCGCGATGCTCGGCGCCGGGCTGGCAGATCGGCCTCGATGCGCCGGTGACGGCAAATGACTGCGCGCCACCTCGCCGGACTTTGTGTGCGGTGCGGTGAGGTGAGCCCGCGCTGACGGGCGCGGACCCGCGCGGTCCTGGGTGCGCGACGCCCCGCCCTAGGTGCGCGACGCCCTGCCCCACGTGCGAGGTGCGCCCCGCGGTGCTCGACGCTGGCTGATCTCGGCGATCTCCGACGGCAACCACCGTTCGCGGCGCTCCGGCTGCCGCTCGTCGCGGTACACGCACCCGGCGTGCGCCACCCCGCCGGTCATCTCGTTGGCCATCCATGCCTCGCCGTCGCCGATCGGACCGCGGCAGAAGTTACAGGCGCCTGGCTGCTCCATGCGACCGACAATACGCGCCTCGCGAGCCATGCTCCAGACCCGAGCGGCGTGGCACACCTCGGCGCGCCGCCTCCCATCGCGAGCTTGCTGACGGAGCCGTCGTTGCACTGTAGAGTTGGCCACTCATCCACGGAGGCGAAGCGAAGCTGATGACGCAGGTTGCGGATACGGCACCCGGCACGACCGGACAGGGCACCGAGCGGGTCAGCCACTGGATCAACGGGGCGCGCGTCGCCGGCACGTCGGGTCGCAGCGGCCCGGTCTATAACCCGGCGACCGGCCAGCTGGCCCGGGAGGTCGACTTCGCCTCGGTCGAGGAGGTCGATGCCGCGGTCGCCGCGGCGCACGAGGCGTTCCCCGCCTGGCGGGCGACGTCCATCAGCAGGCGCACCGAGATCCTGTTCCGCATCCGCAACCTGGTCGACCAGCATCGGGAGGAGATCGCGGCGCACCTGACCCGTGAGCACGGCAAGGTCCGCACCGACGCCCTCGGCGAGGTGGCCCGCGGCCTGGAGAACATCGAGTTCGCGACCGGCATCCCCCACCTGCTGAAGGGCGGATTCAGCGAGCAGGCGTCGACCGGCATCGACGTCTACCAGATCCGCCAGCCGCTGGGCGTGGCGGCCGGCATCACGCCCTTCAACTTCCCGGCCATGGTGCCGATGTGGATGTTCGCCAACGCCATCGCCTGCGGCAACACGTTCATCCTGAAGCCCTCCGAGAAGGACCCGTCGGCATCGGTCTACCTCGCCGAGCTGCTCCAGGAGGCGGGCGTGCCGGACGGCGTGTTCAACGTCGTGCACGGGGACAAGGTCGCCGTTGATCGGATCCTCGAGCATCCCGACATCGCCGCGGTCAGCTTCGTGGGCTCGACGCCCATCGCGCGCCACATCTACGAGACCGGCACCCGGGCGGGAAAGCGCGTCCAGGCGCTGGGCGGGGCCAAGAACCACATGGTCGTCCTGCCCGACGCCGATGTCGAGATGGCCGCCGATGCCGCGGTCTCCGCCGCCTACGGCTCGGCCGGCGAGCGCTGCATGGCGATCTCGGTCGTGGTGGCGGTGGGCGACGTGGCGGATCCGTTGGTCGAGGCGATCGAGCAGCGGTTGCCGAAGATCACCGTCGGGCCGGGCAGCGAGGAGGGCTCCGAGATGGGGCCGCTCATCACCCGTGAGCATCGCGACAAGGTCGCGTCCTACCTCGCGAGCGGCGTCTCCCAGGGCGCCACCCTGCGCGTCGACGGCCGGCAGCACGTCCTGTACAGCGAGTCCGACGGCTTCTTCCTGGGCGTCTCGCTGCTGGACAACGTGACGCCCGAGATGGAGTGCTACCGCAACGAGATCTTCGGGCCGGTGCTCGAGGTCGTGCGGGTGCCCGACTACCCATCGGCCCTCGAGCTCGTGAACGGCAACCAGTACGGCAACGGGACCGCCATCTTCACCCGCGACGGCGGGGCTGCGCGCCAGTACCAGTTCGACGCGGAGGTCGGGATGGTCGGCATCAACGTGCCGATCCCGGTGCCGGTAGCCTACTACAGCTTCGGCGGCTGGAAGGCCTCGCTCTTCGGCGACCTGCACATGTACGGGCCGGAGGGGATCAACTTCTACACGCGTTCGAAGGTGGTCACCGCGCGCTGGCCCGATCCCGGCACGTCATCGGTCGATCTCGGGTTCCCCCGCACCCGATAGGCCCGCGGGTGACGGGCACTCACCCTCTGACTGCCCGGCTCCGATCCTGTCCGCGGATAGATCAATAACGATATAAGCGCTGACGGATCGTCGCGCCCGTCGGCGGAGACGCCCCGACAGCGGCCGATCGATGGGTCGGCGCCAGGGTCATCGGGTGGGAGCGCGCCGCGACATCCCGACGGCATCGGGACAATCGGCACTGGAGTCAAGCTTCGCGGCCCGGATCATGGATGCGGCATCCGGACACCGGAGCGTGGTTCGAGATGGTTCACGTCGCCCGTTCGGCTGGGGGATCATCGACGCTGCGCGCCTCCGTGGCCGACCCCGGTGATGCGGTCGGTCCGACCATCGCCTCCTACTTCGAGGCGTTCTCTCCGGCCCCCGCCTGGAAGGACCTCGCAGCGTGGCCACCGGACGTCTTCGCCCTGACCAACCTGGTGCTGGATCACACGGAGGCATATCGGTTTGCGGTGGCACCACCCGCCGGAAGGCGCTGGCCGCCGGTCCCTGACTGGGACGCGGGCGTGCGCGCCGCGGCGACCGAGTGGCGTGAGGCCGCGGGGGACAGCTCGTCGAAGCTGCCCGATGCGGTGCTCGCCGGATGGACCTTCCTGGCGGACCACCGAACGGCGCCCCTGGCGGCGATTCGACGGGGGGAGCAGCCCGAGATCTGGGAGACCCTGCTGACCATGCACGCGATGGCCGACCAGGCATGCCACGGGCTGGCGGGGACGGGTCTCCCCGTGGGCGATGGGTCCTTCGAACAGCAGGCATGGGAGCTCCTCGAGCACCACGGGTCGCTGTCGCGGATCGATCCGTCGCGGGTTCGCATCACGCCCAAGACCCACTTCGCGAGCCGCGGCATCACGATCAGGTCCCTCTCACGTTTCCTCGCCCTCAGCTACGAGTCGATCGACGTGCATTGGCGCCGGATCCCGCCGCTTCGCGGGCCGGACGTGGGGCCACGGGAGTACAACATGCTGCTGGTGCCGTGGCCCCTGGAGGTCAGCGCGAGCGCCTTCCACCCCGTCGAGGGCCCGCTCGAGAACATGGATGGCACGTCGTTCGGATTCTTCAGCTTCGAGCCGACCGCACCGCTGGATCTCGACCACCTTGCCCGCCTCGTCGATGTCGCCCGGCGGGAAGCCCCTCGCATCGATGCGGTGATCATCCCCGAGGGGGCGGTGGGAGCCGATCTGCTCGATCCCCTCGAGCGGATGATGGACGAGATGGGCGTGCTGTCGATCATCGCCGGGGTGCGCGGCGCGCCCGGGCCGAACGGCCTCGGCCGCAACTACGTTCACCTCGGCATCCGCAGCTCGCAGGGGTGGCAGTGCTACTCGCAGGAGAAGCACCATCGCTGGTGCCTCGACGCGTCGCAGATTCGGCAGTACCACCTGTCTCGCGCGCTCAGCCCGCGGAAGTCGTGGTGGGAGGCGATCGAGCTGCCTCCGCGGACGATGGAGATCATCGACATCGGATATGGCGCGACGAGCGCCCCACTGGTATGCGAGGATCTCGCCCGCATGGACGAGGTCGCCGACCTGCTGCGGCGAATCGGTCCGACCCTGGTGGTCGCCCTCCTGCTCGACGGTCCGCAGCTGCCGCAGCGCTGGCCGTGCCGCTACGCCACCGTCCTGGCCGATGAACCGGGATCGGCCGTCCTG
>DASSPJ010000024.1:0-3845 GCA_035699665.1 Candidatus Limnocylindria bacterium
GGCGGCACGGGGCTGTCGATCGCCTACGACATGCCGACCCTCTACGGCTACGACCACGACGACCCGATGGCCGAGGGCGAGTTCGGCACCTGCGGGGTCGCCGTCTCGAGCCTGGCCGACATGGAGATCCTGCTCGACGGCCTGCCGGTCGGCGAGATCTCGACCTCCATGACCATCAACTCCCCGGCCGCCATGATCTGGGCGATGTACATCACCGCCGCCGAGAAGGCCGGCGTGCCGCGCGCCCAGCTGTCGGGCACCCTCCAGAACGACATCCTCAAGGAGTTCATCGCCCAGAAGGAGTACATCTTCCCGCCGGCGCCGTCGCTGAAGCTGGTCACCGACACCGTCGAGTGGGGCACGCGCGAGCTGCCGCGCTGGAACACCATCAGCATCAGCGGCTACCACATCCGCGAGGCCGGCTCGACCGCCGTGCAGGAGCTGGCCTTCACGATCGCCGACGGGATCGCCTACGTCGAGGACGCGCTGGCGCGCGGCATGCGCTTCGACGACTTCGCTCCGCGGTTGAGCTTCTTCTTCAACTCGCACAACGACTTCTTCGAGGAGATCGCCAAGTTCCGGGCGGCGCGGCGCATCTGGTACAAGCTGTGCCGCGAGCGGTTCGGCGCCGAGAACGAGCGCAGCACGTGGATGCGCTTCCACACCCAGACGGCGGGCGTGTCGCTGACCGCCCAGCAGCCGCTCAACAACCTGACTCGCGTCGCCATCCAGGCCCTGGCCGGGGTGCTCGGCGGCACCCAGAGCCTGCATACCGATGCGTACGACGAGGCGTGGGCCGTCCCCAGCGAGGATGCCGCCCTCCTCGCCCTGCGGCAGCAGCAGATCCTGGCCGAGGAGTCCGGCGCGGCCAACACCGTCGACCCGCTCGGCGGCTCGTACTTCGTCGAGACGCTCACCAACCAGACCGAGCAGCGCGCGTGGGCCTACATCCGCCAGATCGACGAGATGGGCGGGATGGTGCGCGCGCTGGAGGCCGGCTTCCCGCAGGCCGAGATCGCCGATGCGGCGTACGAGCAGCAGCGGGAGCTGGAGCAGCACGAGCGCGAGATCGTGGGCGTCACCAAGTACGCCGATCCGAACGAGGAGCTGCGCATCCCCCTGCTCGAGATCAGCGCCGCGCAGGAGCGGCGGCACCTCGACCGGCTGGCCCGCGTGCGCGCCGAGCGGGACGCCGGGGCCCACGCGGCCGCCATGCGGCGCCTCGAGGATGACTCACGCCGCGGCGATGTCAACCTCATGCCCGCGATCATGGAGGCGGTGGCCGCGTACGCCACCATCGGCGAGATGTGCGGCGTGCTGCGCCGCGTCTACGGGGAGTACCGGGAGCCGCTCGCCGTCTGAGGATTGCGGCCCCAAAGTTGCCACCTGCCCGTCCTGGCGGCCTTAGGCGGCTCACTCGGCATCACCGGCGCCGGTGGCGTAGCCGGCTGAGCGTGCTGGGGCGGTCAGACGACGGATCCGCTGGCGCCCGGCGCGCCTACGGTCCGCAGAACGAGCGGCCGGCAACTTCGTGAAGCAGAGCAGGCCAGCCGGCGACCCGGTGCCGGGGTCGCGCAGCCACGCCCGGGCCGCATGCCCGCGCAGACCGAGACGGGCGAACAGCGAGGGGTGCTCGTTGACCCGGCGACGGCCCGTGGTGCCGTCGAGCACGAACAGCGCCGGAACGACCGCCCGCGGAAACCAGCCGCGCTGACGGGCGATGCGGGCCGCATTCCGCGTGCGGCGATCGATGCTCGCGACCAGGGCCTGAACATCGACGATCACGGTCTTGAGCTCGACCACCAGGAGCGTGGCAGTGGCCGCGTGCCATGCGAGGATGTCGATGCTGCCGCGCTCGCCGTAGTGGCTGAACGTCACCTCAACGTCAACGGTCCAGCCGTCCCGTGACAGGATGGCGCTCCAGTGCTCCTGAAGCGCTGCATGGTCGGCGTCGAGCAGTCGCGAAACGTCACCGCCCGGAAACCGCACATCGATGCGAACGAACCCACCGAGCGCGGCGACCACGGACCGAAGCGCATCGACGCGGTGTGGCCCGAGGCAGCCGGCTTCGAGGTCACCGATCACCGAACGGGCGACGCGCGAGCGCGCCGCCAGATCGGTCTGGCGCCATCCCCGGCGATGGCGGAGGGCGCGCAGCGCGCGCCCGAGCATCTCATCCTGCACGTGTTCCTCGCTGCGGCGCGGCCGGGCCGGCCCGGCCGTTCCCAGGTGCCGGCCCGTCGCAGGGCACGCGCGCCGCGCCACGACCACCTTGGCACGCGACCGCTTATCAGCCGCTTATCGCGGAGTGAGCGCCTACCATCGGGAACGCCATGCAGCTGCATCTCGTCGACGCCACGTTCGAGCTGTTCCGCGCCTTCTACTCCCGGCCGCCCGAGCGCGGCCCGGACGGCAGGCCGGTGAACGCCGTTCGCGGCCTGATCGACAGCATGCTGAGCCTGCTGCGCGAGCCGGACGTCACGCACGTCGGCGCGGCCACCGACCACGTCATCGAGTCCTGGCGCAACGACCTGTATCCGGGCTACAAGTCGAGCGCCGGGGTGGATCCCGACCTGCTCGCCCAGTTCGACGACGCCGAGCGCGCCCTGGCCGCGCTCGGCATGGCGGTGTGGGCGATGGTCGAGGACGAGGCGGACGACGCCATCGCCACCGCGGTCGCGCGCTTCGGCGACGACCCGCGGGTCGAGCGGATCGTGATCTGCAGCGTCGACAAGGACCTCGGGCAGCTCGTGGAGGGCGACCGCATCGTGCTGCGCGACCGGATGCGCAAGGTCACCTACGACGAGGCCGGCATCGTCGCCAAGTTCGGGGTCTTGCCGAGGAGCATCCCCGACTACCTGGCGCTGGTCGGCGACAGCAGCGACGGCTACCCGGGGCTGGCGGGCTGGGGCGCCAAGAGCGCCGCCGCCGTGCTGTCGCGATGGGGCCACCTGGAGGCGATTCCAGCCTCGGCGCTCGACTGGGAGATCCCGCTGCGCGGCGCCAGCCGCCTGGCGGCGACGCTCGCCCAGGACCGCGCCGAGGCGGCGCTCTACAAGCGCCTGGCAACGCTCAATCGCGACGCGGCGATCGAGGCCGCCACGCCGACGCTGGAGAGCCTCGCATGGCAGGGCGTGCGGCGCGAGGCGTTCACCGCGCTGTGTGCCGAGCTCGGCTTCGAGACGGTCGGCGAGCGGGTGCACCGCTGGGCGTGAGCCGCCCGCGGCAGCGGGCGCATCGGTCCAGCCGATAGGACCTTCGTAGGGTTAGGTGGGGTCGGGGCGCGCTGGTAGCGTCGGCCGGCCGATGCATACGCGCACCACCCGCTGGGCCGCCGGGCTCGTCCTGGCCGGCCTGTTCACCACCCTCCTCGCCGTGCCGGGCGCCCCGTCGGGCGCGGCGGCCGCCACGTGCACGGCGTGGACCAGTGAGACGCAGCCCCCTCCGACGATCCGCGTCTTCCGCACCGCCACCGGCGCGGTCGACACCGTCGACTTCAAGGCGTATGTCAAGAACGTCCTGTCGCGCGAGTGGATCAGCAGCTGGACCACCGAGTCGCTCCGCGCCGGCGCGCTGGCGGTCAAGAACTACGCCTGGTACCAGGTGCTCCATTACCGCGGCTACGTCACCCCCACCGGCGCGTGCTTCGACATCTTCGACTCGACGCGCGACCAGCACTACGACCCGTCGCGACCGACCTACGCGAGCATGGCCGCCGCGGTCGACGCGACGTGGGGCACGCTGGCCCTCAAGGGCGGCCGCATCTTCCCGACCTACTACAACGCGGGGACGGCCGGGGAGGCCTGCGGCGCCAACGCGAACGGCTGGCGCATGTACCAGTGGGG
>DASSPJ010000025.1:0-19234 GCA_035699665.1 Candidatus Limnocylindria bacterium
AGCAGGACCGCTCCCATCGAGGCTGCCTGGCCGATGCAGATGGTGCTCACCGGTGCCTTGAGGTACTGGATGGTGTCGTAGATCGCCAGCCCGCTGGTCACCACCCCGCCCGGGGAGTTGATGTAGAGGCTGATGTCCTTCTCCTGGTCCTCGCTCTCCAGGAACAGGAGCTGGGCCATGATCAGGTTGGCAACGTGATCCTCGATCGCGTCACCGAGGAAGATGATCCGGTCCTTGAGGAGCCGGGAGTAGATGTCGAACGCGCGCTCGCCGCGGGCGCTCGACTCGATCACCATCGGGACGAGCATCGGTCTAACCGGACTCCTTGGCTGAATCAGGCTCGGGGGCAGCAGTCGCATCGGTACCGGTCGCCCGGTCGATGAGTGTCTCGACGAGTGTACGGTTGCGCAGCGTCATGCGCAGGTAGGATCGGCCGCGTCGGCTCGACAGCGACTCGCGCAGGCGCGGGTCGTCGCCGTAGCGCTCGAGCTGGGCCGCGATCTCGGCGTCGATCTCCTCGTCCGAGGCGTCGATCCCCTCCCGCTCGGCGATCGCCGACAGGACCAGCAGCGTCTTCACCCGTCGCGTGGCCGGATCGCGCAGCTCGGCGGCCAGCTCCTCGGGGGTCTGCTTGCTCAGCGCGAGGTACTGCTCGAGCCCGATCCGCTGCTGCGCGAGCCGGTTGGTCAGCTCGTCGCGCATGATCTCGACCTCGTTGGCGATCATCACCTCGGGCAGCTCGACGGTCGCGTTCGACGAGGCGAAGTCGATGATCCGGTCGCCGAAGACGTGCCGAGCCTCGGCGACGTTGCGCTTCTCGAGCGCCTCGCGGATCTCGGCGCGCAGCTCGTCGACGGTCTCGACCTCTCCGACGCTCTTCGCCCACTCGTCGTCGACCTCGGGGAGCACCTTCTCGCGGACGTCCAGCAGCTCGACGCTGAAGCGGGCGGTCCTGCCGCGCAGCTCCTCGACCCGGTAGTCGTCGGGGAAGGTGCTGTCGAACTCGCGCGTCTCCCCCACCCGCATCCCGATCAGCTGGTCCTCCCAGCCGGGGATCATGCGGTTCTCCCCGATCACCAGCGGCAGGCGGTCCGCGCTGCCGCCCTCGAACGGCTCGCCGTCGATGGTGCCGGTGAACTTGACCGCGACCATGTGCCCCGCGGCGGCCGGCGCGCCATCGAGCGGCCGCAGGGTGGCCTGGCTCTCGCGCAGCTCACCGATGACCGCCTCGACGTCCTCGTCGGTCACGCTCGGCGTCTCGAGCTCGAACGGGTAGTCGGTGTACGAGCCGAGCTGGACCTCGGGACGCACCGGCACGGTCGCCGTGAAGCTGACCGCCTGGCCCTCGGCGACGGCGGCGGGGTCGATATCGACCTGCGGGGCGTCGAGCGGGATCACATCGGTCTGGTCGAGCGCGTTGTCGTACGCCTCGCTCACCAGGTGCTCGATCGCCTCGGCCAGGATGGTGCCGGGCCCGACGTAGCGCTGGATGACGTGGCGCGGCGCCTTGCCGGGTCGGAACCCGGGGACCCGCGTCTGGGCCGCCAGGTGGCGGTAGGCGGTGGCGAAGTGGCGGTCGACCTCGGCGGGCGGGACCTCGATCTCGAGGACCACCTTCGAGCCCGGCTCGGGTCGCGACGATACGGTGACCAAGTCTGCTCCTGTGGTCTCGCGGCGGCCCGGGCCGCCGCGAGTGATGGCGCGTTGGGTTCTCATCGAGTGGTGGGCGAGGCGAGACTCGAACTCGCACGTCTTGCGACACCGGCTCCTAAAGCCGGCGCGTCTGCCATTCCGCCACTCGCCCGCATGGGTGCGGAGGGAACGAGGGGCAGTCTACCAAGCCGATGCCGCATCAGAGTTTCAGGTCCTCCCGCACCCGTCAGTCGGCGGTTTGACGCCCCGGACCTCGGTCCAGGCGTCACACCTACGATTCATCGGTGCGCCTGTAGCCCAGATGGGTGATCCAGGCCTCCCCAGGCGCCAGATCTACCGATGAAGCGTAGAGATGTAGCCCAGGCAGACATTCAGGCGTCAAACGCACCGATGAATCGCAGGTCGCCTCGGCGGGCCGTCGAGTTGGTGACGAATGCTCGCCTCCGGCGCGCGGTGTCACTCCGACGCGCCGCGAGTCGCGGAATGCGCGGGGTCAGCGCCCCTCGCGGCTCCGCTTCGACATCGACGAGTAGTCGGCGCGGCCGGCGTCACGGTCCCCCGCCGCATCCGCAGCGGCGGCGGCGCGGCGCTCCGCCGTGGGGCGCGTGACATCGTCCTTGGCGTGATCCGCGTCCGGCTCGGCCGCACCGCCGACCGTGCCGACCGCGTCGAGCGGCTTGATGCCGATCGGCGGCTCGCCGGAGAGGAAGCGCTCGACGAGCTTGCGCCCGGCCGCGGCGGCGACGATGGTGGCGATCGCCTCGGCTGCCTTCCACCCGGTGCGTCCCGGCCCGGGCGGGCCATCGGCCATCGCCTTGGCGAGCTCCTTGCGCGCCTTCTTGCTCTTGAGCGGCTCGTGGCGCCACCGGGTCAGCTCGGCCGACAGCGCCTCGCGCGCCTCGGCCGTGCGCGGGCCCACGCCGCCGGCCACGGTGTCGACCCACGTCTGGAGCGGCTTCGGGAGCGCGTCATACGTCTTCTCGGGGGTGCTGCGGAAGAGGCGGCGCCGGATTAGGCGGGCGACGCGCATCGGTCCTCCGGCCAGCAGAAACACGGCACCGGCGCCGATGGCCGCGACCGCCGCCGGGTTCTCCCTGAACCGCTTGCGGACGTCGAGGCTGTCGCGGAGCTGTGCCGCGGTGCGGTCGAGCTGCGCGCGCTGCGCCTCGACGGCTAGTCGCGCTTGATCAGGCGTTTGGCCCACGCGATGTCCTCCTTGACCGACTCGATCGTGGCTTCCGGCTTGACCTTGATCTGCTTGAGCTCACCGATGCCGCCCCAGGCGACGAGGGCCGTCACCACGATGAGGAGCACGAGCAGGATGAGCGCCACCCACCACAGGCCGAGCACGAACAGCGCGGCGACGATGATCGCCAGCAGGGTGATGATCGTGACCAGCGCCAGCGCCGCGGCGATGGCCAGCTTGATCGACCCGCCCTTGGCATGCCCGACCGATGCGGCCATCTCCGCCTTGGCCTGGGCGATCTCGAGCCCGGCGAGCGTGCGCACGCCGCCCACCAGCTCGCGAACGAGGGTGAACGCGCTCTTGCGACGGGTGCCGGGTGCAGGGTCGGCCATGAATCCTCTCGTGGTGGGGGCGATGCCGCAGCCGCGTGTCGCGCGGCGGATGGGCGCGCCGAATTCTACCAAGTGCACGGCCGGTGCCAGCCCGAGGCGCCCGGGACGGCGCCCGGTCGCCGGCCGGACAGGGGCGCCCATGTCCGGTATCCTCTCGCGCCAGTGGCCAAACGACGACGCACGCAGCAGATCCAGCGCCGCACGACCCGCGCCTCCGAGGAGGCCCTGAACCGTCCGCTCGGCGCGGGCCGCCGGTTCGATCCGCGCCTCCTCATCGTGGGCGGCGTGCTGGTCGTGGGCGTCATCATCGTGGCCGTGGCGCTGGTCGCCTTCTCCGGCCCGAACCCGAACGCCGGGATCGCGCAGGCGGATCGCGGCGGCGGGCACGTCCCACCCGGGACCACGTGCCGCGCATCGGATGAGCCGTGCGGCCCCGATCCCTACTCGTCCATACCCGCGACCTCGGGGCCGCATTGGGACCCGAGTGGCATCGCGAACTGGGGTGTCTACACCACTCCCCAGAATGAGACCCAGCTGATCCACAACCTCGAGCACGGCGGGATCGTGGTCTGGTACCAGCCCGGCCAGATCGACGAGGCCGCGCTCACCCAGCTGACCGACTGGGCCACCTCCCAGCTGCGCAGCGCGCGCTTCAAGGTCATCGTCTCGCCCTGGTCGGGCCCGGACTTCGGCCACCCCATCGCCGCCACGGCGTGGAACTTCCTGCTCTACCAGGACGCGCTCGACGTCGGCCAGCTGCAGGGCTTCATGGACGCCCGCTACGGGCGCTCGCCGGAGCCGAACGGCGGACCCGGACAGCCGGCCGTCTGACTCGGGGTCGGTTGCCTTCCTCGCGGCGTCGGGGCATCATCTGCGCGGGCGACTAGCTCAATTGGCAGAGCAAGAGACTCTTAATCTCTCGGTTCAGGGTTCGAGTCCCTGGTCGCTCACCACCCTCCCTCCTCCGGCCCCGGCGTGCCCGTGCTAGGCTCGCGCTGCCCACACGTTCGCCCGCGCGGCGGGGGCTCCATCGGTCCGCTCCGCAGGAGACACGCGTGCCTGAGATCGCCTTCGAACGTCATCGGCTGGAGAACGGCCTGCGCATCGTGATCGCGCCCGATCGGGCCGCCCCGATCGCCGCCGTGAACCTGTGGTACGACGTCGGCAGCAAGCACGAGCAGCCGGGCAAGACGGGCTTCGCGCACCTCTTCGAGCACATGATGTTCCAGGGCAGCGCCAACGTGGAGAAGGGCGAGCACTTCGCCCTCGTGCAGGCCGCCGGCGGGACGCTGAACGCGTCGACCTGGCTCGACCGGACCAACTACTTCGAGACGATGCCCTCCCACGAGCTCGAGCTGGCGCTGTGGCTCGAGTCGGACCGCATGGCCAGCCTGCTGCCGGCGATGACCCAGGAGAAACTCGACAACCAGCGCGACGTGGTGAAGAACGAGCGGCGCTGGAGCGTCGACAACCAGCCCTACGGGACCTGGGACGAGAAGATCCAGGAGCTCCTCTTCCCGGAGGGGCACGGCTACCACCACTCGACGATCGGGTCGATGGAGGATCTCTCGGCCGCCTCGCTCGAGGACGTGAGCGCGTTCTTCGCGACCTACTACTGTCCGAACAATGCGGTGCTGACGATCGCCGGCGACGTCGAGCCTGACGAGGCGCTGGCGCTGGCCACCAAGCATTTCGGACCGATCCCCGCCAATCCCGATCTCCCGCCGCCGCCCGACCTGTCGCTCGACGCGCGGCTCGGCGCCGAGGTGCGCGAGACGGTCGCCGACCAGGTGCCCCTGCCGCGCATCTACCTTGCGCACCGGGCCCCGGTCTACGGCAGTCCGGCGTTCCGCGCGATCGAGGTCGCCGCCGACCTGCTCGCCGCGGGTCGCGCCTCCCGCCTGTACGAGTCGCTGGTCCGCCGCGGCCAGCTGGCCCAGGACGTGGTCGCCTTCCCCTTCCCGATCGTGGGCGGCGCGTCGATCTTCGCGCTGTGGGCCACCGCCCGGCCGGGGACCGGCCACGAGCGCCTCGAGACCGCCCTGCTCGCCGAGATCGAGCGCCTCGCCGTCGACGGCCCGAGCGACGCGGAGCTCGAGCGCGTGCGCAACCTGTACGCCGCCGGGAACGCATCGGGGCTGGAACGGATCAGCGAGCGGGCCGACCGCCTCTCGATGTACACCTGCCTCTTCGATGAGCCGGAGCGGATCAACGCCGAGGTCTCCGACTACATGGCCGTCACCGCCGACCAGGTGCGCGAGGCGCTGAGCGACATGGCGCGTCCCGACAACCGCCTGGTCCTCACCTACCTCCCGGCCGAGGCGCCGGCCGGCGAGCCGCAGGCGGACGGCGAGGCGGACCGATGACCAGGGTCGCCAACCCGCGCCGCCCCAGCCCGGGCGCGCCGCGTCCGTACCACTTCCCGGCCTTCGAGCGCCACGCCCTGTCCAACGGCCTCACGGTGTGGCTGGTCCCGCTCCCCGGTCGCGGCCTGGTCAACGTCCACCTGCTCGCCGACGCGGGCGCCTCGGCCGAGCCCGAGGAGCGCGCCGGCGTGGCGGCCCTGACCGCGCAGGTTCTGGTCACCGGCACGAAGCGCCTGGATGCCGCCGCCTTCGCCGCCGCCACCGAGCGCCTCGGGATCGAGGTGAGCAGCGAATCGAGCTGGGATTCCGCCCGCGCCGCCTTCCAGGCCCTCCCCGAGCACGTCGACGAGGGTCTCTCGCTGCTCGCCGAGATGGTCCGCGAGCCGCGGCTCGACGCCGACGAGTTCGAGCGACTCAAGGCGGAGCGCCTCGCCGACATCCTCCAGGCGCGTGCCGACGCCGGCCGCCTGGCCGAGGAGATGTTCCTGCGCCACCTCTACGCGCCGGACTCCCCCTACGGCCGCCTCTCGGCGGGCACCCCGGAGTCGGTCGGCGAGCTCGCGGTGGAGCACGTGCGCGACTTCCACGCGACGCACTGGGGCCCTTCCACCGCCCACCTCATCGTCGCCGGCGGGTTCGACCCGCAGACGGTGCTCCGTTCCGCCGAGGCGCACCTCGGATCGTGGAGCGGCGGCGGGCCCGGGCATCGCTCGATCGAGGCGCGTCCGGCCGGTGGACGGCGCGTCGTGATCGTCGACCGTCCCGGATCGGTCCAGTCGGAGCTGCGCGTCGGCCAGATCGGGATCGAGCGCGACCATCCCGACTACTTCCCGGCGATCGTCATGGCCGCCGTGCTCGGCGGGGTCTTCGGGAGCCGCCTCAACCTGCGGCTCCGCGAGGAGCTGGGGTACACCTACGGCGCGCACGCGTCGTTCGACCCGCGTCGTTCGGCCGGACCGATGATCTCGCGTGCCGCCGTCCAGACCGAGGTCACCGCGCCCGCCATCCGCGAGCTGCTCGCCCAGCTCGATCGGCTGCGCAGCGAGGCGCCCTCGCCCGAGGAGCTCGCCGAGGTGCGGAACTTCATGATCGGCGTCTTCCCGCTGCGCTTCGAGGCGACCGGCGGCGTGGCCGCGGCCATCGAGCCGCTCGCCGTCTACGGCCTGCCCGACGACTACTGGCAGACCTACCGGTCGCGGATCGAGGTCGTCGGGCCCGAGGACGTGCGACGCGTGGCCGAGGCGCTCATCCGTCCCGACCAGCTGCTCATCCTGCTCAGCGGCGACGCTTCCGCGGTGCGTGATGCGGTCGAGGCGGAGGGCTTCGGCCCGCTGGAGGTCGTCGCCGCGCCCTCCTGAGCCGTCATTCCGGCGCGGTGCCGGCCCTCGCGCCGCGCGGTGCGGCCGGGAAGCGCAGTGCGAAGACGGCCTTCGGCCGCCGGCGCTCCAGCTCGACCGAGCCGCCCATCGCGTCCATCGACGCATGGACCAGGAAGAGCCCCAGGCCGAGCCCGCGCCCGGAGCTGATGCGGTCGCGGAAGATCCGCTCGGCCACGTCGTCGGCGATGCCGGGGCCATCATCGGCGACGCGGAGGACCACCGGATCGCCGTTGGTCGCCTCGACGCGAATCGCTCCATCGGGCGTCGAATAGCGGTCGGCGTTGGTGAGCAGGTTGGTGATCGCTCCCTCGGCGAGCTGGCGATCGCCGATGACCATCGTCTGGGCGGGCATGCGGATGCGGAGCTCACGCTCGCTCCCGCGTGCGCGCAGTCGCTCCACCGCCGTCTCCACCGCGGCGCCGAGGTTGAACGGCTCGCGACGCGCCTCGACGCGCCCCGAGTCGGCGCGCGAGTACAGCTCGAGCCGCTCGAGGATGGCGATGGCGGCCTCGATCGAGTCGAGCGCACGCACGCCGTGCGAGCGCGAGCGTGGGGACAGCTGCGCGTCGCGCTGGGCGAGCTCGACCCGCGCCTTGGCCACCGCGAGCGGGTTGCGCAGCTCGTGGGCCACGAACGACGCGAAGCGACTGAGGCGGCGGCGCTCGTCCTCCTCCTTGCCGACGTCGCGCAGCAGGACCACGCATCCCCCGCCGGGCACCGGCGTCCCCTCGACGTCGACGAGCAGGTCGCGCCCGGACGTCGGGAGCCGCACGACCATGCGGGTGCGGAGCGGCGCCGTCTGCGCGAGCAGCTGTGGCAGCGATCCGGCGGCCAGCGGCACGCCCCGCTCGTCCCGGGGATCGGCGAGCCGCTGCCACTCGTCCACCGGCCGCTCCACGAAGGCCCGGCCGAAGAGCCGCATCGCGGCCATGTTGCCGTAGCGCCCACGACCCTCGCCATCGAAGACGATGAGGGGCTCGGGGATCGCGTCGGCCACCTCGGTGAGGCGCGCCCGTTCCTGCTCGGCACGCGCATAGGCGAGGGCCAGCTCCTCCTGCGTGGCCCGGAGCTCGTCCTCGCGGCGGCGCCCCTCGCGGGCGAGCGCCTCGAGCTCGTTGCGCGCGGCCCACATCGACTCCGTCGAGCGCTGGTCGCGCCGGATGAGGGCGATGAGGAGCGGACCGCCCACGAGCGCCAGGCCGAGACGCAGGAGATCCGCCGCAGCGAGCGCGACCGGCTCCCGCAGCGCCAGCAGGCCCAGCGCGGCGACGATCGCGGCCGCGTAGGCGGCGCCGGCGGCCATCCAGCCCAGCAGCAGCCCGACCGCCACGACCGCGATGAGCGGCAGCACGCCGGACAGCGTCCCAAAGCCCAGCCAGACTGAGATCGCGCCTGCGAGGGCCCCGATCGCGGCGCCCGCGGCCACCCGCGCCGCCCCGCCGCGCCACGTTGGCCCGACCAGCTCCCCGCCCTTCATCGGCCGCCGCTGAGCGGGATCGGCGCGGCGCGGCGCACGCGCCCGCGGGCGTGGGTCAGCCGGTTGCGGGCCGCCGCGATGCGCCGGGCCGGATCCCCGCCGATGCGCCGCTTGTCCAGCGCCTCCGGATGCTCGCCACGCGCGATCTCGGCGAGCAGCTTCGAGGCGCGGTCGAGCTGACCGGCCTCGGTGAGCAGCTGGACGAGGGAGTACCAGCGCGCCGGCTCGGTGACCGGGGCGGCGATGGCGCGCTCGAGCAGCTCGGCCGCCCGACCCAGGTGTCCGGCGCGCCGGTGCGCGAGGATGGCGGCGCGGACGTCAGCGAAGGCCGGCTCCATCTCCAGCGCCTCGAGGTAGTTCAGGAGCAGCTCCGCGTGCTCGGCGCGGTCGTCCGGCCGGCCGCGCCGGACCATGCGGTCGCGGTACGCCGCCAGCAGGACGCGGAGCTCGCGGTCGACCCAGCGGCGCTGCGCGCTGCCGGCGGCATATCGGTCCTGCGTCCGGCGCAGGAAGGCGGCGCCGCGCAGGTAGGCGTGCGTCATGGCGTAGGCGTCGCGCAGGCTGGACTGCACGAGCGTGTCGAACGACTCGTCGAGATCGACCAGCTGCTCCAGGGCGCCGAGCCAGTCGTCGATGCGCCCGCGCTCGCGGTACCACCCCGCGGCGTAGCGCAGCCAGTAGCGCTCGCTGTGCGAGCGCCAGTCCTCGCCGGCGATATGGTGCTCGACGATCCAGCTGCGCTGCGCCGCCGGACCGGCAAGGAAGACCTCCGCCGGGACCCGGAAGCCGGCAACGCTGCGCCACTGGGGCTGGTGCCAGCGGCTCGGCTCGGGAGCGGCCTGCCGTCGCCGTGCGCCGCCGCGCGTCGGCCGGCCTGCCACCTCGTGGTCCTCGAGCGGCCAGTCGAGCTGCTGGGCGGTCCCCTGTTCCAGGCGGCGGTCGTAGTGCAGGCGACGCAGCGGGTCGCGGAGCTCCGACCAGGCGCGGTTCAGGACCGACGTGCGGCGCGTCGCCAGCACGCTCGCCGCGGCCACGTCGGGGTGGTGGCGCAGGACGGCCTCGCGGAACGCCGCGCGCAGCTCGGCGGCGCTCGCCGAGGGGCTCACGCCGAGCACGGCGTAGAAGTCACGCGACTCGTGGCGGGACTCGACCGCCGCCTCGTCGCGCTGCGCTGCCGCCGTTCGGGTAGCCATTCGGCGGAGTCTAGCGTGCCCGGCCCGGCCCGCCCGCCGCGCACGTTCGGCTATCCTGCCGCGCATGGTCAGCGCGCCGCGCCCGGGCGCCCCCCGAGCCGGTCATCTCCTCATCATCGGCGGAGCCGAGGACAAGCTGCGACAGCGGCAGATCCTGGCGCGCTTCGTCTCGCTCGCCGGCGGACCCGAGGCGCGGATCGCGGTGATCAGCACCGCCTCGTCGCTCGGCGACGAGGCGACCGAGCTGTACCAGCAGCTCTTCCGCAGCATGGGGGTCACCGACGTGCGCGGCCTGCGCCCGCTGGTGCGGGAGGACGCCGAGGACCGCCGCACCGTCGAGGCGGTCGACGACGCGACCGGCATCTTCATGACCGGCGGCAACCAGCTGCGCCTGTCGAGCGTGATCGGCGGGACCGCCCTGGGCCGGATCCTCGTGGAGCGGCACCGCCACGGCGCGATCATCGCCGGCACGTCGGCCGGGGCGTCGGCGATCAGCAGCCACATGGTCGCGTTCGGCACCTCCGGCGCCACGCCCAAGCAGCGCATGACGCAGATGAGCGCCGGCCTGGGGCTCCTCCCCGGGGTGGTGATCGACCAGCACTTCGAGCAGCGCAACCGATTCGGCCGCCTGATGGCGCTCATCGCCCAATCGCCGAGCCTGCTGGGGGTGGGCGTCGACGAGGACACCGCCGCGCTGGTGTCGCCCAACGGCGTGCTGGAGGTGATCGGCAAGGGATCGGTCACCATCCTCGACCCGGCCCGCATCCAGACCGATGCCTACGAGGTCAAGCGCCACCGCCCGATGATGGTCTCCGGCGTGGTCCTCCACTCCCTTCCCTCCGGATACCGATTCGACCTTCGCAAGCGCCGACTCATGGCACCCCTGCGACCGGTCACCGCCACCGACCGCGAGCTCGCCTCGCTCGGCCGGGCCACCGATCGCACGCGCCGCCTCATCCGGCGCATCGCCGCCGAGGGGGCCGACGACACCGCGCCCGAGCGCGCCCGGCGGCGGGCGGTGCGCACCCGCCGGCTGGACGAGGCCAGCGAGTGAGCCGCACCCGGATCCCCAGCCCGCCGCCCGGCGCGACGCCGCAGCCCGAGCTGCGCATCGTCGAGACGCGCGTGTACCGCGGGCCGAACTACTGGAACTACGAGCCGGCCATCAAGCTGGTCGTGGACCTCGGGGTCCTGGAGCACTTCCCGTCGAGCACGATCCCCGGCTTCGTCGAGGCGCTCCTGGAGATGCTCCCCGGCGTCGGCGAGCACTCCTGCGGCACCGGCAAGCCGGGCGGCTTCGCCGGACGGCTGGCCGAGGGGACCTGGCTCGGTCACGTCGCGGAGCACGTCGCGCTCCAGCTGCAGCGGGAGGCCGGCACCGAGGTGGGGCGCGGCAAGACGCGCAGCACCGGCGAGCCGGGGCGCTACCACGTCGTCTACTCCTACGGCGAGGAGGCGGTCGGCGTGGCCGCCGGGAAGCTGGCCGTGCGCCTGGTCAACCACCTCGTGCGCGCCGAGGACGGCTTCGACTTCCGCGCCGAGCTCGAGAACCTGATCCTCCTCGCCGAGCGCTCGGCGTTCGGCCCGTCGACGCAGGCGCTCATCGACGAGGCCGGCCTGCGCGACATCCCGTGGATCCGCCTCAACAGCGCCTCGCTGGTCCAACTGGGCCACGGCGTCCACCAGCAGCGCATCCGCGCCACGATGACCAGCCAGACCGGGTCGATCGCGGTCGACACCGCGTCGGACAAGAAGCTCACCAACCAGCTCCTCGCCGCCACCGGCGTCCCGGTGCCGCGCTCGCGGATCGTGCGCAGCGCCGACGAGGCCGCTGCGGCCGCGACCAGGATCGGCTTTCCGGTGGCGCTCAAGCCGCTCGACGGGAACCACGGTCGCGGCGTGATGCTGAACCTCGCCGATGCCCAGGCGGTCCGCGATGCCTATCCCCAGGCACGTTCGCAGTCGCGCTCCGGCGCCCTGGTGGTGGAGACGTTCCTCGCCGGCAACGACTACCGCTGCCTGGTCATCGGTGGCGTCCTGCGCGCCGTCGCGCAGCGCGTCCCGGCCCACGTGGTAGGTGACGGGGCGCACACCGTCGGCGAGCTGATCGAGGTCACCAACGCCGATCCGCGCCGTGGCATCGGTCACGAGAAGGTGCTGACCCGCATCAAGGTCGACGACGAGGCGATCACCTACGCGCGCGAGCAGGGATTCGAGCTGGGCGACGTGCCGCCGCGGGGGCAGCGCGTCTTCCTCAAGCGCACCGGAAACATGAGCACCGGCGGGATCAGCATCGACCGCACCGAGGAGATCCACCCCGACAACGCCGAGATCGCCGAGCAGGCCGCGCGCGTGGTCGGCCTCGACATCGCCGGGATCGACTTCATCTGCCCGGACATCAGCGTGCCGGTGCGCGAGACGGGCGGCGGGATCGTCGAGGTCAACGCGGCACCCGGCTTCCGGATGCACACCAACCCCACCGAGGGCGAGCCGCAGTACGTCGCCAAGCCGGTGCTCGACCTGCTCTTCCCGCCGGGTGCCGACGCGCGGATCCCGATCGTCGCGGTCACGGGCACCAACGGCAAGACCACCACCGCCCGGATGATCGCGCACATCATGAAGGGGATGGGGCGCAAGGTCGGCCTCACCAGCACCGACGGGATCTTCGTCGACGGCCGCCTCATCCGGAAGGCCGATGCCTCAGGCCCGCGCTCGGCATCGACCGTGCTCCAGCACCCGCTGGTCGACTTCGCGGTCTTCGAGGTGGCCCGTGGCGGGATCCTGCGCGAGGGGCTCGGCTACCAGCGCAACGACGTGGCGGTCGTGCTCAACGTCACCGGCGACCACCTCGGCCTCGGCGGGATCACGACGCTCAAGCAGCTCGCCGGCGTGAAGCAGGTGATCGTGGAGGCCGTGCCGCGTGACGGCACCGCGGTGCTCAACGCCGACGACCCGCTGGTGGCGGCGATGGGCCGGCACTGCTCCGGCTCGGTCGTGTACTTCTCGATGGACCCCGACAACGAGCGGATCAGGTTCCAGGCGTCACGCGGCCGGCGGTCGGTGACGCTGGAGAAGGGACGCAACGGCGAGATGATCGTGCTGCGCCACGGTCGCAAGTCGATGCCGCTGGTGTGGACGCACCTGCTCCCCGCCACGTTCGAGGGTCGGGCGCGCATGAACGTGCAGAACGCCCTCGCCGCCGCCGCCGCGGCCTGGGCCGCGGGCGCGCACCTCCACGACATCCGCCAGGGGCTGCGGACGTTCACCACCAGCTACTTCATGGCGCCCGGGCGCCTCAACATGTTCGAGCTGGACGGCTACCGGGTGATCGTCGACTACGCGCACAACCCGCCGGCCGTGGACGCGCTCGGGCAGTTCGTGGCCAGCCTCGCCGAGCCGACCAACGGCGGAGCCCGGGCGCTCGTCACCGGCCGGCGGATCGGCGTCATCGCCACCGCCGGGGACCGGCGCGACGAGGACATCGTGGAGATCGGGCGGACGGCGGCTCGCCACTTCGACCGGATCATCGTCCGCGAGGACGCCAACAACCGCGGGCGGCCGCGGGGCGGCACCGCGGAGCTGATCGAGGCGGGCATCCGGCAGGCGATGGACGACGGGGCCCGCACGACGGAGGTCGAGACCCTCGTCGACGAGATGGAGGCGACGCGACGCGCGCTCGACATCGCGCAGCCCGGCGACGTGGTCGCCGTCTGCGTCGACCACGCCAACGACGTGTGGAAGGAGCTCCAGCGCCGCCAGCACGGCGCCTCCTCCGAGGCCTCGGCGCTGAAGGCGGTGACGCTGCTCGACGAGATCCCCCGCGCCGACGAGATCGAGGACTTCTAGCCGGCCACCATCCGCGCCAGGCGCTCCACGGTCACCGGCCGGAAGCCCGCCCCGGTCAGCCAGTCGAAGATCTCCCGCCGCTCGACGTGGCTCATCACCGCCGCCACGTCACCCTTCCTGGCGCGGCCGAGGAGCGCCTGGAGCGCCAGCAGCTCGCCCCCGAATGCCTCGACCTCGCCCGCGTAGCCGCCATCGCGCGCCCCCGCGCGGAAGAGGGCGTTCATCTCCTCGAGGTCACGCCCCCGCAGGTAATGGGGCTTCTCGCAGATGACGAGGTCGTCGGCTGCGGCGGCGATCTCGCCGAGGCGATGCAGGATCTCATCGGTCCGGTCACCGGCCGTGCCCAGCGCCAGGCGGACGCGATGCCGGCCGGCCAGCGAGCGCGCCACGTCGAGCAGCCCCAGCAGACCCGCCTCGTTGTGCGCGAAGTCCACCAGCACGAAGACACCGCGCCGCTCGAACAGGTTCAGCCGCCCGGGGTTCGTCTCGGCGTCCTGCGAGAAGCTGCGCAGCCCGGCCACGATCCTGGCGCGGGACAGGCCCAGCGCGTCGGCGGCCGCGGCGGCGGCGAGCGCGTTGGCGATGTTGTAGCGCGACAGGCCGGCGAAGGTGACCGGCAGGTCGGCGGCACGCGCCAGCCGCGCCGGGCGCCGTCCCGCTCCCCGCAGCACCAGCCAGCCGTCCTCCAGCAGCGCGGCACGACCGGCGCGGTCGAGCGCCTCCTCGATGGCCGGGGAGGCCGGATCGAGCGTCACGGCGTAGGGGCGGGCCTTCGTCTCGCGACGCATCTTCCACACCCGGGGATCGTCGGCGTTCAGGACCGCCCAGCCGTCGCGCCTGGTGATCCGCACCACGCTCGCCTTCGTCTCGGCCAGCTCATCGAGGGTGTCGATGCCGTTGAGCCCCAGGTGGTCGGCGGACACGTTGGTCACCACGCTGACGTCGTTGCGCTCGTAGCCGATCCCGCGCAGCAGGATCCCGCCCCGTGCCGTCTCGAGCACGGCCACGTCGAGCCCGGGCTCGGCGAGGATGCGCCCCGCGCCGCCGAACCCGGTCCAGTCCCCCGCCTCGACGAGCTGGCCATCGACGTAGATCCCGTCCGAGTTGGTCATCCCGACCCGCTTGCCGGCCGTTCGCATCAGGTGGGCGATGAGGCGGGTGGTGGTGGACTTGCCGTTCGTGCCGGTGATGGCCACGATGGGGACCGAGGCGTGCGGCAGCGCCGGCAGCGGGCCGAGGGCCGTGGCCCGCAGGGCCGCCAGCTCGCGGCGGCGGTTGCTGCGTCCGAGCGCGATCCGCGCCGCGGCGGCCCCGATCGACTGGCTGATCGCGCGCCGCCGCCACGGGAACGCCACCAGCGCACGCCGGTCGTCGACGCTGCGCCGGAAGGTGAGCCGCGGGGACGGCAGGTCGAGGGCGGCGTAGAGCTCGCGCACCGCCTCGCCGGCACGCGCCGCGACCTCGGCCGCGCGACCCGGCTGCGGGTCGGTGAACTCGACCTTCACCGCCGGACGGGTGAAGAAGCGGTTGGGGCCGTCGAGCACCCGCAGTTCGAGCAGCTCGGTCGCGTCGTCGTCCGGGCGCCGGCGGTCTGCCATCGACCGAGTATGACAAAGTGCGCTCGACCGCTCAGCGCCGTGGACCCGGAAGATCCCCACCGGCCACGCGCACCATGCGGACCGATATCTCCCCCGTCGAGTACACGGTCACCGATTAGACTCTCTGGCCCAATGCCGACTCCCGCGACCGATTCGCTGCGCGACGCCGTGGCGGCGACCCACCACCGCTACCTCGCCGAGCTGGCCGCGCTGGTCAACCTCGACTGCGGCTCCTATACCCCGGATGGCGTCAATCAGGTCGCCGACCACGTGGAGGCTCGACTTGCCGAGCTCGGCGCGCAGGTCGAGCGGCTTCCCCACCGGTCGGCGCCCGGTGAACCGCAGCTCGGCGACCTGGTGATCGGCCGTCTCGTCGGGGACGGGCCGCGGCTGTTGCTGATCGGCCACATGGACACCGTCTTCGATGCCGGCACCGCGGCGGCCCGCCCGTACCGGGTCGAGGGCGACCGTGCCACCGGCCCCGGGGTGACCGACATGAAGGCCGGCCTGCTGGCCGGTCTCCACGCCATCGGCGCGCTGCAGGCGGTCGGGCGCCGGCCGAGCGTGACCTTCGTCGCCAACCCCGATGAGGAGATCGGCTCACCGTTCTCCACCCCGCACATCCGCGCCCTGGTTCCTGAGCACGACGCCGCGCTCGTCCTCGAGTGCGCGCGAGCCAACGGCGACATCGTCTCGGCGCGCAAGGGGATCGCCGACGCCGAGGTGACGCTCATCGGCCGCGCCGCCCACGCAGGCATCGAGCCGGAGAAGGGGCGCCACGCCATCCTCGCCGCCGCCCGACAGGTGGACCGCATCCAGGCCCTCAACGGCCGCTGGCCGAGCGTCACCGCCAACGTCGGTGTGATCGCCGGCGGGACGCGCCCCAACGTCGTGCCAGCGGCGTGCCGCTACCAGGTCGACCTGCGGGCCGCCACCAGCGACGCGTTCGATGCGGCCTGGTCCGCACTGGAGGCGATCGTCGGCGAGCCGATCCCCGACGGGACGGTGGCCGAGCTGCGCCGCACCGCCCACCATCCGCCGATGGAGCGCACGCCCGCCTCCGCGCGCCTCGTCGACCTGGCGGTCGAGATCGCCGGCGAGCTGGGCTTCGCGCTCCGGGACACGGCGACCGGCGGCGCCTCCGACGCCAACACCACCTCGGCCGCCGGGCTGCCGACGCTCGATGGCCTCGGGCCGGTGGGCGGCGACGACCACTCCGCCGACGAGTGGCTCGACCTGTCGAGCGTGGTCCCGCGCGTCACGCTGCTGGCCACCCTGGTGGACCGCATCGAGCGTGCGCTGTAGCGCGACCCCGTCTCCCGGCTAGAATGGGTCCTCCGTGACGAACGAATCCGACGCCATGGCGCGCCCCGTCGAGTTCCGGCACCGCTCCTCGCTGCAGGTGCGCTTCCGCGACACCGACGCATTCGGGCACGTCAACAATGCCGTCTTCGCCAGCTACACCGAGCTGGCCCGCATTCGCTACCTGCTCGACGTGCTGCGCCCGGAGAAGCCGTTCGACCGGATGCCGCTCATCCTGGCCCGCCTGGAGATCGACTTCCGGTCACCGATCCAGTTCGGCGAGGAGGTGGTGGTGGAGACGCGCGTCGACCGCATCGGTCGCACCAGCTTCGCCATGAGCCATCGCATGACCGCCGGCGAGGGCCGGCTGGCGGCCGAGATGTCCTCCGTGCTGGTGGCGTACGACTACGCAGCCGCGCGGCCGATGCCGGTGCCCGACGCGTGGCGCGCCCGCCTGGCCGCGTTCGAGGAGCGCTCACTCGACACCGATGCCGCCCGTCCGCTCGCGGCCGGGACGGCGACCTGAACCGACCGCACATTCGACGACGGAGACCGATGGCCGACCAGCACCAGTTCGACCTGCTCATCCTCGGCGGCGGCATGAGCTACGTGGGTGCCATCCGCGCCGCGCAGCTCGGCCTGTCGGTGGGGCTCGTGGAGCGTGACCGCCTCGGCGGCACCTGCCTCAACCGTGGCTGCATCCCATCCAAGGCGCTCCTCGAGACCGCCGACCTGCTGCACCGGGTGCAGGAGCAGGGCGCCGAGTTCGGCCTGGCCGGGCACGACGGCGTGACGCTCGACTACCCCGCGCTGGGGACGCGGCGCGACGCGGTGATCGAGAAGCACGTCAAGGGCGTCGAGTTCCTGATGAAGAAGAACAAGGTCACCGTGCTCCACGGCAACGGCGTGCTCACCGGTCCGACCAGCGTTCGCGTCTCCGGCGGCGACTCCGGCGACGTGGAGGCCAGCGCGAAGGACCTGATCCTGGCCACCGGCTCGGCGCCCCGCTCGCTGCCGGGTCTCGAGCCGGACGGCCACCTGATCATCACCAGCGACGAGGCGCTGAGGCGCAACGACGTGCCGCAGCGGGTCACCATCGTCGGCGCCGGCGCGATCGGCGTCGAATGGGCCAGCATGTACCGCGACTTCGGCGCCGAGGTGACCGTGATCGAGTACCTCGACCGCGTGGTGCCGCTCGAGGATCCGGACATCAGCAAGGAGCTGGCGCGCACCTTCCGCAAGCGGGGCATCACCGCCCACGTCGGCTCGACCATCGACCCCGAGTCGCTGCGCAGGGGCGACGGCGAGATCAGCTTCACCATCGCCACCAAGGACGGCTCGAAGCGCACCGACCTGACGACGGACCTGATCCTGGTCGCGGTCGGGCGGCGGCCGCTCACCGATGGCATCGGCCTCGAGGGGATCGACGGGCTGAAGACGGAGCGCGGCTACGTCATCGTCGACGAATTCATGCGCACCGGCGTGCCGAACCTGTACGCCATCGGCGACATCGTGCCGGGCTTCGCCCTGGCGCACGTCGCCTCGCACGAATCGGTGGTCGCCGTCGAGCACATGACCGGCCACGACCCGGAGCCGGTGCGGATGGAGCTCATGCCGCGCGTCACCTTCTGCCGCCCGCAGATCGCCTCGGTCGGGAAGACCGAGGAGGAGGCCAAGGCCGACGGACGCAGCGTGAAGACCGGCCAGTTCCCCTTCCGGGCGCTGGGCAAGGCCACCATCGTCGGCGAGGTCGACGGCTTCGCGAAGTTCGTCGCCGATGCCGAGACCGGCCTGCTGCTGGGCACCCACATCATCGGCCCGCACGCGGGCGACCTCATCGCCGAGCCGACCTTCGCCCAGCTGGTGGAGGGCACGGCCGGCGAGATCGCCATGAACGTCCACGCCCACCCGACCCTGCCGGAGGTGCTGCCCGAGGCCGCCATGGCGGTCGACGGCGCACCGATTCACGTCTAGGACGCCGAAGGAGAGGAGGACCACCAGCCGATGGCAAGCACGGACCTGCAACCCCGGCACGCGCAGCTGGGCCTCAGCGATGACGACGTCCTGGCGATGTACCGCGCCATGCTGCTGGCCCGCGCCGTCGACGAGCGGATGTGGCTCATGCAGCGGGCGGGCAAGATCGCCTTCATCATCTCGGGGCAGGGCCACGAGGGCGCGCAGGTGGCCACTTCCTGGCCGATGCGCCGGGGGCAGGACTGGATGGCGCCCTACTACCGCTCCATCGCCAGCACCATCGCGTTCGGGATGAGCGCCGAGGACATCATCACCGCCCATCTGGCCAAGGGCGACGACGTGAGCTCGGGCGGCCGCCAGATGCCCGGGCACTACGGCGGGGCGCCGTACAACATCGTCAGCCTCAGCTCGCCGGTGGGAACGCAGGTCCTCCACGCCGTCGGCATTGCCATGGGCGCCTGGGTCCGCGGCGACGACGTGGTGACCATGACCCAGTTCGGCGAGGGCACCTCGAACCAGGGCGAGATCCACGAGGCCATGAACTTCGCCGGCGTCCATCACCTGCCGGTCATCTTCGTGTGCGAGAACAACGGCTATGCCATCAGCGTGCCGCTCGATCGCCAGGTCGCGGGCGGCTCGGTCGCTGCGCGCGCGGCCGGCTACGGGATGCCGGGCGTTGTGGTCGACGGGGGCGACGTGCTGGGCTGCTACGCGGCCGCGCGGGACGCGCACGAGCGAGCCCGCCGCGGCGAGGGCCCGACGCTGATCGAGGCCCGGGTGGTGCGCCTCACGTCCCACTCGTCGGACGACGACCAGCGCCGCTATCGAGATCCCGCCGAGGTCGAGCACCTCAAGGAGCAGGACCCGA